>DATNAU010000034.1:0-32133 GCA_035572415.1 Acidobacteriaceae bacterium
AGAATGCAGACCTGCCCCTGTGCGGCATTAACGCCATCCGTGCCCGGCGGACGGGAGGCCGTGATGGTGACAAGGCCGTTGCCCTCATCGCGATGGACCAGCGCAACAGGCTGACCGTCGCCGCCGAGCAGGCCGCCGGTATCGACGTTGACGAGTTGAAGAATTTTGGGGTCGAACTGCACCTGCACCGGCACGGAGAAGACATCATGCGCGTTGGTCAGCACGATGGAGACGTTGAATTCAGAGCCGACCGCCTGATTCGAGTTCGGCGGCGTAACGACGAACCCGACCGGCTGCGGGGCAGCCACGACAGCAGGCTTCGCGGCGTTTGGCACGGGCGTCGCAGGCCCGGCAGAGCTGGGATTCTGCGCCGGCCCTTGTGGCATTGGGCCGACCGCCGCGGGCGGCTGCGTCACGCCCGGCGTGCGCGTAGCCTGCTGGGCGATCTGGCCGACCATGGCGTCGGCGCCCTGCGCCGCTGTGATCTTGGGCAATGGTGCTTCTTCCGGGTTGGCAGGGAACAACGCATCGAACGCCGGGGAATCGGACTTGCGGATCTGGATGTCGGTGCTGGTGCCGGTGTCGATGGCGCGCGTATTAAGGCGGGTGAGCGGGCTCTCACGCACGATGTGCGGGACGAGAACGAAGACGATCTCGTCCTGCGCGACCTCCTTGTTCACCGAGCCGAAGACGTATTTGAGCAAGGGGATGCTGACAAGGCCGGGGGTGCCGCTGGTGGTGCTGTTGTCGGTCTTGCTCAAAAAGCCTGCCAGCAGGCAGGGCTCGCCGTCGCGGAGCTGGATCGTGCCCTTGGAGATGCGCTGGCCGAAGATCGGTTCGGTAAGGCCGTTGCCTTCGCTGACGGAGCCGGCTTCGGTGGAATCTTCGATGTCGAGCTTGAGCGAGATCTGGCGATCGATGTGAATCTGCGGCGTCATGTCGATGGTGACGCCCACGTCCTGATAGGTGAACTGGGTCTGCGATCCGATTCCGCCCAGTCCTGCCGTGCCGAGCGCCGTACCCGCATTGTAGGTGCCGGTAGCGATCGGCACCCGTGTGCCGATCTTGAGCGTAGCGTTTTGGCCGTCGGTGGCGCGGATCGTTGGATTCTGCAACACGCGCGTATCGCCGTCGGAGAGCAGCGCGTTTAGCGTGCCGCCGCCGATCGTCACAGCAAAGTTGGTGGCGTTGATGTTGGCCAGCGTGTTGAGGGTAAAGTTCGAGGCGAGTGGCGTGCCGGAGGTGGCCGAGGAGACGGTATTGGTGGAGTTGGGCGTGGTCTGCGGCGTGATGGTGAAGCTCTGCGGCAGCGTCATGCCGAGATTGCGCATCTTGTCGCGGTTGACCTCGAGGATCGCAACGTCAACTGTAACTTCGGCTTTGGTACGGTCAAGATCGTTGAGTAGTTTTTCGACCAGCATCAGGTGCGAGGGCGCCGCACGGACGACAATGGCATCCTGCGAGGGAACGACGAAGGTCTTATCGTCCTGAGTCAGAATCTGGCGCAGCGCCGCCTGGATCTCGTTGATGTCCGCCTGCGAGGTGGAGTTGGTCAGATAGAAAGTTTGGATCGCCTGATCGTCAAGGTCAGCATGCTTCTGATGATTGTTGGTGGCGACGTAGATGGTGTCCGGCGTGAGGACCTTGTAAAAGGTGTCGGACACCAGGCCGACGATACGCAGAGCTTCACCGAGAGAGACACTTTTCAGGTCGACCGGGATGCGCTTGGAGGTGAAGTCGGGATCGAACAGAACGTTGATGCCCGCGAACTTGCCGATGGCCTGGTACACCAGCTTGGTGTCCTCAGAAGCCATATTCAGGGTGACCAGGTCTGAAGAGATCGGCTTGAGTTCGGCCGGCGGCGCGAGCAGTGAAACCTCATTGACGAGCGCCGAGGAAGAAGCGGCCCCTGGAGGCGCAACAGGGATCACGCCCGGAATTTTTTCAGAGTGCTCCGTGATCTCGATCTCCTGGCGGGCTGCTTCGTCGGAGGGATCGATCTCAAGCGCACGCGCGAAGTTGTTCAGCGCGCCGGGTATGTCGCCGTTCTGGCGCAGGACGCGGCCGCGGTCCACATGCTGCGCGGCGGCCTGGAAGCGCATGCGGTCCAGGCGCGTGAGATAGCGCATGTCCTTCGGCGATTTCTGGTGCGCCTTCAGGTAGCACTCGTAGGCGGTGTCGTAGTCCTCTTTGAGCTCGGCTGCCTGCCCGCGTTTGTTCCATCCGGACGCGGACTGGGCATGCGCAGGCGCGGCTGATACGCCGAGCAAAATCAGCAGCGCGGAGAAAAGGATGCTGCGCGAGGCGAACCGATTGGAGAGAAGAGATGCGAACCCGCGCGTCATGCCGATGCCCTGTGCTTCCTTTGCGCCGTCCAGGTGCTTTGGGCGGCTGGCGGCGTTTGCCGAGGGCTTTTTAAGGCCTCCCGGCCCAAGGCCTTCCACAACCGGGCCGCTGGCCAGGCGGTCCGTTCGCCGAATGCAATGGACTGATGGCGAGTATAGCATTCGCTTTCGCGTAGACCGCCGAATTGTGGCTCCATTTTCAATAACCTGCGAACAGTCCTTTCCCGAGTGGGAACGCTCGGGGGGTAGTGGCGATAACTGCTGGTTAGACGGCATCGATCCGGCGATGTGAGGGGGCGGAATCCGCATGTTAAACTCAGGGTTTGCCGCAAGAGACCAGAGAGTTAACTCCGGCCCTTGCGCGGGGAATTTTGTTCCTTCCGGTGCGGCTTTCTGTTGCTTGCGTGTAGACGAGCGAGCGGTCCGCTTTCTGCCGGCAATGCGTACCACGAAGGTGCTATCGGGCCTTATGCCAAGGTCGCTCTCCAATCCGACGGTTGCCGCACAGCCCAAGCCGGCGGCGAAGGCGAAGGACCGCGATCCTGTCGCGGCCGGCTTGCGCGATGCGGCGCAGAACCGCGCGGCGAGCCACAACTATTCTTTGAGTGACCGATATGAGGCCGGCGTGGCGCTGCGCGGAACCGAGGTGAAGTCGATCCGCGAGGGCAAAGCGAACCTGAAGGACGCCTATGGGCTGCTGAAGGATGGCGAATGCTTTCTGCTGAATGCGCACATCGGGCCATTCAGCCACGGCAACCAGATGAACCACGAGTCACTGCGCACGCGCAGGCTGCTGCTGCATAAGAACGAGTTGCGCAAGCTGGAGGTTGCGGCGCGACAGAAGGGCTTCACGCTGATCCCGACACGCCTGTATTTCCGCAATGGACGCGTGAAGTGCGAGATCGCGCTGGCCAAAGGCAAGCAGGAGTGGGACAAGCGCGCCGCGGAGCGCAAGCGCGAGGCGGACAGCGAAGCGCGCGCGGCGATCGCACGCAGCCAGCGCCGTTAGAATCGGGCGCTACGGCATCAGGCTGGTAGAGGGGCTGGGTGCGCCGCCACCGGCAGCGCCATCGCTGTCCAGGCTGAGGACGGTGCGGTTTTCGATCTCCGGGGCCGGAGCGATCGATGGCACAGGAGCAGCTACCGGGGTCGCGAGTTGCTGCCCCGAGGCAAAATCCTCCGCATCGAAGACCACGGGGTCTTTGGGCATATCCAGCCGGCCGTCGGCGAGATAGGCAACGATCACTCCAGCAGTCAGCTCAGGATGCAGGACCGCGAGCGGGATCAGATATTTCTTGCTCTTGATCAACGACTCGGCCACGCCATTCACCGAATGGCTGCGCGGAACGCTGCCCGGGACCTGCGTGATGGTGAAAGCGGAGATCTCCATTTCGGAGTGCTCGCGGTCATATTTCACCAGTGAGCGCGCGACCTGCTTTGGGGTGGTGAAGCCAAGATCGGCGATGAAGTTGCGGTGCACCACATCCGGCAGGTAAATGCCGATTACCGTGCGCGAAAAATCGGCACAGTTGCGGAAGAAGAGGTTGAAATGAGCGATGTTGTGGCGATCATTCAGGATCGCGATGAAGCGCGCGTCCTGCTCCGGCGTGGTGGGAAAGGCGAAGCCATGAATGGTGCGGTCATACGACGACCCGACCAGCTGCGTCCACTCGCCGCGGGGTGCGCGGCCGTGGCGGTCGTCCGGCGCAAGAGATTCCAGGTGGGCCCGGCGATACGCATCGCGCAGTTCGGCCACCTGACTCTTGTTGATCGATGCGGGCACATCGGAGGCGTTGTCGACCGCATAGAGATACGGGATGAGCGGGACAGCAATCCAGTCATACCCGTGGATCTTGTGATACCGGCTGATCACCACGCCGTACTCGCCAGGCCCGCAGGGCCGCAGCTGAGTGGGAGTCTCCGCACAGACGCGATTCAGATAAACCGCAGCGTGCCCGGTCGGATTGAATGCGCCGAACGTGCCGTACGGCTCCTCCATCAGCAACGCGACCGAGGCGCGGGCGTGCACGGCGGCAAATGCAGCCGCGAGAATTGCGAGAGCAACAGCAAAGACTCGCGATTGGGTTGATACGGTGCGGTATCTCATGTGCCCTTTGCGAACACTGCGCTGTTGCCGAGCTTCCATGTTTCGCAGATACCCATTGGATGCGCGGCCGGGTGGGGAGGGCTGCAAATTCGCGGCGCAGATCGATCGCAGCCGACGTTCTGTTAGACACAGAATTCGCATGAAGGTTGCGGGCCGGCGGCCGGGGCCGAGGCTGATAAACCTTGCCGAAACTGCTTATTGCGCGCCGGTTGCAGGCTGCGCTTTCTGCTGCTGCAGACGCTGCAACTGCTCATAGATTTGCTGCGGAGTCAGGACACCGTTGGGCGATTGCGGCGTGAAGGTCACCGCCGGAGAAACCGGCTGCGCCGCAGGCGGTGGGGCGGCAGATGCGGCCGGAGGCGATGAAGGCTGTGTTACGTATTGCGGCCGAGCGGCCGGCGGCGCAAAGCCCTGCGCCGGGACGAAGCCAGGCTGTTGTCCGCCGGGATAAACCGGCTGCGGCGTCTGAATGGAAGGTTGTTGTGGTACAGCGGCCCTCGTGTCGAGACTCGGCGGTGTGGGCCTGCCCTGCATCGGCGTGAGAACGAGTTCCGTTGGTTGATTCGCGGCGGTCATGCGCAGCATCATGTTCGCACCGCTGCCCTCGAGCAGTCTCCCCAGGACAACGGAGGGCGAGGCAGGACCATAGGTACCGTAGACACGCTGATCCGTCACTCCCCCAGTGATCTTCATTCCGGTCTGGTGGGCGACTTCGCGAAGAATCTGGTTGAGGCTTGAGTTCTCCGCGATGACGGTGAGCCGACCGGCCTGATAGCCAACCTGTGCGGGATGCTCGGGCGCGGAAGCCGGCGCGGCAGGAAGCTCAGTTGGCGCACTCGCGGCCGCGGGCGGCCCCAGCGCCGTGGGAGCGGTTGGCGGCAATCTCGACTGCGCCAATGCTCCTCCGCCGAAAAGACATAAGCCGCCCCACAAAGCGAGCACACGCCTTTGATCTCTGGAACCCATGGCTCACCTCGTCTCTCAGCATATAAGACGAACAGTACGAGAGGGCGGTTTAGACGCCTGTCTACCACGCTCGGCGGCCGATGACCGTCTAAAACGGTGTACTAGACTGGAGCGGGATGGCCGAGAGATCAAGAACGAGGCGGCTTGCCATGGTAATCCTGGCGGGCTGTGTGTGTGTAGCCGCAGCGCGTGCCGAAACCTGCACCACGCAGTCGGCGATGACACCGGCGCAACGCACTTCGCTGGCGGAGGCGGCGCGGTCGCTGGCGCTCAAGGTGCAGGCCGACGACCTGACAGGTTTACGTGGCAGTCTGACGCCGGAACTGACGAAAGATGCTGCGGCTTTTGAGTACCTCGTAGGCAACACGTCAAACAAGCTCACCGGCGGACCGCCCGTTGTGGACCAGATCTACACGCTGGATGCCACGAACCTGAAGAAGAATGCGGACGGGTCGGCGCCGGACGCCCAGTTTTACTGCTCACTGAACAATACAACCGCGGAAGCCCAGTTCACGATCCCTGCGCTGCCTCCCGGCAAATACGGCTTCGCAATCGTGACCTTTGCACCGGCGAGCGGCAAGCCGTGGCGGCTGAGTCTTCTTCTGCGTCAGGACGCGTCGCCGAACGACGGCGGCCGATGGCTGATCGCCGGCTTTTATCCAGGCCCGATGACGGCCGCAGGTCACGACGGACTCTGGTACTGGACCGAAGCCCGCCAGATGACGAAGCAGAAGGAACCGTGGGTCGCCTGGCTCTACTATCAGCAGGCGGAGCGGTTGCTGACGCCGGCGGCATTTGTCATGAGCACCCATCTGGACAAGCTGCGTACGGAAGCTCAGAGCGCCGCGCCGCCGGTGCTCGCCGAAGGCATCAGCGCCGATACGCCACTGGTGGTGAAGGCCGGCGATGGCACGGAGTATCGCTTCACCGCACTGGGTGTCGATGATTCGCTTGGGCAATCGAGCGTGGATGTTGCGGCACATATGAAGGCCGACGTGATCTCCGATCCTGTCGCCGCACGAAAGCGGAATGACGCGGCAGCCGCGGCGCTGATCGCAGCCTATCCGGAGCTGCGCAAGCCGTTCCATGGCGTATGGATTTATGCGGAAACAGCCGGGCAGCCCCCCTTCGCGACGGAGCAGCCGATGACAGACATCAAATAGAGACTTCTCCTCGCAAGCGCCAGAGAATGCTACAGTTGAAAACGTTTGCACTTCCGCGCGAGCCTGGCGGACAAAAGAAACGCGCATGGTGAAGTCCACAAAGCAGGAAAAGAGCCTGGCCGAAGCGATCCGCGAGCGTCGCGCGACGCCAAGCTTCGATGGCGCGCCGATCCCGCCGGAGGACCTGCGCCGCATCCTCGAGGCCGGCCTGAGCGCGCCGAGCGAGCACAACGTGCAGCCGTGGCGCTTCGTCGTGGTGCAGAGCGAGGAACAGAAGCGCCGTCTGCGGGGAGCAGCTTACAACCAGGCCAGGGTGGAAGAAGCGTCCGCGGTGATCGTTGCATGCGGCGACGCCGACGCATGGCGTAAGGATGTCGACGACATCGTCCGCATGGGCCTGGAGGGCGGTATGCCGGAGGGTTACGCCGCCCTTGTGCCGAGCCGGATGACCAACTACTTTTCGCGCTTTACGCGCGACGAGATGCACGGCTGGCTGAACAAGATGGTCAGCGTCGCCGTGACCCACATGATGCTGATGGCCGAGGTGATGGGCTACGATACCGCGCCGCTCGAAGGTTTCGAGCAGGATAAGGTGCATGAGGTGCTCCGCCTGCCGATGAGCTACTGGGTCGTCGAGTTCCTTGCGATCGGGCACCTGAAGGGGCCGGACAAGTTCAACAGCGGCCGCTTCGAGATGGCACACACGGTCTTCGGCGAAGAGTTCGGCAAGCCGCTGAAGTGAGGCAGTTGTTAGTTCTCAGTTGTCAGAAAAAGCGCTCCGGCATACTGTACTGCGCGCCAAACCGTTGCCTTACTCGCCCTTCCATTCATACGCGCCGGGCTGTGGCAGGCCGAGATGCGCGAGCACGCGGTGGGCGAAGTTGCACGCCATCTCTTCCGCGGATTGCGGATGGTTGTAGAAGGTGGGCATCACGGGGAAGATCGTCGCGCCGGCGTCTGAGGCGAACTGCATGTTGCGCAGATGAATGCGATTAAACGGCGTCTCGCGGACGCAAAGGATAAGCGGGCGGCCCTCCTTGAGCGTAACGTCGGCGGCGCGCTCTATGAGGTTGGCCGCCAGCCCGTTGGCGATGCCCGCGAGCGTGCCCATGCTGCACGGCAGCACGATCATCCCTGAGGACCGGCAACTGCCGCTGGCGATAGCAGCGCCGATGTCAGCTTCAGCGTGCTGCGTGAACTTTGCATGAGAGGCGTTTGCGCTGTCCGCGCCCAGCAGCTTCTCCACAATGCCGTTGCGCCCGGAGATCTGCAGCTCCTCTGCGAAGACACGGAGGGCGGCGTCGGACACGATCAGGTCCACGCGGGACACGCGCGCATCCGCGGCTAGGGCGCGCAGCATCTCGGCGGCAAAGACAGAGCCGCTGGCGCCAGTGATAGCGAAGGTGAGACGGAGAACGGAACTGGCGTCGGAGGGCATTGAAAGGCAAAAGCAAAAGTGTCTTGAGCTGTAAGCTGTCAGCTCTCAGCTTACAGCTCGAGACTTCTAAGTTCGTTATGCCTCGATCTGCTCTTAAACCATCACGTGTGCCGCAGCGCGGATAGACTGGCGTCGAACCGTCAGCTTCTCAATGCGATCGCGGCGAACCGTATAGCCCGAACCGACGCCGTCCGGCACGGCAATTTCGCCCTGAGGGCTGACGACGACCTCTGGCTCAATGATGTCCTCGGCCCAGTAGCGCGCAGACGCGGAAACATCGCCGGGCAAAGCGAAGTTGGGCAGCGATGAGAGCGCGATGTTGTGCGCGCGGCCAATGCCGGTCTCCAGCATTCCGCCGCACCACACAGGAACGCCGCGTTCGGCAGCGGCGTTGTGCACCGCGATGGCCTCAGAGAATCCGCCGACGCGGCCAACCTTGATGTTGATCACGCGGCAGGATTCCATGTCGATGGCCGCGAGCGCGTCGCGGCGGTTGCGGATCGATTCATCGAGGCAGATCGGCGTGTCGAGGCGCTTCTGCAGCATGGAATGGAAATAGAAATCGTCATACCAGAGCGGCTGCTCGATCATCATCAGGTCGAACTCGTCCCAGGCGACGATGTGCTCGATGTCCGCGACGCGATAAGCGGAGTTGGCATCGCAGCTCAGGCGGATGTCCGGCCAGCGCGCGCCTACCTGCTCGAAAATCGTCGTGTCCCAGCCCGGCTTGCACTTCAGCTTGATGCGCTGATAACCGGCGGCGAGCTCTTTGGCGATGATATCCATCAACGCCTCGGGCGAGGACTGAATGCCGATGGAAACGCCGCAGGCGATGGTACGGCGTGTACCGCCCAGCAGGCTTGCGAGCGAGACGCGCTTCCTCTGCGCGTCGAGGTCCCACACCGCGTTCTCCAGCGCCGCCTTCGCCATGCGGTTGCCGCGCACCTGGTGGAAGAGCGCCGGAACCCCGCCGCCCCCGCCAACCAGCTCTTTGCCGAGAAGTCGCGGCGCAAGTTCGAACTCGGTGACATGCCAGGCAGTGTCGATCGATTCTTCGGAAAAATACGGGTGTTCGCCGGCCACGCATTCGCCCCATGCGGTCAGGCCGTCCGACTCGATCTCGACCAACAGGATACGGCGCATGGTCGTGCGGCCGAAGCTCGTCTCAAAGGGATGAGCGAGCGGCATGTTGATCTCGCGGAGATGAACTGCGTCGATGGTCAGCATAGAGTCCCTGGTAGTCGTGATCGGTCAGTAATGTCTACGCCGGGAGATGGTTCGAGTCTTCGGCGTCATGGTGGAATCGCTGCCTGTTATTGAGACGGAATCCCGGTTGCTGTGCCAAGAAGGAAGCAGCCATCGTCCGCGGCGGTGCGCTCGTAGCCTGTGATGGCCAGCCCGCGCGCAAATGCGGCCTGGAACGCAGTCCGATTGCTGGACTGGAGCTGCTCCGCCAGCTTACGCTGCTGCGGGTTCTGTTTCCAGTCGGTTACGGCACGCGGGACCTCGATCCTTTCGAGCACTCTGTCGGATGGCTGACTGTCGAGTAGCGGTTGTGCCGCATCCCCTTCGCCGAGGATTCGCCGCACCCGGTCCGAGTCCAGCCACCATTCCGCAACCAGGCGGTCCGTGGGCAGTCCGCCCTGCAGCGACGAGGTGGATTGGCCGTAAAAGTCTGGGAGGTAACGCCTTGCGATGGCGCCGAGCCGCGCGATGTTCAGGTGGGCATTCTTGATCTCCAGTGGGTCAAAGGTCCACTCCATACGCTCTATCCCGCGGGCGAGCGCATCGTCGCGCTGGGCGAGCTTGAGCCGGCGGCCAAGGCCCGCGTTGCGATAATCGGGCAGCACCGCCAGCATGTGCGAGTGGAGATATGCTCGCCCGTCGCGATAGCCGGGCAGCGCCATGGCGAAGCCGACCAGTTCCCTGCCTGCCCAGGCGCCGATGACCTGTCCCCCGATCGCGCGCGCGACGATGAAGACGCGCTTGGGGATCACGTCGCCATCGCTGTAACCCCACACCGCGAGCTGGATTTCGACGCAGCGCTCGCAGTCTTCGACCTCTGTAACAGCGGCGATGCGAATCTGCGGCGACGCCACGTCCTGCATTGGCTTTGGCGCGGAGTGTGCGAGATCGCTCATGCGCCTCGCTTCGCCTCGGCCCACAAGGCTTCAAGTTCGTCCGAAGTACGCGAGGACAACGCATCGAATCCGCCGGCACTTGCTTCCATCCG
This sequence comes from Acidobacteriaceae bacterium, assembly GCA_035572415.1. GTDB lineage: Bacteria > Acidobacteriota > Terriglobia > Terriglobales > Acidobacteriaceae > Edaphobacter. Next base: position 10,253 of record DATNAU010000034.1, read on the forward strand.
GCGGAAACGCGCGCGAAACTTTGCATTCGCGGAGCGCAGAGCGGATTCAGAATCGATCTTGAGGTGCCGCGCCAGATTGATGATCGTGAACATCACGTCGCCGAACTCTCCCTCGATGCGGTCATGATTCTCTGTGCTGGGGTTCGCCAATTCCGCGCGCAGTTCGGCAATCTCTTCGTCGATCTTCGCGAGGAGCCCTGAACAGTCCGGCCAGTCGAAGCCCACCTTCGCGGCGCGCGAGCCCAGCTTCGCCGCCTCCAGCGTCGCGGGCATGGTGCGCGGGATGTCGTCCAGGCCCGACATACCTGCGATCTTCGCCTCCTCTCGCTTCTCTTCCTTTTCCTGGCGCTTGATCTGCTCCCAGTTGCGCAGCACGGCCTTCGCGTCGGCTGCATGCGCCAACTCGCCCGAGTCCCGCGGAAAGACGTGCGGGTGGCGGCGGATAAGCTTCGCGTTCAGGCCCGCGGTAACGTCAGAGATATCGAAGTAGCCGGCGTCGGCGGCCATCTGCGCATAGAAGAGCACCTGCAGCAGCAAGTCCCCGAGTTCCTCCTTCAGATCAGGCCACGCGCGGCGCTCGATGGCGTCGAAGACCTCGTAGGTCTCCTCGAGCGTGTGGCGCTTGATGGTGTCGAAGGTCTGCTCGCGGTCCCAGGGACAGCCGCCCGGAGCGCGCAGGCGGGCCATGATGGCGACCGACTCAGTCAGCGGCCCTGCGGCCTTTGCGGAAGCATCCACGCCCACAGTTGCGGCGCTCTCGCGCTCCGTCGAATCGGTCGCTTCGGGCATGTCACTACTGTATCGCGCTGGCGCGGACAAACGGATGCAGACAGAACGACGCGCCCAGCGTGGCCGGGCGCGTCAATACTCCAGAGAACGGGTGCCTTAGCCCAAGGATCACTCGCCGCCTGCTGGAGCAACCGGAGCCGAAGACGGCGCGTTCTGCGCCATGTTCGACATTAGCTTGATCTCCACGCGGCGATTCTCCGCGCGGCCTTCCCGTGTGTGGTTGTCCGCAACCGGATTGTCCTCGCCAATGCCAATCTCATAGAAGCGATGTGGCGCGATGTTGTACTTGGTCGCAAGGTACAGAACCACCGCGTCCGCGCGGCGCTGGCTCAGCGCGTAGTTGTACTGCGCATTGCCAACAGAATCCGTCCCGCCCGTCAGCGCGATGATGTACCCGCGGCTGTTCTGCAGGTTGGCGGCGAGCTGGTCCAGCTGGTCGCGATCCGCTTGCGTCAGCTTGCTCTTATCGAAGCCGAAGGTCACGCTCACGTCAGACAGCGTCTTGTAGTTGTCCAGATTCGCGACCACGCCTTCGAGTGACTGCACATGATTGACGGCTTCCTCGGCGGCCTGGTTCGCCTGATCGGCCGATTGGCCGGCAGCGACTGCATGCTGGTTCGCCTGGTCCGCAGCGGACTGCGCCTTGGTGATGCCGGCCTGAGCGCGCTGGTCGGTGTCCTGAATGTCGCGATGGTCCTGCGCCGTCTTGGCGTCGAGTTCGTTGGTCTGCTGGATCAGCGGACCGGTCTGCGACCGCACATAATTTTTGGTGGAGCATCCGGTGGTGAGTGTAAGCGCCAGCGCACTGGCCAGAAACGCGGCACCGAGTGTCTTGCCGGGGATCTTCGAAGTATTTGGCGTTCCGTTGCTATTGAGGGTCATTGGTCGGCACTCTCCTGTGCAAAGCGCTGTTGGCCCTGGGCTTTGACTACGTTTGGCAAAGCAATCGGGATGCCAATCTGGAATCTTGAGTAAATCATTGGTATTTATAGACTTATCTGCATCCCAACAAATGCAGGCTTCGCTCTTTGTCGCATTGCGGCCGGTAAGATTTGCTCGCCTGCGAGTCAAAGTTACGCTGCTCGGAGTGTCGTGTACCCCAGAGTCTACGCCCGGCAAACCCCGCTCAGAGGATGCTGCTGCAAACGATTTAAACTGAAGATTGCGGAGTCTGCCTCCGCGCTGCTGCCCGATGGACCTTCACCAGAAAATCCGCACACTGCCCACATCGCCCGGCTGCTACCTCTACAAGAACGCAGAGGGCGAGGTGATCTACGTCGGCAAGGCGAAGAACCTGCGCGCGCGTGTGCGGTCGTATTTCCTGGACGCTTCGCAGGCCAACGCAAAAACGGGCACGCTGATGCGCGAGGCCGTGGATGTGGATTACATCACGGTGGCGAATGAGCACGAGGCCTTGGCGCTTGAGAACAACCTCATCAAGCAGCGCAAGCCGCGGTTCAACATCCTGCTGCGCGATGACAAAACGTATCCGTACATCAAGCTGACACTGGCCGACCGCTACCCCAAGGTCTTCGTCACGCGGCGGCTGCGCCGCGATGGCAGCGCCTACTTCGGTCCATACTTTCCCGGGAATCTCGCGCACCGGCTGGTCGATCTGATTCACCGCAGCTTTCTGATTCCCAGTTGCAAGGTGGACCTCTCGCGATATCATCCGCGGGCCTGCCTGCAGTACTACATCAAGCGCTGCCTCGGACCGTGCGTCGAAAGCCTGACCACGCCGGAGGCTTACGCGCAGACCATCCACGACGTGCAGCTCTTTCTCTCCGGCAAGCCGGGCGAACTGGAGATGCGGCTGACCGCGCGCATGAACGAAGCCGCCGCTGCGGAACAGTTCGAACTGGCAGCCAAACTGCGCGACCAGCTCATCACGCTGCGCCAGATGCTGGACAAACAGCGCATCGCCACGACGGACAATGAGGACGCCGACGTTTTCGGATATCACTACGAAAACGGCATGCTGGCTGTGAACCTGTTCCACATGCGCGGCGGCAAGATCGTGGACCGGCGCGATTTTTTCTGGGAAGAACTGGCAGAGCTGGTGCTGGACGCCCCCGCCGCCCCCGACGAGGCGGTCGAATCCGCCGAGGTTTCGCACGCGCTGGAACCCAACCCAGCCGAGCCCGTGCCCGAGATCAGCGATGATTCGCCCTACTCCGAGGAACGCTCGGTACTTGCGGAGCCTGCCGCGGTTGACACGACGGACAACGGACAACGAACAACGGACAACTCGTTTTCGCCCGCGGCCTTCTTCTCTTCCCTGCTGACCCAGCTGTATCTCGACGCGGGCTATGTGCCGCGCACGGTGCTGGTCCCGGTCGATTTCTCCGACCGTACAGTGCTCGCCGAACTACTTGCCGAGCGCTGCAGCCATCGCGTGGAGATTCTGGCGCCGCAGCGCGGTGACAAGCGTTCACTCGTCGATCTGGTCTGCCTCAACGCGAAGCAGTCCTACGATCAGCGATTCCGCGTAATGCAGCCGGCGATGAAGGCAATTCAGGAGGCGCTGGCCGACATCCTCACGCTGGATGAAGTGCCGCGCCGCATCGAGTGCTTCGACATCTCGCACATCCAGGGCGCGGAGACAGTCGCCTCCATGGTGGTGTGGGAGGAAGGCGCGATGAAGAAGTCCGACTATCGCAAATTCCAGGTCCGAAGCGTCACCGGCGTTGACGATTTCGCCTCCATGCGCGAGGTGGTGGGGCGGCGCTACAAGCGGCTGCTCGCGGACAAAGCAAAGATGCCGTCGCTGATCCTGATCGACGGCGGCCTGGGCCAACTTCACGCCGCCGCTGAAGCGCTGGCGGAGATAGGCATCCAGCCCGGCACGCCGGAGCAGCCCGCGCTGGCCTCGATCGCCAAGAAGGAAGAGGTCCTGTATGTCTACGGGCAGGAATCGGAGCCGGTGGTGCTGGAGCGCCGCTCGCCGGTGCTGCACCTGATCCAGAAGATACGCGACGAAAGCCATCGATTTGCCGTCACCTACCATCGCAAGCGGCGCGAGATGCGCGACCGCACCTCAGAGATCGATGCGATTCCCGGCGTCGGCCCGCGCACACGCCAACGGCTGCTGGAGCACTTCGGCAGCGTGCGCGGCATCCGCCAGGCCAGTCCGGACGCACTGACCGCCGTCGTCAGTGCCGCGGTGGCACAAAAAATCCGCGCGCACTTCGCCGAAGAGGCGGAGGGTGAGACGGCAACTCCGCTGCGAGTGATTCCATAGGCGCGGCAGCGCCTAGGCGCGTTTCTATCGGGGACCTCCCTTATCGCCAGGGCTTGGCATTCGCCCACAAGGTCTTGAGGCCGGGCGTCAGGCCGATGCAGTGATAGACGGGCCGATTTTCATCCGGCCGCGCGTAGGGGCTGTACGGACGCGCGACCAGGTAGAGAGCTTTGCAGCGGTTGACGTATTTCCCCGGAGAGTCCTCATCCATCAGGATCAGGCTCTCACCGGTATACTCTCGCGGTCCCCATACCCAATAGTTATCTGCCGTGCTGATGGACTTGGGCAGGCCGTACTTCGGTCCAAACAGATCGACCGCGCCCGCGTCACCGTAGTTCGAGGCGCCGATGGCCGTGACCTGCTGCAAATGCGGCGGCAGCGAATGAACGTAGTCGGCCACAATCCTGACGCGGTCCTCCCAGCCGACCATGTCTGCATAGATCTGCGGCAGCTGGCTCTTCGGCTGGTTTTCAAACTTCTGCTGCTCAATCCCAAGCTTCCTGGTGTACGCGATGTACTGCGGAATCGTGAGCACTGGGATGGCCGTCGGAGCAAGGATTGCGCAGACGAGGAACATTGCCAGGGCGTAGGCGGCCCGGAGCCATGTCGTCTTAGGCGCGGAGGTCAGCTTCTCCAGCAGCACTGCACCGGGCGCGAAGATGACGGGATACGCCGGCGCGACGTAGTAGAACTTGCCCTTCAGCACCAGCATGCATCCAAGCACGGCGACAAACCCGCCCAACAAGGCGAGATAGCGCCTGCCGGGCCGCGTGACGAAGAAAGCGATTCCCAGCACGACCAGCACGGCCGGTACAAACCCGATCATCTCCGACTGCTGCGCGAGATAGGGCAGCGGCGGCACCATCACGTCCCGCCCGTGTTCGCGGACGCTGTTGACCAGTTGCACAAACGGAAAGTGCCGATGCAATTGCCAGAGAAAATTCGGCAGCGCGATGAGCGCGGCGATCGCAGCAGCCGCCCAGAGCCGCCAGCGAAGGAAGCTGCGGCGCAGCGGCGAAAGTGCCACCCCAGCCAGCACTCCGGCCACAAAGAAGAGGACTCCATACTTATTGAGCAGAGTGATGCCGGTAAGCAACCCGATCCAAATCCAGTTCTTTTCCTCGCCAGTCTGCGCCAGATCGACCAGGCGCCAGGCAATCAGCGTCCACAGGAGCGGGTCGAAGGCGTTCATGGTGAATATCTGGGAGAAGGTCAGGTCGATGGGTGCAAGCAGCACCGCAAGCGCCGCCAGAAACATCGCCCACCTGCCGCCGCCGAGTTTGCGGGCGAGAAGAGCAGTAAGAACGATGCAACCGGCATTGGCCAGCATGGGCAGCAGCCGCAGAACATACAGCGATGTGCCGATGGTGTGCTCCAACAGCCACGCCATCCATGCGATGAGCGGCGGCTGGTCGACATACCCCCAGGCGGGATGCTGACCGCACGCGAGGTAATACAGCTCGTCGCGAAAGTAGCCGTACCTCGGCGCGGCGATCAGGTAAAGAATCACCCGCACCAGCGCAACGCACCATATGGCAGCGAGGCCGGAGGCGATGACGGTGGAGAAATCGTATTTCGAGGCGGCGCCCGTCACCCTCTGCCGCAGGGCATGATCCGCGCGCGCGTCGAGCGACGCTACGTGGCTGCTGCCTGGCCGAAGGTCAAACATACCTTCACAGTACGCGGAGTAACCGATCGGAGTTCATGCTGAACTAGCGCAGCCCGTTCACAGGCGCTGTGCTGATCGTTCTGGCATCCACCACGGCATTCGCCATGCGAATCTCCCGCTCTTCGGCTGCAGCTTCCTCCTTCTGCCCGCGTTCGCGCAGAAATTTGGCGTACTGACTTACCGCGCTCAGGTACACCATGTGGCCCCAGCCCAAGTCGACCTTCATGCGTGCGATGCCTTTGCCCATCCACGCATCCGCATCCACCATGTCGCCGCAGTTCCACGCAGTTCGGCCCATCAGATACTTCTCGACGCCGACCGCGAGACTGTCTTGCCCGTATGCGGTGCCGGCGATCTCCATTGCGTTCTTCAGCACCGGCATCGCCTCGCTGCATCTGCCGGCGCCGCCGAGAGCGAATCCCAGCGTCTGCCTGACCGCAATACGCTCAACAATGTCGGTCGCGGGATCGTCGGCAAGCACAGTCATCGCTTTCTGCGCGTCATCCACCGCCTGCGCAAAATGCCGGTTGTCGATCTCCGCATTCGCCAGATCGACATGCGCCATCGCAACCCCCTTCACGTCGCCTGCCTGCTCAAACAAAGCCAGGGATTCGCGGCTTTCCTTCTCGGCTTTGCCATGTTCGTCCATCGCAATGTGAAGCGCCGCCAGCTCTCCCAGCGCATTCCCCAATTCAGCCGGCGGCGCCCCACGCAACTCCTTCACCGCGTGTTGCAGCAGTGCCTCTGCCTCGGGATAGGCCCGTATATCCTCGTACAGGCTGCCGGCCAGGACATCCATCTTCGCCAGCGTCGCAGGTGCAGCATGGCCAGCTTCGGCCTTGCGCCGCGCATCCTCGCAGACTTTGATCTCGCCCAGGATTGCTTCACGGTCGGCCATCAGCGGCGCCCCGCTTTGCGCTTTAGTTGCAGTTTGAGATTGCGCGGCTATCGTACCGGCCACCAGCGCAACAACAGAGAGTACGAGCGGTGGATGCATCCTCATGACTTCCCCCAAGGGACACACCTCTCCTGGAGCAATGGCGAAGCGCCATCGCTGAGGCGATGCATGGCCCGGTTTTGAAGACAAAGGTTCCCTGTATCCGCGGCGAGGCTGCTCCGCAGACCTTGAATCCGGCCTATTCCCTGGATCGATGACGTTCGAGCGAACTGCTCAACCGGAACTACGCACGGACCGCACAGCAGTTCCGAATAAAGAGCCAGATATTTACTACTGCACTTTGATTGCCCGAAAAGTTTTCAGTGCTGTGCGGGAACCGCAGGCGTTGCCGGCGCCGGCGGAGCTACTTTGACATTGGGTTCTCTGAAGGGCCGTGGATCGGACCACGGGCCGCCGCCGTGGATATTGAGCCCCCGCGTCGAATCCTGCATGTGGGTCAGATCGTTGAACGACATGGTTCCCGCCATATGGATGAAGGCAATCTTCTGTGGTTCGGCCGAGAGGATCACCATCTCGTTGGTCTCATGGTCGCTGTCGGTCTTCGCGCAGATATAGCTGAGCTTTTCAGCATCTTTCACCTTTTCGCGCGAGACGACCGGGCAGCTCCAGCTTCCGTCTTCCAGTTTCTTCACATACGCGTCGACATCTTCCATCCGGTACATGCCTGGCTTGTCATACTGGTAGCTGCGGACGACCATCAGCTTCATCTTGCCCGCCATCCTTCCGTCTGGACCATGGTCACCAATCATTGCCATCGTGGTGGGATCGAGATTGATCTCGGCCACCTTCGACGCGCCCTGGGCAAACTTCTCCGTGCCGGCGAGCAAGTCGTCCTTCCTCGCTGCTGCGCCGACTTGCAGATTGAGGCCGGACACACCTGAGAGCGAAACGACCGGGCCCGTTGCGCCGTCCTGCGCAAATACTGGTCCACTGCCCAAAGTGATTGCTGCCACCGCCACTGCCACTGCCATTCCCATCGCCTTCTTCATGGTTATCTCCCCTCGTGCCTGCTGAAATTGAACTTTTTCCTAATCTCCGAGCTGAACTCCGGACTGCTGCAACTGCGCCCGGACGCTGGCCAGTGTCTCATTGGTAATCTGCATGGCCACCTCAAATTGCTGTTGCGGGCGAGCATCCGCCACTGTGTTACCGGCAATCTGCGCGCGCGTATCGGCCAGCGTGCTGCCGGTAATTTGTATTGCCTGCTGGAACTGCTGCCTTGCGTGAACGGCCGCATCTTCCCGCTCCCGGCGTTCGCGCTGCTCGCGCACTCCGAACGCGCCCACCAGCAGCGCCGCAGCAATGGCTCCGCCCACCCACACCTGCACCCGGCGCGGCATCGTCAGCACCTTCGCCCGCTGGGGCTGAACCTCCGCAATCTGCCCAAGCACGCGATCTGCAAACCCTTCCGGCGCATCTACCCGATACATCGCCTGCGCCAGCTCCTGCTCAAATTCGCTGGTCTGGCCCGCCGGCGATTCTGCAACCTGCTCCAGCACCCGGTCGGCAAATCCCTCAGGCGCATCGACTGGACGCATCGCCTGCATCAACTCGCGCTCCAGCGCATCCTGCTCAAACTCCGGCGCATTTTCCTCAAACAGTTTCACGGACATACTCCTTCATGGTGACGGCGGCCTTGCGGCGCAGCAGCTTCAGCGCGCGCTGCAGATGACTCTTGACCGTAGCCACCGGATGGCCCAGCATCGCAGCGATCTCTTCCGGCAGCATCTCCTCCTGATAACGCAGCACCACGGCGACCCTCAAATTCTCCGGCAAGCCACGCAACAGCTCATCCAGCCGCGCAGCAATGGCATACCTGACCGGCGCCGCGTGGTCCTCTACGGATTGCTCCTCGCTCCACTCCTCCGCGCCCGATTCCGGCCGGACGGAACGCCGGCGCAGGGCGTCGGTGGCGCGATGCACCGCGACCCGGCGCAACCAGTAGCGGATGTGGTCCTCGCTCGCCAGCTTCTCGCCGTTGCGATGGAGCGAGAGAAAGACATCCTGCGCTACCTCCTCCGCGGTGGCATAGTCGCCCGTGACGCGTAGCGCGATCGAAAACACCATCCGCTGATGGGTCTCGATAAGGCTGCGGAACTCAACGTCGGCGAATGCCATGCCTTTATGAACCAACGCTCTCATCCTGCCTATACGGGAGTAGGAGTGCAAGGGGATGCAAAATCTGCGGATTCGCGAGCCGCGCCAGGGCCGGGATGCCAGGGTTAGCCACCGGGAGGGGCGGATCAGGCGGCTATTGCATGCAGCTCACGGCCACCGGATTGAGGCGGGGCCACGCCGGATCGTCCGATCTGGGCTGGGCGATGCCGCGCCAGAACTTGGCTTCGAAGTTCTTGCCATAGTCGGCTTCTTCGGCGGGGGTCATCACGCCTTTGTAGCCGTCGCTGAGGCACTGGCAGTAGCCTTCCGGGTCGCGTGGCGCGTACCGGGAGGTCTTCGGGTCGCGCATGAACGCGTTGCAACCATCCCCAAAGGGCCCCAGGCGCGACGCAACGGCTGGCCCCGCGCCGCCGTCAACCTGCGATTCCGCCGCCGCCCCTGCAATGCTGCCGCCGGAGGCCTGAAGCGACGGCTGTCCATTCGCGCCGCGCAGCAGATTTTCGCCAAACTGGCGGACGGCTGCACTGTCACACCGCTCCGTTGAAAAGAACTTGATCATATCGAGGGCCGGGGTAGCTACATCACTGAAACTCACGGACCCGGTCAGGACCCGGAGTGTGTCCAGTCCAGTGTTCTGGCTGTATTCGTCGTACTTCGGCAGATAGCGGTAATCGATATTGATCGCGCTCGTCGAGACGACTCCGTTCACGGAATGACTGATGACCCTATGATCGTAATGCCCTCTCAGATAGTCGCTGCAGTTGTCCGAGTACTGCTCCACATAGCCGCTGAAGAGGATATGGAATTGCGTGTTCCGATCCATCTCCGCGCCCCTAAAGTCACCGTCGAAGACCTGCTGAATAATGTTCGATCTGTAGCCGCTCCAGTAGGCAGCCGACTTGTGGACGAGGCCGGCGCCCGCTGTCGATGCCGATGACCCGGTCTTGCGGACAGTAGTGCTTGGAGCGGCGGCTTTCTTCGGCGTGGAGGCCGGCGTTCCCGGCTTCTTCTTTGCGGCTGCGGACGCGGAGGTCTGGCCCTGTCCCGCGAATGCGAATAAGCAGAGTGCCAGGACCGCAACCACGGAGCACCATGGGCCGGTTGCGGCTAAGCGGTTTGCATGCGCGCCACGCGACATCGCTACGCTCCGAACCTTTCGGATGGCAATTGTTTCCCGAAGAGCAGCGATTATAGGGACGCGCTTAGAGGAGCGTCAATTTTAGGCGGTGCGGGCCTGCAGCAGGTCGCCGGCCCGCGCCGCAGCCTCGGCCAGCACCTTGTGATGGATGGTGAACAGCGCCAGCTCCAGCCGGTCCGAGACCCCCGTCTTGTCATAAATCGACCGCAGGTAGTTCTTGATCACCTGTTCCTTGGTCTTCAACTGCAGCGCGATCTGCTTGTTCTTGCAGCCCTGCACGATCAATGCGACGATCTGCATCTCCTTCGGCGTCAGCCGGTCCCGCACACGCGCGCCCACAGCATCCTGCGCGGCGATCGAGGTCAGATTTGTCATCGGCATGCAGCGCTGGCCGGCGGCAACTCGGCGGATGCAGTCGATCAGCTCGGTACCGGCGACATTGCGGTATACGATGCCGTTCACGCTGGCGGCGAGCGTGTCCGGAATGGGCGCACCGTTTTCGGCAATGAGCACAGTCCGCGTGCCTGCCGCCTGCGCCAGCGCCGTGATGGCCGGTAAATCCAGCCCGATAGTCATGGAGGCCACCAGATACGCCCCGCGATGCGTGTCCACGGCGCCGGAGACGCGCGCCGGATCGTCGCACTGCGCCACGATGCGCATGTCGTCCTCGAGCGCCAGCACACGGGCCGCGCCTGCGCGGAAGATCGCCTGATTGTCAGCCAGGATGATTCGTTTCATCTCTACGGATTCCTCCGGCCTCACATCGGTGGGCCTCAAGACCTTCATCGGCGGATTTCCCGCTGGCAACAGCACTGTCTACAATTCCTTTATGTCCCCCGCCGCCCTGCACGGCCGGTTCGGAACGCAGCCGCAACCAGCGGGACGGGACCGGTAATTAAGGCTAACTCGCGCTCCGGCGCTCGGGAAGGCGCTCCGCTTGCATCTTTTAGGGGATGCCACGGGTCGGACGAACGCCAGCCGTACGATCATCGAACTCTGCTCGATCCACAACCGTCGATCCGCGAGGTTGACAGGTTCGCTAGAGTAACAACAGAGCCCTCTTATGCCGAAGCCGATCCTCCTTGCCATCGACGACGACACCAGCGTGCTGGAGGCTGTGGTCCAGGACCTGCGCAAGCACTATGGCCAGGAATACCGCATCCTGCGCGCGGCCTCCGGCCAGGCTGCGCTGGACATCTGCCGCCAGCTCATCGAGCGCAAAGAGACAGTCGCGCTGTTCCTCTCCGACCAGCGCATGCCCGGCATGACCGGCGTCGACTTCCTGCAGCAGGCCATGCCGATGTTCCCCGAGGCCAAACGCGTCCTGCTGACCGCCTACGCCGACACCGAGGCGGCCATCCGCGCCATCAACTCGGCCAAGATCCACTACTACCTGAACAAGCCATGGGATCCGCCCGAGGAGAAGCTCTACCCAGTCCTCGACGACCTCCTCGAAGCCTGGAAGCAAGGCTACAAAGCTCCCTATGAGGGCATTCAGGTGATCGGCACGCGCTGGTCGCCCACGGACCATGCCGTCCGCGACTTCCTCTCACGCAATCGCGTGGAATACAAGTGGCTCGATCCACAAATCTCGCCAGACGCGACCGCACTGCTGAAGGAAAAGGGGCTCGACGACGCCAAGCTGCCGGTCGTGCTCTTCGGCGACGGCACGGCGCTCGTCCAGCCGGCGAACTCCGAGCTGGCGGCGCGCATCGGCCTCAACCTCCAGGCCAAGGAGGAGTTCTATGACGTAATCGTCGTGGGCGCGGGACCCGCGGGCCTGGCGGCAGGCGTCTATGGCGCCTCCGAGGGCCTGCGCACGCTGATCGTCGAGCCTTCCGCTGTCGGCGGCCAGGCAGGCTCCAGTTCGAAGATTGAAAACTATCTCGGCTTCCCCCAGGGTCTCAGCGGCGACGATCTCGCCAAGCGCGCCTTCCTGCAGGCGAACCGTCTGGGCGCGGAGTTCCTCACCCAGCGCGTGACCTGCATCCGCTCCGACAACGGTTATCACCTGGTGCAGATGAAAGACGGCCGCGAGTTGAGCTGCCACGTCTGCCTGATCGCCACCGGCGTGGACTATTGCAAGCTGAATGTCCCCGGTGCGGATAACTTCTCCGGCGCGGGCGTCTATTATGGCGCTGCGCGGTCCGAGGCGATGTCCTGCGCGGAGGAAGAGGTCTACGTCGTCGGCGGAGCAAACTCGGCCGGCCAGGCGGCAATGAACTTCTCACGCTATGCGTCCAAAGTCCACATGCTGGTCCGCGCCGATTCGCTGGCCAAGAGCATGTCCAAATATCTGATCGACCAGATCGCCGCCACGCCCAACATCATCGTGGAAACCAACACCGAAGTGACAGAGATGACCGGCAACGGCCGTCTCCAGTGCCTGACCCTGAAGACGCCCAACGGCATCGAGAGCCGCGAGACCAACTCCATCTTCATTTTCATTGGCGCCGCGCCCAAAACCGACTGGCTGCCGAAGGAGATCGCCGTCGATGCCAAAGGCTTCATCCTGGCCGGCCCGGACCTGAAGACCCGCGCCGCCGCCGCCTGGAAGCTCGAGCGCGAGCCCTATCTGCTGGAGACCAGCGTGCCGGGAATCTTTGTCGCCGGCGATGTTCGCTTCAATTCCGTAAAGCGCTGCGCGTCCGCGGTCGGCGAAGGCTCCATCGCCATCCAGTTTGTCCATCAATATCTGGCGGGTCTCTGAAACCGGGCCGCGTTGTGAAACTTATCGCTCCATTGCATCGTTGAATCTATATAACCCCATGGTTGCAGAAGAAAAATCGAAGCCGGCAGAGTCCCTGCCGAATCTAATCTAGCGGTGAGCGAACGCGCCCAAAGCGGCCCCGGATCCGGCTCCTCCAGCACCATGTCCGACGCGCTGCTGGCGCGGCTGCGCACCGTGCCCATGCTCGAAGGCGTACCTGAGAGCGAGGTCCGCTGCCTGGACGGCGGCACGGAGCTCCGCCTCTCCGAGGGCGATTACCTGGTGCGCCAGGGCGACACTCCGCATTTTTTCTGGATTCTCTTTTCCGGCGAGCTGCGTGTTTTCCACGCCATGCCCGACGGAGCTCTGGAGCACGTTGCGAGCGTGCCGGCGGGCACCGCGCTGGGCGAGTTGCCGCTGCTCTCCAACACGCCCACCGGGGCCAGCCTGCGCGCTGCTGAGAACTGCGAGCTGCTGCAGTTTGACGAGCATCAGTTCTGGCGCCTGATGACAGATTGCCCCAATGTGCGCAAGGCGATCCTTGGCAACATGGCCATCCGCTTCCAGAAATTCCAGAGTGTGATCGTCCAGCAGGAGAAGATGGCTTCGCTCGGCACGCTGGCCGCCGGCTTGATGCATGAGTTGAACAATCCAGGCGCCGCAGCGGTGCGCGCCGCGGCACAGTTGCGCGAAAACCTGATGCGCATGCACAAGCTCACCGCCAAATTCAGCAAGTCGCACCTGAGCGATGAACAGAAGCAGTGCATGTTCGACCTCCAGGAGCACGCGCTCAGCAAAGAGAAACCCCTGCGGCTGAACTCGCTGGAGCAGAGCGATGCCGAGGAGAAGCTCACCGAATGGATGGAGAACGCCAGCGTGGAAGACGCCTGGAAACTGGCGCCGACGCTGGTGTCGATCGGTATCACCTCGTGTGAGCTGGAATGCGCAAAAGAAGAATTCGCCGGGCCTGTCTTCTCCGATGCTCTCAACTGGCTGGAAGCCCTGGTCTCCAGCATTCAGCTGGTAGGCACGATCGAGGAGAGCATCGGCCGCGTCTCAACACTGGTGAAAGCAGTCAAGTCGTATGCGTATGAAGGCAAGGGCCAGAAGCAGTCCGTTGACATCAACGAGAGTATCCACGCCACGCTCATCATCCTTGCCCACAAGTTCCGCGAGAAGCAGGCCACCCTTGAAAAGGACTTCGGGCAAAACCTGCCGCAATTGCAATGCGAGTGCTCCGGCCTGAACCAGATATGGACCAACCTTCTCGACAACGCAATTGACGCCATCCCGCAGGGCGGCACGATCCGTATTCGCACGTGGATGGATGAAATCGATGAAGCAACAGCGGCGGGAGCGGCGGGAGCGAAAGAAAAGAAGCCCCGCCGTTTTCTTTGCGTCACGGTCGCCGACAACGGCGCCGGCATTCCACTCGAAAGCCAGCCGCACATCTTTGACCCCTTCTACACCACCAAAGCCGTCGGCGTTGGTACAGGCCTCGGCCTCGGCATCGTGCAGCGCATCGTCGACCAGTACGGCGGTTCCGTAACATTCTCCTCCGAGCCCGGAGACACCGAGTTCCGCGTGCGCCTGCCGCTCGACCGCGGCTAGACGCAGCATCCCAAAACTGGCGTCATCCTGAGCGAAGCGAAGGACCCCTGTATTTGTTTCTTGCTACCATCACGCGTGAGGAACCGCCATGCACCAACACCTCTCGCCCTTCCACGTAGCCTTCCCCGTCGATGACCTCGCGCAGGCCCGCGCCTTCTATGGCGGCGTGCTCGGCTGTGCGGAAGGCCGCAGTTCCGATGTGTTCGTCGGCTTCAACCTCTTCGGTCATCAGATCGTCGCTCATCTCTGCCCGCGCACTGACAGCACCGCGAAGCAGCACAACGTCGTCGACAACCACAATCTGCCCATCCCTCACTTCGGCGTCATCCTTCCGCTCGATGAATGGGAACAACTCGCGCATCGTCTGCGCGCGGCTCACGTTGCGTTTGTCGTGGAGCCGTACGTGCGTTTCCAGGGCGAGATCGGCGAGCAATGCGCCATGATGCTGCTCGACCCTGCCGGTAACGCCCTCGAGTTCAAAGCCTTCAGCGACCCGAGCCGCATCTTCGCCAAGCAGGGATCGGCAAAGACGCGCCTTGATAGGGCGCGACTTTAGTCGCGCCGTTGATCGGCCCGGAATCATTGCGGCTTTAGCCGCTGAGGTCAACCAGTTTTTCGTTGCAAGCACCATTCACCCCGCCGCCAGCGTCCGCAGCACGCCCACATTCCGCGCCTCATCGCCGGGATTGTCTACCGGCGTCTCCGCAATAAAGGCGCAGTGCGCGAAGCGTTCATCATGCAGCAGCCGGCGAAAAGTTGCCGCACCAATGGTGCCTTCGCCGATATGCTCATGCCGGTCGAGCTTCGATCCCATTGCCGCCTTCGCATCGTTGCAGTGCCACACCTTCACGGCATCGAAGCCGACCGTCGCCTCCACCAGCTTCATGGTTTCGATATAGCCGTCCTCCGAGACGATGTCGTAGCCCGCGACGTGCACGTGGCAGGTATCGAGACAGACCGCAACCGGCGCGCATGCCTTGAGGCATTCCACCAGCTCGGCCACCTGCTCGAGCTTGCCGCCCAGCGAGAACTCCGCGCCGGCGGTGTTCTCAATCAGGATGCGGAAATCCGCGCCCTGCCACGGCAGCCCCTCGATCGCCCGCTCAATCGACTGCGCCGCCAGCCGCAGTCCCTCTTCGCGCGTCAGCCCCTTCCAGCTTCCCGGATGCAGCACCAGAAACTCCGCGCCCAGGGCCAGCGCGCGCTCCACCTCGCCGCGAAAACAGGCAATCGAGTTCGCGCGTACGGCCTCGGTCTGGCTGCACAAATTGATCAGATAGCTCGCGTGGATGGAGACAGGCGCGACATTGTGCTTCGCGCGCAGCTCACGCATCTTCGCTGCATCTGCCGGACTGATCTTGGTTGGCCGCCACATCCGCGGGCTCGACGAAAAACATTGGAATGCGTTCGCGCCGGCTTCCACCGCGCGGTTCACCGCCGTCCACACACCGCCGGCGGTCCCTACGTGCACCCCAATCCGCTTCACCGAACTCTGCGCCGCTGTTTGCTTCGTCATCCTTCGAGCCTAACTGACGAACTGGCAGGTGGTCGCCGTGCGAAGCACGCCCCGCGATGCGCGCCGCCGCAATGTATGATCGCTTTGCTCCGCAAAACTCAGCGCACGCCGATATCGACAGCCAGGAGGACAGCACCATGTCCGAGCCGCAGAACTACAAAAACCATACCCGCTTCGATCCGTTCTGGCACTTCTTTATCGCTCCCTTCTTTCTCCTGAACTTCCTCTTCTCCATCGCAATGACGATTCACCGCTGGCCCACCCACCGCATCCTGTTCTGCTGGTGGGACGTCATCGCCCTCATGCTGCTGCTCGCCGTGGGCAGCGCGCGCACGCAGACCTTACGCGTGCAGGACCGCCTGATCCGCCTCGAAGAGCAACTCCGTTACCAGCGCCTGCTGTCGCCCGAAGACCTCACCCGCACGCAGAGTCTCACGTTGCGCCAGATCATCGGCCTGCGCTTTGCCTCTGACGACGAGTCGCCTTCGCTCCTTCGTTACGCGGTTGAGAAGAATCTGACCGAGAAGCAGATCAAGCAGGCCGTCGCCAACTGGCGCGCAGACCACTGCCGCGCCTAGCCGCCGGCGACTTGGCTCTAAGCACCAGGTCATGAGTTCTAACATGACCGCACCTTGCCGATCACTTACACCTAGTCCCCAGTCCCTAGTAAACGTCCTGCTGATAGCGGCGTTCCCGCTTCATCGCCTTGATCTGCTCGGCAGCGGCGTCCGGGGTAATGCCCGCGCCGTTCGCAATCGTATCGGTCAGCGCCAGCTCCACGGACTTCGCCATGCGTGAGGCGTCACCGCAGACATAGAAATACGCGCCGCGCTCGATCCAGCGATACAGTTCAGCCGAGTGTTCGCGCATGCGGTCCTGCACGTAAATCTTCTCCGGCTGATCGCGCGAAAAGGCCGTATCCAGGCGCGTGAGTATGCCGCCGCGCAGCATTCCCTCAAACTGCTCCTTGTAGAGAAAGTCCGACGCCTCGTGCTGGTCGCCGAAGAAGAGCCAGTTGTCACCGCTTGCCCCCGCCGCCTGCCGCTCTTCCAGGAATGCCCGGAACGGCGCAACGCCCGTACCCGGTCCCACCATAATCACCGGCACGGAGCCGTCTTCCGGCAGGCGAAAGTTCTGGTTGGCATGCAGAAATACGGGCAGCTTCGTTCCGGCCGGCGTGCGCTCTCCCAGTTGTCCGCTGCATACACCCTCGCGCTCGCGCCCATGCGACTCATACTGAACGACACGCACCGACGTCTCCGCCACGCCCGGATGCAGCGCCTGGCTCGATGCAATCGAATACAAGCGCGGCACCAGCCGCTGCAGCACGTTGAACAACTCCTGCGGCGCCGCAATTACGCCGGGAAAGTCTGTAATGAGGTCGATGAACTCGCGGCCATAGCAATAGTCCTCTGCCTTGGCGCGATTGTCCGGCCCGACCAGCCCCTTCAACTCCGCCAAACCACGCCTCCCGGCGCCAGCCGCGCCCCGAAGCTTCGCATATTGCCCAATGCTGCCGCGCGTCAGCGCCCCGATGGAGAGCCGCGTGCGCAGCGCCTCCTCAAAGCTGATCTCCACCTTGTAGTGGTCGAGCACACGCTCGTCTCCGCTGAACCCGAGCGCCCCGAGGACTTCCGCGACAGCCTCCGCACGGTTCTCCGGCAGCACCCCAATCGAGTCGCCGGGAGTGTAGGTCATGCTCTCGTCAAGCGAGAAGACGATGTGCCGGGTCTGCTTGTCCGAACCCTGCCCGTTCAGCAGCCGGTTCTCTGTCACGGTCGATAGATATGGATTGTTGCGCGTATAGACGGGTGCGGCATGTGCCGCTACGCCACTCGCTTCGGTTTCCGTCCCCACCGCCTCCGCCATGGCACTGATTGTACGCCGCTGCATACGCATCGTTCGCTGGGTTCGGGCATCCTAACTACGCATGAACGACGCAACCAGCGATGTCCTCGTCATCGGAGCGGGAATGGCCGGCCTGACTGCCGCACGCGCCCTTGCGGAGGCAGGCCGCTCGGTAACCGTCCTCGAGGCCGCACCGCGAGTCGGGGGCCGCATCTTCACCATGCGCAAAGAGAGCGAGATGATCGAGCTGGGTGCGGAGTTCATTCACGGCAAACCGCCTGAACTGTGGTCGCTGATCGAAGAGACCGGCCTTGAGACCTATGAGTCGGCCGGGCCGCACCTGAGCTATGAAGATGGCCGGCTCGTCTTCGGCGCGAGGGAAGAAGCCGAAGAGGACGCGCGCTTTGCCGTGCTGGAAAAACTGGAAGCGTGGACAGGCCCGGACCTCACCTTCGCCGATTACCTCGCACAGCAGCCGTTCAGTGATGAGCTCCGAGAAAGTGCGATCGGCTACGTCGAGGGTTTCAATGCCGCGGACCATCGCGTGATCGGCATTGCCGCGCTCGGCATGCAGCAGGCGGCGGAAGATCAGATCGAGGGGGACCGGCTGTTCCGCATCCGCAGTGGATACGACAGTCTGCCGGACTTCCTCGCCCGGAAGTTCACCGAAGCCGGAGGCACGCTTCTGCTGGACACCCTCGTCGAGCGCATCGAGTGGTCTCGCGGCAATGTTGTGGTATCGGCCAGCGTTGCGGCGCAAGTCGCCGTCCATCGCGCCGCGCAGCTTGTAGTCACGGTGCCACTCGGTGTACTGCAGCAGGGCTCAATCGAATTCGTTCCCGTCCCGCCCCCGATCCATGAAGCTCATCGCCTGCGCATGGGACATGTCCGCCGCTTCACGCTCCTCTTCCGTCCGGAGTTCTGGCGAACACTTGCCGCGAGCTTGCCCGCACAAATTTTGGCGCAGGCCCCGGGCGCCGAAGCCTCGAGTGCCGGCTTCAGCTTTCTCTTCGCCTTTGACCAGATGCCGCCGGTCTGGTGGACCTCGCACCCTGCTCCCGGCGACTCACTCACCGGATGGGTCGGCGGTCCACGCTCGGAGACGCTTGCTGCCTTCACCGCGGTACAACTTGGCGAGCTCGCCTGCGAAACGCTTGCCCAGGTTCTCGCCGTGCCGCCGGAATCCATCCGCGCCGCCCTGCTCGCCTGCTATACCCACGACTGGTCGCGCGACGCGCTCGCCTTCGGCGCATACAGCTACGTCCCCGCGGGCGCGCTGGACGCCTGCTCCAAAATGACGATCCCTGCCGAGAACACGCTATTTTTCGCCGGCGAACACACCGACACCACGGGGCACTGGGGCACCGTCCACGCCGCCATCCGCAGCGGACTACGCGCCGCACAGCAGGTTCTCTCCGCGTCCGCGCGCGATGCCCAGTCCGCCGCGGACTAAAATCAATACGTGCCCGCCGCCGCATCCTCGATCGCCGAGATTCGCGCCAAAATCGGCGCCCGCGAGCGCATTTCTACAAACGATGCGCTGACGCTCTGGCGCGAGGCCTCCGATGCCGAGCTGCGCGAACTGGCGTCGCAGGTGCGCGCGCGCTTCCATCCTCCAGACGCGTGCACCTACATGGTGATGCGCATCATCAACTACACCAACGTCTGCGTCGCACAGTGCGACTACTGCGCGTTTTACAAGCTGCCCGGCCAGCCCGGTGGATACGTTCTCTCTCAGGCTGACGTCTTCGCCAAACTCGACGAACTCCTCGCCCTCGGCGGCGACCTCGCCGCCTTCAATGGCGGCTTCAATCCGCATCTTCCGCTCGACTACTACTGCGATCTCTTCGCGGCCATTCGCGCGCGCTACGGCGATCGCATCGAGTTCTACGCACTCACCATCGCCGAATTTCTCTACCTCGCCGACCACGCGAAGCTCTCGTACGCCGAAGCCGCCGCGCGCTTCAAAGCCGCAGGCGTGCGCTGGATCACCGGCGGCGGCAGCGAGATCCTCACCGAAGACTTCCGCCGGCGCCACAGCAAGTTCAAGTACACCGTCGCCGAATACTTCGCCGCCCAACGCGCCATCGTTGACGCCGGCCTGCGCACCACCGCAACCATGGTCATCGGCTTCGATGAAACGATCGAGGAGCGCGTCGAGCATCTCGACCGCACCCGCACGTTCCAGGACGAGCTGCTCACCTTCAACTCCAGCGGTCTCGCCAGCTTTCTTTGCTGGACCTACAAGCCATACTTCACGCAGCTTGGCGGTATCGAGGTCACCAGCGCCGAGTACCTGCGCCACCTCGCGCTCAGCCGCATCTTTCTGGACAACATCCCCCGCATCCGCACCTCGGTGTTGACGCAGAACGAGCGCGCGCTCGAAGGCCTCCTCTACGGCGCGGACGATTTCGACCTGCCGATCGAAGACGAAGTCACCCAGAAGGCCGGCGCCACCGTGAGCCTCAATTTTGAAAAGCTGCTCGATACAGCCCGCGCACTGGGGTTCCATCCTGCGTATCGCCACGTCGCCGCGGCGCAAGACGCGCTGCACGCGCATTAGGACGCACCTCGCCCGTCAAATAAATCCCGCGTTTTAGCGGAACAATTCACGCGCCGCCGGAGTCTATCTGTGCAGTTCGCGGCAGACTGCATCGCCGAAAATCTTTTGTGCAAGATCTTCCGGATGCGCCGTTCTGTCGATGGAGTTCCAAATGAACGGGACGCGCCAACGGTCCCTGAAGGAGCACACGCGTGCGCAAGAGCCTTCTCGCAGTCCTCACTGTTTGCCTGTCCTCCTCCCTCCTCGCCCAGAACGTTAAACCCGCGCCCAAGGCTGCGGTTCGAGCTGTCACGACTCACATCCCTTCCGCCGATACGCCGGCGCAGCTTCCCGTCACGCGCGTGTCGCTCTACAAAAACGGCGTTGGCTTCTTCGAGCACGCGGGCCGCGTCACCGGCGATCAGGCTGTCACCATTGACTTCACCACCGCGCAGCTCAACGACGTGCTGCAATCGCTCACCGCGGTGGACCTCGGCGGCGGGCGCATCTCCGGCGCGGATTACAACTCCACCACGCCGCTCGATCAGCAGCTCAAGGCGCTGCCGCTCGCGCTCGACGAGGACCCCACCGCGGTCGACTTCTACAACGCCATCCGCGGCGCGCGTGTGACGGTCACGGGCTCCGGCACGCCCATCACCGGACGCCTGCTCAACATTGAGGTCGTCAATCAACCTGCCAGGGACAATCAGCCCGCCGCCGAGAAGCGCCTCGTCACCGTCGTCGGCGATGACAGCTCCGTCCGCACCGTCGAACTCACTCCGCTTACAACCGTCCGTCTGCTCGATTCACAACTCCACGCCGACGTAGGACGCTATCTTGAATTGCTTGCCTCAACACGCAACCAGGGCCTGCGCCACCTCACGCTCCAGGACAACGGCCCCGCAGCAAATAAAAATGCCGCGCGCGAGCTGCACGTCAGCTACCTGAGCGAAGTGCCCATCTGGAAGTCGACCTACCGCATCCTCTTCACCGACGCGAAAGCAGCCTCAACATCTTCTCCCCCACAGACCGCAACCTTGCAGGGTTGGTCCGTGGTCGACAACACCACCGGCGCCGACTGGATCAATGTCCACCTCTCCCTGATCGCAGGCGCACCGCAGAGCTTCATCCAGCCGCTTTCAGTCCCCTACTACTCGCGCCGCCCCCAGATCGGCCTGCCGCAGGAAGCGCAGCTTTCCCCACAGACGCACGAGAGCGGCGAGCAGGATAAGGCCGCGCCGCCACCTCCGCCCGCGATGGGTGGAGTAATGGGAGGCCTTGGCAGCGGCATCGGCTCCGGCCTTGGCCCCGGTGCTGGAGGCAACTACGGCGGCGGATTGATGAGAATGGGAGCCGCGAGTCAGTCCGTAGCTGTCACTGCCGCGCCAATGCTGCAAACGCAGAGTAACAGCATCGCATCCGTCATCGACGGCTCAGCCTATGCCCAGCTCGCCATCGCCTCCGTCAACCCCATCTCCACCACCGCCGCCTTCGACGACTACTTCGCCTACAACCTCACCGACCCGATCACCATCCGCAAAAATGAGTCGGCGCTGGTGCCAATCCTGCAGACCAAAGTGAACGCCGAGCGCGTAACACTGTGGTCGCAGCAGCAGCCCACGCCGCTCCGCGCTCTCTGGGTGACCAATACTTCCGACCTCACGCTCGATCGCGGCTCCTTCACCATCGTCGAAAACGGCGACTTCGGCGGCGAAGGCCTGCTCGATCCCATTCATCCCAA
>DATNAU010000035.1:0-3519 GCA_035572415.1 Acidobacteriaceae bacterium
CCGGTACGGCGACTACAAATGGCACCGCCTGCCGAGCGACGCGGCCGACGCACACACGGCAATATCGGACTGCCGCGCGGCGCTGAAGCTCATACAATCCATGGCGGCCGCCAGGCTGTCCACCGAAACCGATCTGCGCGAGGCTTACCGCGAGGCCCGGGAGCGCGTTGCTCAACAGAACCCGCAAAACGGCGATCTGTTCGCCTGAAAGGAGGTCCTGATCATGGTTGCAGCTTCCCCGAAACCCGATATCGACACGGAGCTGCGCGTCTACACCGATCACGGCATCCGTTACGCCTATCACGACTACGCGCAGATGGTCGTGATCGTCCACCCGGACGGCTACCAGACGGCGCGCGCCATGTCCGAAATGGAGATCCGCGAGGGTGAGCATCTGCGCAGACTGCGCACGATGCATCCCGACGAGGCCGACGAACCGAGCTTCACCGTGGACCTCGCGCGGAACATGCGGCGGCCCCGCTTCTGGTGGGACTGCCTCGTGATGCTCGTTCTTTTTCTCGCAGTCATCGCCACTGGAGCGATTCTACAGGCGGGGCATCCCGCGCACCTCAGCAACAAATAAGGAGACCTGACTTTGAACGATCCTGAGACCGAAACATCGGCCGAGCAAGCCGAGAATGCTGCCGCCGAGGAAGCTGTCACTGATACCATCGACACCACCTACATCCATGTGTCTAACGCCTTCGAGGAATCGGAACCAAGTGCGGATGTGGCGGAGGATACCACCCCGCACATCCCGACAAACGACGAAGCCGCCCAGCGCGTGAGCCAGCTCGTGACCGGCGTTCAGAAGGAACGCGAGTTCGAACATACCTGCTTCGACCCGATCCCGGACGATAAGGTCCGCGAGATGGCCGAAGAGATGGCGCAGCACCTGCAGGAAGCCGCCGATCTTGAGAACGAGGCGAAGGAGATCGCCAAGGACTATAAGGAGCGCATTCAGTCCCAGGAGCGGGCCGCCCATGCGATCGGCCGGCGCGTCACTCTGAACCGTGAGGAAGTCGTCGTCCTGTGTACGGAGTACTTCGACCGCGACCTCGGCCGCGCCTATGTTGTCCGCAGCGATACCTTTGAGGTCGTCGTGAACCGGCCGCTCATGCAGCACGAACGCCAGCTCTACATGCAGTTCCCTGCCGAAAGCGAGGACGGCGCGGCGGACACCGGCCAGGCCGATACTAACGACGGAGTCACCCCCGAAGCCGCACCCCCTGATGGCGGCGAGGCTCAGGAGATGGGCACATCCGAGGACAGCGAGGCGGACAAAGCATTGACGCCTGCCCAGGCTCGCAAGCGCGCGAAGGCCCTGCGGGAAGCGGCGGCAGACGCGGCACACGAGCAGCTTCCGGCCGCCGCATAACTCTCACGCCATGCTCATCCATCTCACGCTATCCGATATCGACGCGGCCGACCGGGTGACAAACCCGGTCGCCCTCGCCATTGCCAGGACCATGGACGTCGAGCGCGTGATCCTGTTTAAAGGCGATCCGCCGACCGAGCACGAGAAGGACATTCGCGGCTTCTGGCTCCGCTGGCAGGGCGCGGAAATCTACCTGCCGTATCGGGCGCAGATCATCTGCTCCCTCTGGGAGTACGGGCCGAACGTCAGGGAGATGCGGGTCGTGACGAAGGACGGGCCTCGCATGGCGTCATGGGATGAGATCGTGCGGCCGTGCAAGTTCGAGATCGAAGAGCTTGAAGAGAAGACAAAGTGATCCATCTCGACACATTTTCAGGCATCGGCGGCTTCGCTCTGGCCGCGCACTGGGCCGGTTTCGAGACGGTCGCATTCTGCGAAATTGAGCCTTATGCGCAAGCCGTTCTGCGCAAGCACTGGCCGGAAACACCGATCCATGACGACATTCGAACACTCACAATTGACACTCTTCGCGGGTGGGGAATCGGACACATTGATCTCCTCACCGGCGGATTCCCCTGTCAGGATATCTCCGCAGCAGGGCGCGGAGCCGGACTTCACGGAAGCCGGTCCAGCCTCTGGTTCGAACTCGAGCGCCTTATCAACGAGCGCCTTCCTTCTTGGGTTGTTATTGAGAACTCGCCTGTGCTCCGAATACGAGGCGCTGACATCGTGCTCGAAGGCCTGG
Source organism: Acidobacteriaceae bacterium (assembly GCA_035572415.1). Taxonomy (GTDB): domain Bacteria; phylum Acidobacteriota; class Terriglobia; order Terriglobales; family Acidobacteriaceae; genus Edaphobacter. The sequence continues at coordinate 2,124 of DATNAU010000035.1, forward strand.
AAGCGGCAGGCTACACCGCATGGCCGCTCGTGGTGGGTGCTGACGACGCGGGAGCGCCACACCTCAGAAAGCGAGCTATCCTTGTGGCCCACCGCAACGGCCTCGGCTTCACACCAGGGGCAGAACGAACCGGACGGGCGCCGGGGGCAAACGCTGATCGGCGCAGCGCGGGGACAGGCATGGCCCACCCCGACATGTCCGAACGGTGGCCGGGTAATCCCGGCCACCGCGACCTTCAACGAGACGGGGACGTGCGCGTACATGCCGGACGGCAAGAAGGTCCAGGTCGATCTGAATCACGCGGTCAAGAACTGGGCGACTCCAGCGGCATCATGGTTCGAACGGAGGGGGCAAACGAGTGCGGAAACGTGGGACAGGCGAATGCAAAACCGCGAGGCAGATGGGCAGGCGAGATTTGCGGACCCACTGCATGTCCAAGTGGAGCGGACGACACAGGGGCAGCTCAATCCCGACTGGGTGGAAATGCTCATGGGCTATCCGGTCGGCTGGACGCACATCGATGGCCCTGCCGCCGCGGCGAAGCGCAGCACGACTACGAGCCGCCCCGCACGGGCCGCAAAATCCCGAACCGAACACCGCGCCTGAAAGGGCTTGGCAATGCCGTTGTCCCGCAGGTCGTCTATCCAATCCTGCAGGCGATTGCCGATTTCGAAAGCGGCCAATTTTCATAAAGCGAACAAACGAAATGAACACCATTCTTACAACTTCCGAGCCTGGCGCCGCGCATTCGACGGCAATCGAAAGCGCGGCTGTGCTCGACTCTCAGTCTGGACCTCATGTTTTTAGAGACACCGCAGGGCGCGGTTTGGTTGCAGGTGATCCGTACATCGACTTCCTGAAGGCGAAGATGTGCCTCGCCAAACCAGCCGGGTTTGACTGCGATCCGAGCGAGGTCAATCCTCTGCTGTTCCCGCACCAGCGCGACATCGTCGTGTGGGTGGTTCGGGGCGGCAGGCGGGCGATATTCTTGGCCTACGGTCTCGGCAAGACCTGGATACAGATCGAAATCGCGCGCATCATCCTGGCGAAGATCCTCGAAACCGAGGGTCGCGCCGGGCGCGCGGTCATCGTGATCCCGCTCGGCGTGCGTCTGGAGTTCGTGCAGGCGGCGGCCATTCTGGGCGTCGCCGTCACGTTCGTCCGCCGGTCGGCCGAGGTCAGCGCGCCCGGCATCTACCTGACGAATTACGAAAGCGTCCGGGATGGGAAGCTCTCCCCGTCGCTCTTCGACGTGGCGAGCCTGGATGAAGCGGATGTCTTGCGGTCGTATGGTTCGAAGACGTATCAAGAGTTCCTCACTCTCTTCGACACCGTGCGCTTCCGTTTTGTTGCGACTGCGACGCCGTCGCCGAACCGCAAGAAGGAACTCATTCAC
>DATNAU010000036.1:0-11179 GCA_035572415.1 Acidobacteriaceae bacterium
TCGCGCTCAAAGCTGCCTGGATCATGCTCGCATGGTCCGCCATCGACTATGCCATCGAGCGTGCTGCGTGGAACAAGCGGCTGCGCATGACCAAGCAGGAGATGCGTGACGAACTCAAGGAGACAATGGGCAATCCTCAGGTGAAGGGCCGCATCCGCCGCATCCAGCACGCCATGCGCCGCCGGAAAGTCAAGACCGACCTCGCCCGCGCCAGCGTCGTGATTACAAATCCCACCCACTATGCTGTCGCGCTCGAGTTTTCCTTCGATACCATGCTGGCTCCCACTGTGCTCACCAAGGGGCGCAATCTCCATGCGCTCAAGATCCGCGAAGAAGCGGGTCTCGCCGGCATCCCCATCGTCGAGAACCCGCCGCTCGCGCGGTCGCTTTACAAGTCTGTAGAAGAAGGCCACTCGATTCCATATGAACTCTACGCCGCCGTTGCCGCGATTCTCGCATGGCTCTTTCGCCAGCAGGTGGAGAAGGCCGCGCGTGAGCGCAAGGCCGCCGAAGAATCGCGGCGCACGAGTGCGATCGTTCCATCCCTCTACGCCACAGCCGGAGCACAACAATGATCTCTAACTGGATTGCCGCCAAACGCACGCTGCTCCTCCCCGTCGTCGCGATCAGCATGGTCTTCGTCATGCTCGTTCCCGTGCCCAGCTTTATCCTCGATATTCTCCTGGTAGCGTCCATCACGGCATCGATCATCGTTTTCCTCACTGCCATCCAGGTGCGCCGCGCGGTGGATTTCAGCGTCTTTCCCACATTGCTTCTGCTGCTCACGCTCTTTCGCCTCTCGCTAAACATCGCCTCCAGCCGCCGCATTCTCCTCCATGGCCACGAGGGCACGCACGCAGCGGGCAGCATGATCGAAGCCTTTGGCCAGTTTGTCGTAGGCGGTAACTATGTTGTGGGCTTCGTACTCTTCAGTGCGCTAATTGCCATCCAGTTTCTTGTCGTCTCGCATGGGGCGGTCCGAACGGCCGAGGTTACCGCCCGCTTCACGCTCGACGCCCTTCCCGGCAAGCAGATGGCCATCGACGCCGATATGAATGCCGGCCTTATCGACGAACACGGCGCCCGCGAGCGGCGCGAGGCCATCGCACGCGAAGCCGAATTCTATGGCGCGATGGACGGCGCGGCCAAATTCAATCAGCGCGATGCCCTTGCTACCGTCCTGCTCACCGTCATCAATATCGTAGCCGGGCTCGCTATCGGTGTGTTTCAGCAGGGCGCTGACCTGCTCACCGCAGCCAAGACTTACACCATCCTCACGGTCGGCGACGGCCTCGTGACGATGATCCCAAGCCTGCTCGTCACTATTGCGGGCGGAATGGTACTCACGCGCGCCTCCTCTGCCGGGCAACTCGATGAGGAACTCACGTCTCAGCTCTTCTCCCGCCGCAACACGCTCTGGATTGCCTGCGGTGTTCTTGCTGCGCTCTCGCTCGTCCCGGGCATGCCTACAATCGCATTCTTATTGATGTCGATCGCCGTCGGCGTATTCGCTCGTAAGCTGCCGGAAGAATCCTCCACAACGGCGACCGATGTTCTCGCACCCGGCACGAAGGGAAGCGCTGCCGCCGCTGCCGCGCCCGCCGACTCACTCGCAGCACTTCTCAAGGTCGATGAGCTTACGCTCGAAATCGGTTTCCAACTGATACCCCTCGTCGATGAGAAGCAGGGTGGCCAGATGCTCAACCGCGTCCGCGGCCTTCGTCGTCATCTGGCCACTGAACTTGGCTTCATCGTCCCGCCAGTCCGCATCACGGACAATCTCCGCCTCAAACCGCGCGAGTACGTCGTCTCGCTGCGCGGCATCGAGATCGGCCGCTGGCACACCGAATCCAATTGCCTGCTGGCCGTCAATGGAGATCCCAGGGCGCGGCCAATCCAGGGCACAGTTACGCAGGAACCCGCGTTCCATGTTGCTGCCCGCTGGATCGCACCTGGTCTCGAAGAGCAGGCACTCGCCGCCGGTTACTCGGTGGTCGATCAGACCACCGTGATCGCCACGCACATCGGCGAGCTCATCCGGAAGAACGCGCAGGACCTGCTCAGCCGCCAGGAGGTCAAGCGCTTGCTCGATGCCATGAATGAGTCCCATCCCAAGCTCGTTGAGGAACTCGTACCCAAACTTCTCACTCTGGGCGAAGTGCAGAAGGTCCTCCAGCAACTTCTTCGTGAGCAGGTTTCCATCCGCGATCTCGGCGCCATCCTGGAAGTTCTTGTGGAAGCTGCCCAACAGTCCAAGTCCACCGTCCACCTCGTCGAGTCCGTCAGGCAGGCGCTCGGCCGCGCGCTGGTCCGGCCGCTGCTTGACGCCGATGGCGGTCTTCGGGTGCTCGCGCTCGCCAGCGGTCTCGAGCAGGAGGTCACCGCGACATTCGATCCCGACAGCGCCGCGCGCCTCCTCGGTGATGGCAGCCGCCCCGCGCCTGGGGCCTTCCTCCGCCGCATCGTCGATTCTGTGAAGCGTCTAACCTCGGGCTCGCCTGCAACGGCCCTTCCCGTGCTGCTCATATCGAGTCCGGCACGCTATCACCTGCGCCGCTGGCTGGAGCCTTTCCTCCCGGGAGTCACCGTGATTTCTCCGGCGGAAATTCCGCCGTCAATACAGGTCCGCAGCATCGGCACCATCGGATGATGAGCACCTTAGAAGAAGCAGACCAACAATCAAGTGAATAAGATTCTCGACCAATCCGAAATCGACTCCATGTTCGCGGCGGCCCATGCCGGTGACGATCAAGACGCGTCGCTCGCTGCGCCTCGACCGCTCGAGCACTACAAGTTCGGCCGCTCCGGCCAGATCACGCGCGAACAGATGCAGGGCATCAGCGCGGTGAACGATCTCTTCGCGCACAATCTTACACACAGTCTCGGCGCGTGGCTCCGCTCGCGCTTCGAAGTCGCGCTCGTCTCAGCCGAGCAGATGACGTGGTCGGACTTTACGTCCCTGATCCCCGAACCCGCATATCTCTGCTCTGCAGCCCTTGCCCCCCTTGACGCACTCGCCGCGCTTCAACTCGATCTCACCCTCGCACCTGCCATCGTCGATCTCCTCCTCGGTGGTACAGGCCGCCCCGGGTTCCTCCGCGAACCAACCGAGATCGAAGACTCTATCCTCCTCTCCGTGTTCGAGATTCTCCTTCGCGAACTAAACGCAGCCTGGCGGCCGGTCGGTCTTTCCTTCACCTTTGGCAAACGCGAGCCCGATACTCAGATCAACGGTGTGATGACGGCAACCGAAAGAATACTCTGCGTGAGTTTTGAGGTTCGCATGTCCGAGGTCCAGGGTTCGCTCAACCTATGCCTGCCATCAGTCGTTCTCAATACACTCCTTCGCCGTTCAACCTGCGACCGGCAACGCCGCCGCTCCGCAGAGACTCGCGCGCGTCTCGGGCACCTCTTGATGGAAGCTGGCTTCGCCTCTTCTCTACAGTTCCCGCCGATGGGAATCAATGCGCGCGCGCTCGCGGAGCTTGCACCCGGCAAAGTACTGGCTTTGCCGCTCGCTCGTCAATCTTCGGCTGAGCTTCGCATTGGCGGCCAGGCCTTTTATCAAGCGATGCCCGTGCGTCTGGGTGGCAACCGTGGCGCTCAACTCAAAACTCTCAACGCTATGCAGCACGAAGGACAGTAGCAGCTGCGTCTTGTACACACCCGCATATTTCGCATTGAGGAGCACCGCATGGACGACCTGATTGAAGACCCCGCTGCGCCAGTCGCGATGGCGCCCGCTCCTCACAGCCTCCTCCTCGACATCGAGTTGGCCGCCACTCTCCGCTTCGGCTCGCGTGAATTGCCGCTCAAGCAGATTCTAGAACTGGGCCCCGGCGATGTTCTTGAGCTCGATCGGCAGGTCTCCGATCCAGTCGATCTCGTTGTCGGCGATAAGATCATCGCACGCGGCGAAGTGGTTATCGCCGAAGGCAATTTCGCGTTGCTAGTGACCGAAGTCGCGGAGCCGCAACTCCGCCTCGAAAGCATCCGCTCAATCTCCTAGCCGCTCGCGACGAAGAAGCAGCCTATGCCCACAGCAATCGACCCCAGCGCATGGCGGCAGCAGTTGCAGGCGATCGCAACGCAGCCGCCCAACGCCGATCTCCGGCCCGCATCACCATCCGCGCCGTCCCGCTGCGCGAATCCTTCCTGCCGTCGCAAATGGTTCGGTTTCCTCAAGGATCGTCGCCGACCCATCTTTGAAGATGGATGGGCCTGTACAGGTCACTGCCTGCGAGCGCTCGTCGATGCTGCCATTCGCCGCGAATCCCCGGCCCCTTCCACCGCCGAGCGGGAACACTCTCACCGCATTCCGCTTGGTCTCATCCTTCTCAGCCGCGGTTGGGTCACGCAATCGCAACTCCATCACGCGCTCGCGATGCAGCGCCAGACCGGCGGCGGTCGCATCGGCCGCTGGCTTATTGAAGAGTGCGGCGTCCCGGAAGAATCTGTTGTTAATGCTCTCGCGCTCCAGTGGCACTGCAACGTCTATTCCGTGCACCGCTTCGACCCCGAGGAGATGGCGCTCGCAGCCCCTCGCGAGATCATCGAGCGCACAACGATGTTCCCTCTGCGCATTTCGCGCCAGGGTTCGTTACGCGTTGCCTTCGCCGATCGGCCGGACCCCGTCGCTGCATTCGCGCTTCAGCGCATGACCGGTCTCAAGGTGGAAAGCGGTGTTCTCGCCCACGCTGAATGGAAGGCTGCCCGGGAAGGCCTGCTCGGCTGCCAGCCCGTTCGCTGCTCAGTCGAACAGCTTCCCGATCAAGAGACCCTCTCGCGCCGCATCGCCTCCGACATTGCCGGTATGCAGCCACGCCGATCACGCCTCGTCCGCATTCACCAGGTGTTCTGGCTCCGCATGTGGCTGGAAGATGTCGTCCTCCGTGAACCGAGTGGCACAATACCCTTTTCCCGCGAAGACATGCTGGACCGCGTTTACAGCATCGCCGCGCAACCCGCCGCCTAAATCTGCTCTAACCTGCGTCACCCTGCGTTTGGCCCGGATCGTGCCTCTGTCTCCCGTATGGACAGTGGCCTCTACGCTGCATACACCGGCCTGCTCGCGCGCACTCAGGCGCTCGACACAGCTGCCAATAACCTCGCCAACGCGGGAACGGTTGGCTTCCGTGCGCAGCGGGACTACTTCAGCGGCGTCTTGGCAGGTATCGATGGTTCCACACCTGCATCGCAGGTTGGCAACGCTATCAATGACTTCGGCATCCTTGGCGGCAGCCTTATCGATGAAGGACAAGGGACCATCACCGCGACCGGAAATCCGCTCGACCTCGCACTTGACGGCCAGGGCTTCTTTGCGATCCAGACGCCTCAAGGCATCCAGTACACGCGCGATGGCGGCTTCACCCGCTCTAGCGACGGTCAACTGCAGACTCAGCAGGGCGAGCCTGTTCTGGATCCCTCGGGTCAGCCCATCACAATTCCCTCGGGCACAATCAGCGTCGCCTCTGACGGATCTATCTCCGTTACGACGCAGGATGGAAGTGCCATTGCTGGCAGGATCGGCATCTTCGACTTTCCTTCGGGCGCTGAACTCTCCGCGCTCGGCACGAACCGCTTCGCCGCGCCGCCGGGCCTGCAGCCCACGGCCTCCGACGCAACCATTCAACAGGGCGCGCTCGAGGGCGCCAATCTCGATACGGTTCACGGAACCATGCAACTGATCCTCATTCAGCGCCAGGCCGAGATGATGCAGAAGGCCCTCAGCGTTTTCAACAACGACTTCGACAAGACCGCCGCCGAAGACCTCGGCCGCGTCTAGCAGCAAGCGATCCCAAGGAGCATCGATGATCCGAGCACTCTACACAGCAGCCAGCGGCATGAGCGCCCAGCAGGCCAATCTGGATACCGTTGCCAATAACCTCGCCAACTCCGCGACCTCCGGCTTTCGCGCGCGCCGCCTCCAGTTCGAGGACATGATCTACCAGAACATGGTCATGCCCGGCTCCGCCGCGTCGACATCGACTACCTCCGCGGGACTTCAGATCGGTCTCGGCACCAAGTCAACCGCCAGCGAGGTCATCATGACTCAGGGCCAGTTCAACCAGACCGGGAACCCGCTCGACCTCGCCATTCAGGGCTCCGGCTTCTTTCAGGTGCAGTTGCCCAACGGCACCATCGGCTATACGCGCGATGGCAACTTTTCGCTCAACAATGCAGGCGTCGTCGTGGACTCGCACGGCAATCAGCTTCTGCCGGCCATTACGATTCCATCGAACGCGACGAGCGTCACCATTTCACAATATGGCGTTGTCTCGGCCACATTGCCAGGGCAGACGAATGCCAGCCAGCTCGGCACCATTCAGCTCGCGACATTCCCCAATCCAGGTGGCCTTAATTCGCTTGGCGGCAATATATTGCAGCCCACATCATCGTCAGGCAACGCCATCACCGACACGCCGGGCGGCTCCAGCGGTATGGGATCGCTCCAGCAGGGGTATCTCGAAAACTCAAACGTCGATGTCGTCGCCGAATTCGTGAACATGATCCTCGCGCAGCGTGCCTATGAGAGCAACTCCAAGGTTGTCCACGTGGCGGACGACATGTATTCGCAGATCAACAACATGGTTCGTTAGGTTCCGGAACCCGCATGAAAAGACACACACGATGGTCGCATATTCTGTTCGCTGCTTCACTCGCGGCAACTTCCGGCGTTGCATTTGCGCAGGATGCAGCATGTACCGCGGGCTATCGTGTGGTCGCGCGCCGCTATGACGTTGAGCTCCGCAAGATATGGGAGATGCGTCAGGACTGCCTTCATCCGGAATGGCCTGCACATGCCATCGCCATCGCGCTGAATACTCCTCTGCCCGTGGCGATTACACCGCAGCGTCTGCCCGCAACGGCCTCTGTCGTCCCACCCATTCTCGTGCACGCAGGGGAACCGGTTCGCCTATGGTCCCAGGATGCAAGCTCCCGTATCGAGATCACTGGCACTGCCGAGCAGTCCGCGCGCCTTGGCGAACGCATCCATGTCCGCATCGCCCATCAGACTGAAGATTCCGGGCTGACTGTTCAGCACATCCCCGGCATTGTTCGCGCAGCAGACGACGTGGAGATCGCCCAATGAAGAGTAAATACCGCTTCAACACCTCCTCACCCGCGTGCGCCGTGTCGATGTTATTGCTTACGTTTGTTACACGGCTCTTTGCTCAGGCGCCCGTTCAGCCTGCACCGGCTGCAACTCAAGTTGCAACGGCGCGCGCTTCGGCCCCAAAGAACCAGCCTTCCGCAAAGTCTCTGGCGTCCGCCTCCGGCCCCACCGCCGCGTCGCTTGAGGCCTATCTCAGCCGGGTGCGCCAGGACAACAAAGCCGTGCAGACCACGCCGGGCTCTATCTGGTCGGACTCCGGCCGCCTCACCCGCATGTCCACCGATGATCGCGCCATGCGTCCTCACGACCTGATTCAGGTCGTTGTCTCCGAATCCCTCGCCGCATCGACCGATGGCACTGTAAAAAATTCGCGCGCCTCGAACGCGTCCTCCAGTATTTCGGGTCTCATTGGAACCCTGCACGCCGGCAACGCACTGCAGAACCTCATCAACCAGAACTCTGCGGCCGGCCTGAGCGCGCAAGGCGCCAGCGCAACCAACTCAAGCCTCTCGACTACTTTCGGCGGTCAGGTTGTGGATGTGCTGCCCAACGGCATGCTGGTCATTGAAGCCGCGCGCCAGGTCGAGTTTTCCCAGCAGACGCAAACCATCGTTCTCCGAGGTCTCGTCCGCCCGGAGGACATCTCTCAGGAGAATCAGGTTCTCTCCACCGCAATTTCATCCATGGAGCTGGAGGTTCGCGGCAAGGGAATTGTTACCGACTACACCCATCGTCCCAACGCACTGGTCCGCCTCCTTCAACGTGCACTCATCTTTTAGCCCATGCGATCGATCAGCCAAACCGAAATCACGGAACAGGGCACCGCGCCTTCCGCAAGCGTCATTCTCCCTCTTCTCTCTGCTCTCCTTCTCGCATGGATGCTGCCCGTAGGCATTCGCGCTGAAGGCGCTCCGCGCAATGCGCGTATCAAGGACATCGCCTCCGTGCAGGGTGTGCGCGATAACCAGCTCGTTGGGTACGGTCTTGTCGTCGGCCTGCACGGAACGGGCGACAGCCAGCAGACTGGCTTCTCCACCCAGACTCTCGCAGCCATGCTGCTGCGCATGGGAGTCAGCGTGCCGGCGAGTGGAATCCGCGTGCAGAATTTGGCTGCGGTCTTCGTCTCGGCTACGCTGCCTCCATTCTCTCGCCCAGGCGCTGCCATCGATGTTACGGTCTCCTCCGCGGGCGATGCCAACTCCCTCGAAGGCGGTGTACTCCTGATGACTCCGCTCTACGGCTCCGACGGCAAGATCTACGCGCAGTCGCAAGGGCCGCTCGTCGTCGGCGGATATTCGATCTCGGTCAACGGCAATACGCGCCAGCTGAACCACCCCACTACGGCGCGCATTCCGCTCGGCGGCCTCGTGGAGCGTGGCGTGCCGATGCCGCTCGACAGCATGGACCGAATCACGCTCCTCCTCAGTGAGACTGACTTCAAGTCGGCCGAGGCAGTCGCCGCGGGCATTGACAAAGAGCTCGGCAAACCCTCCGCACATGTTATCGACAGCGGCACGGTCGAGGTTGCGATCAAACCCGGAGACGATGTGCCTGCGCTGCTGGCGCGCATTGAGGCCATTGAGGTTCCGATTTACCCGCATGCCAAGGTCGTCGTAAACGAGCGCACCGGCACGGTAGTCATCGGCGGCTCGGTTGTGCTTCAGCCCGTCTCGATTCTTCACGGCGGTCTTGCGGTAAACATCGTCAGCCACTTTGACGTCTCGCAGCCTTCCCCATTCAGCGCAACGGGAACGACGGAATCCGTGCAGCAGACCAGGGTCGCGGCGCAGGACAAGCCGGTGAACCGGATCGAGCTGAAGGAGGGCGCGACTGTTGACGATCTTGTGCGGTCGCTGCAGACCATTGGCGCGTCCGCCCGCGATGTGATCTCCATTCTTCAGGCCATGAAGTCTGCCGGGGCACTGGAAGCTGAGCTGGAGGTGCAATAGAGATGAACTTCACTCTCCTTCCACCCGCAAATGGTCCGGTCATTACGCAATCGCCACCTGCGGCCGCCGCCTCCGGCGCAAATTCCACCAGCGGCCCAAGGCACCGCAAGCTCGTGGACGCAGCGCAGCAGTTTGAGGGCATGCTGCTGCAGGAGCTTCTCAAGCCGATGCGGGAGCACTCCTTCGGCTCCAGCGACTCAGGCAGTTCTGGCGATGACTCCGACTCCTCCGGTTTCGCTGACACGCTCTCCAGCTTCGGTTCGGAATCACTTGCCACGGCCATCTCCCGCTCCGGCGGCCTCGGCATCGCCAGGCAGGTGATCCAGCAGGTGGATCGCGAACGTGTCGACCGAACACCACAGACCTCTCAGGCCGGTCAACAAACGCTGAAGGGCTCCCGCCCCGGGATTGCTCTAAGGTATTGATTCCGAGTTCGAGACGCCGCAAAGTCTCGGAATAAATAGGGAGGTCTGCGATACGCGTCCATGCCGCTGATTCCAAAGCCGCAAAAAAATATCAGAAATCTCTAATGCAGCGCTAAAGTGCAGTCTGCCCATGCCGATGAACCGAGTGTAGGCGGGAGGTACATCGTGAGCTACACCAGCGGAATCGGCAATTCGCAGAACCCATTTGCGTCGGAGACGAACGCGACGTCCGGCACGGCGCAGACCGAGCGCACGGCCTCCGTTTCGCTATCGCACTCCTCCGCCTCCCATGCAACCGACCCCATTGCCATGGATCACGCCAAGCTTTCGGGATTTGGGGGCGCGCTTGCCCAGGCGCTTACGCAAAGTGACGTTCGCATGGACAAAGTCACCGCGCTGCAGCAGGCAATCGCTGCGGGAACGTACAACGTCTCTGCCTCGGACGTTGCAGACAAGATCATCAGCTCACTGCTGATGTAGAGCGGGAGAAGAAAGGCGCAGACCGAAATTGCTCGACGCATCGGAATCAGAAAACATCGCCGGCCTGCTCGCGGAGACGCGCGCGGCCCTGGCCCGTCTGCGCGCCGATGAGCTGGAGGCCCTGGCGGCTCGCGCGGAAGAGATGCTCTTCATCTTCTCCGACCTTACGTCGCAATCTTCCCGCGATATCAACTCCGCGCCATCCCGCATTGCGCGGCACTCCGCGGCCCTGTTCCAAGAGCATCGTCTGCTCGGTGATCTTCTCCAGGCTACCGGCGAGAACCTGCGTGTTCTTCGCCGCTCACGCGCGAGTGGGTCAGAGGGGAGCATGCGATGGGTTCGCTGACCGCACTGCTTTATCTTTCGCAGAACGCACTGGATGCCAACCAGTCTGCGCTCGATATCACCTCTAACAACGTCGCCAACGCCAACACACCCGGCTATACGAACGAGATCGCCACCTGGCGTGAGCTCGATACCGTCTCGCTGAGCGGCAATACCGCGAGCGGCATGGGCGCAACTGTCTCAGCCGCGTCGCAGCGCGATCCTGTGCTGAACCAGCGCGTGCAGCAGCAGACACAGGCCGTGGCGGCCGCTACGGCCGAGTCCTCCGCGCTATCTGACCTGCAATCGATCTTCGGCTTGACATCCAACGCCAGCTCCTCGGCGTCGACGACGCTGGGCACGGACATCAATGCGTTCTTCAACTCCTTCAGCTCGCTTCAGGCGAGTCCGTCGAACATGTCCGTGCGTCAGGGTGTAATCTCGGCGGCGGCTACGCTGGCCACGGATTTCAATGCAGCGGCATCTGCGATCTCAGAACAGACCGCTGCGCTGAATCAGCAGGCAACAGGCATAGTCTCGAATGTCAACTCACTACTCAGCTCCATCGCGCAGCTTAACCTGCAGATCCAATCCAACAGTCCCAACGCGGACGCAGGAACGCTTGAAGACCTGCGGCAGCAGGACCTGACTCAGCTCTCAGGCTTAATCGGATTTGACCAGATCAAGACGGAGAACAACGGCCTCACGCTGACAACGGCCAACGGTCAACCATTGGTGAGCGAAGGACAGGCGTTTCCTCTCTCGACATCGCCGGTGAACGGCAGTGTGCATATTATCGCCGGCTCCGGCCAGGACATTACGTCAACCCTTAGCGGGGGCCAGCTCGGCGGCATTCTTGGCGCGCGTGACCGCGACCTGCCGAA
>DATNAU010000037.1:0-28534 GCA_035572415.1 Acidobacteriaceae bacterium
TCCTTCCCGAGCAGCGCCGTCCGCGACCCCTTGTGCACATACGGATCTTCCATCGTGATCACGGGATACGCCAGAATCAGGAAATCCGGCCGGCTGGACTGCTGGTCAATCGGATCGGCCGCCGACGCATTCCCCGCATCAAACTGCGTCCCCGCGGTCGCTGTCAGGTGCCCGCCCGCGGAAAATCCCCACATCCCGATATGGTCCGGCGCAATCCCATACTGCGCCGCGTTCGCGCGCACTGTGCGGATCGCCCGCTGCGCATCGCCCAACTCAATGGGATTGTGATATTTCGGCCCGAGGCGATACTTCAACACGAACGCCGCCACTCCATGCGCGTTCAGCCACTGCGCGACGTCGGATCCCTCTTTTACCATCGAGAGATGCGTATATCCGCCACCGGGCGCAATCACCACACCGGTCTTCGTCGGGTTCGATGCCGGCAGAAACACCTGCAGCGTCGGAATATCATCCGGCGCAGTACCCAATGCGCCCGGCGCTCCATTGGGCCACAGCGGCATTGGAGGAGGGCCGGGAGGCACCTGCGTCGATCCGCTGCCCGTTGTCGCCGCTACCTGCGCTGTTGTCTGCGCCAACGAAAATGCACCCGCCATTGCCATGACTGCCGCGGAGGCCACGGCAACCCGGGCATTTCTCACAAAAATGCTTGCTCTCATTCTTCCTCTACCCTCCTCGCATCCGCGAACCATCCTATCCCACTGGCGATGGTGGCGAAGTAGGAAGCACGGTCGAGGTTACGGCTCAGGGTATGTCGCTGCGAAGGTGCAGGGTAGGTTCGGACGGGTGGAACCGGCTCGCGATGCGCTCCGCCTCCTGTGCCGAAGCGGGTTTGACGGCGATGGGGAGCACGAGATAGAAGTCGATCTGCGACTCGGCGGGAATGACGGCAGGCTCGCCGCGGGTAGAAGTAGAGGCCAGCGCGCCGAGTCCTGCGCCCACAGCAGCGCCACCGCCGATATCCGCAAGTTTGGTCGCTTTGGAGGCGTCAGGTTTGTCGGCGGCGACCACGGCGCCCGCCAGCGTGCCGTATTCTGCCCCGCCGATGGTATCGATGGCCGTTACCTCTCCTTTGCCGGATTGGTCGACCTCCAACCGGTAGGTATAGAGGGGATAAGTCACGCCCTCGAGATCAAGCGAAGTGAGCTTGATCTCGAGGTGAGAATCACCTTTGAGCCGCCCAGCCTGACGCGCGTGAACCACGATACCGTGAAGCATCTCGCCACGCGGAATTATAAGAACGCCGTTGACCACAACATCCTGATTGAGACTGAAGACAAGCGGAGCGCCCTCGCGTGCATGCTCCGTGCTGATGGCCGTGGTGGTAAGCACGCGCAAGGGCGTGTTTTCGGGGATGACGACGGGAGCGGATGTGGCAGCGATCTGCGCCCGCGGCGGCTGCGATTGCGCTGGGCTTTGCGCACGGACTGCGCAAGAGACGAGAACGAACAGAGGCAGGAACAGGGAGGCACGGAGGCGCATGAGATCTCCTTCCCGTTGCGCAGAAAGGATAGCAGGTCGGGATTGCCGGGGACGCTTTGTGTCCCTATATAAAGTAAGACCGCCGTGACCTGCTGGCATTGAGATCGAACGCGATGCCGTTGGCACGTTATTCGTTCACACGAAAATCTGCACGCGTGGCCGCTGGGCAAACGCTATCGCCGATTGCGTCGTCGCCAGGCGCCTTGAAGCAAATAGCCGGTTCCGGCCACGAACGCGAGCACAATGGTTGGATTTTCTGGAGAGTCGTCGCACCCGGTTTGCGCGTACAACGCCCTGGCGGATCCCAGCACGGCTATAACGGTGGCAATTAAAAGCACTCTTTTCATATCCAGTTCCGATGAGGACGGGCCGAATCTGCCGAATTAGAGCAGGGGACGTTCGACAAATCAAGTAAAAAATAGTTCTCGGTCGTTGGGGTGTTCAACGCGCCGTTCAAAGGTCACCCCTCCGCCCACAAAGAAACCGCGAAGGGGCTCCTTTAGAGAGGGGGAATTTAGGTGAGGTGGGCGACGACCGTGAAGTGGCGCCTGCTGCCGGGTGCGATGACGGCCGTATCGCGATGCGCTCCGCCGATGGTGCCCTGGCTGCCATTCACGGTGATGCCGCTGACCGTCTTGCCCGCGGGTGCGCGGAACGTGACGTGGAGGTTCTTTGGCAGGCGCCCAGATGCGGGGAGAGAAACCGTTGCGGCGAGCGTGTTGGTGTCGCGAGTTTCAAGCCTGTAGCTGACGAGACCATAGCGCGTGGGCGCTTTCTCGATGGCGATGGGTTTGCCGCTGGCGACCCAGTCACGTGGGATGGCGCGGCCACAATGGAGCTCGTCGTTGTCGGCGTCCTCGAAGACGAGCATCCAGCGCACAAGCAGAGGAATCGTCTGCTGCGCCGGAATGCAGAAAATGGCTCCTCCGCCGCTAATCCCTGCAACCTCGCCCGCCGTCCACGAACCGCGGGAGTGATCGTGATAACGATGTGAGTACATGAAAAGGATGTACTCCTCGATGCGGTTCAGACGCAGCAGCATCTGGGCATAACCGTAAGAGATAAAGCCCAGGATGGCGCGGCCGTTGGGATTGGCGCGGCCCACGTTGGCGACAACGCCGATGGTAGTAGCGCCATACGCGCGCATGGTGTCAACAACGGCATTCGCGGTTGCCTCAGGCAGGACATTCGCCTGAAGCAGTTCGGTATAGCAGCGATGCGACCATTGCTGTTCGCTGGGTCGCTCGTGTTGACTGGCCTCGCGAAACATATAGGGCGAGCCAGGCAGCAGCGGCACATAGGGCGGCGTTGCATCGTGCCGCGTATTCTTGTCGATGCTGGCGAGGAGCGTGTCGTGGAGACGCGAAGCACGTTGCTCCCACTCGGCGGCCCTGGCCGTAATACCCAGCGTGCGCCATGTGCCCGCAATGTCGCGCCAGCCGCGCACGGCGAAAGCGCTATTGGCGTAGTAGGGCTTGTCCCAGACCGACGGATCGGCTGCGAGACATGAATCGGATTCGCACCACCCGTGGATAAGGCCGTGTCCGCGGTCGTCGGCGGGCAGCTTGAGCGCTTCATCGTGGAGCTCGGCCAGGAGAGCCACAGTAGCTTCGATTTTTGCGCGATGCTTCAGCAGCAGCGACCGGTCGCCGGTGAGGGCGAAGTAATGCGCGATCAGGAAGAGCGTGAGGCCGAATTGCGCAGTCTCGGGACCGCGCATATTGATCATGCCCTTATCGTCGGTGAAATCCGTGAAGTAGCCGTCGAAGATGGCGCGCGCGAGATCGAGTCGTCCGCACTCCATATTGGCGTAGAAGCCCATGGTAAAGATGTCCTGAAATCCGTCATACTCCGAACCGTAGTAGTCGCGGTCTACGGCGCCGTATTTGGGATAGGTGCCGTTCGGACGGACCATCAGCTCCTTGACGAACGCATAGCGCGCCATGTTGGTCCAGCTTGCGTCGGGCAGCGTAAGGGCGGACATGTCGCTGAGCTGATGCTCCCAGTACTCTGCGAAGCCGAGCATAGCGCGAAAGAAGTCCTCTGGCTTTGGATCCTGGCGACGGCGCGTGTAGGCGGGATAGCTGTACCCATACTCAACTTTGGTGACGCGGCCGTTCTCGATGTGCGCGGTGCGGTGCCAGGTCTGCACGATGAAACGGTCATGCGCGAGGACATCGCCGAAGACGAGAATCTCGTAATGCGACCCGTCGTCCCCGGGAAGAACTTTGCGCACGGCGGGCATCCATCCGCCCACCAGGCCTTCGTGCCGCTTGTTGGCACGTTCCTGGGTCAGTTCGCGGAAGTACTGTACGGGATGGTAGGTGCGCGTGTTGCCGCTGGGGAAGATCGGCATGGTGTCGCTGCATTCCCGCGTGCCGACGAAGGTATTCCAGTTTGGCCGGTAGTTTGGATTCGGCGTGCGCGGCTGTGCGGAGTTCATTGGCGGCGCGGCTGCACGAACATCGTCCTCATTGGGATCGCCGTTCGCAAGGAGCTTGTCGGCCAGCAGGTCAGGCCCGGACATGCCGATGTCCTTGATATCCAGGCCAAGGTGCTGCGAGCCATCGGAGGCGAAGGTTGCCTCTGCACTCTTTGGCAACACGCGTGCCATTCCGTGAGTAGAGACGAAGGTGAACGCACCATCACGCGTGCGCAAGTCTTCATACACCTTCCAGGTTTCCCCATTGCGAGTGAAAGTGCAGACAAGCGTATGACCGGACGTGTCAGCCTTTGCTGCAGGCAAGGCGCCCGGGGCGGGTGATGTGGCCCCGTGCGAAGAGGATGCAGATTGAGCGAAGGCGGCAGGAGTGCCGGCGGCGGCGGCGGTAGCAGCAGCGGTCTGCAGGAATGTGCGTCGGTCCATTGGGTTCATTGGGTTTCCTTCCGGACGAATTGTATACAAATCCGTATACGGAATGCGGGATTCCCTGTTATGCAAAAAAGAATCTTTCGGCCTTGACATATATTCTTATATGGGAATATAAACTGAATATGGCAAGGGCAGCGACAACAACGGATGTCTTCAATGCAGTGGCAGAGCCCCGGCGACGCGAGATCATTGCCCTGCTCGCGAACGGCCGGGAGTGGGCAGTGGGGGACGTCGTGGTGCGAATGCAGATGGCCCAACCGGCTGTCTCAAAGCACCTCAGCGTGTTGCACAAGGTCGGCGTGGTCACGCGAATCAAACGGGGCCAGCACCGGATGTACAGGCTGGAGGCGGCGAAGCTTAAACCCATTCATGACTGGGCGAAGGCGTTCGAGCATTACTGGAACAACCAGATCGACCGCATCAAGGAACGGGCCGAGCAGAAGGCGATGGAAAGGATTGCGCGCGAAAACACGAAAGCTCATGCGCAAGACGAATCGAAGTAGCGGCTACAACCGAATACACGAAAGCGAGGAGAAAGCAGATGCCGGTAACAATTGCAGAACAAACGATCCACACGCTGGAGTTCGCACGGGAAGAACTGATTGCAGCGCCGATCGAGGTGGTCTTTGACACGATGCTGGAAGAATTGGGGCCGAACAACATGCGTCCCGATGGAGAGCCGCTGTCGATGAAGCTGGAGGCGTGGCCAGGCGGCCGATGGTTCCGGGATCTGGCAGACGGCGCTGGTCACTGGTGGGGCAATGTGCAGGCCATCAAGGCGCCCACTCTGCTTGAAATCTCGGGCCCTCTGTTCATGTCGTATCCGTCGATGAACAACGCGCAGTACCGGCTCACCGAGGAGAATGGCGCGACGCGGCTCAGGTTTATTCACAGAGGCATCGCCTACATCGCCTACGATCCCAAGATTGCTGAGCAGTGGAAGGGTATTGAAGGCGGATGGGGAAGCATGATTGAGCGCATTCGCAGAGTCGCGGAGAAGAAGTAAGTTTTCGCGCCAGAGGTGGAACTATGACGAGCCTTTTCTATTCTTCCAACTTCCTCAGGGCGCTGGCGGAAGCCAGCGTCTTCCAACCTGTACAACGTACCCGGACGCCTGCGGGCGGCAGGGTTTCAGAACCGGACAGCGATCTGACTGCCGATTGCGAAGATGCCGTCACGTCATCCACAGAGCCGGGCGCCTCTTTGTAGGAGTGACATGTGTCCCGATAAGCGATCACGGCTTTGATGTGGTCGGCAGCTTCGCGGCATTCCATGCGGCAATGCCTCCGGCCATCTCCTGCAGGTTCGTAAAGCCATGCTGATGCAGGATGCTGGCGGCGATGGAAGAGCGATAGCCTCCCGCACAATGCACCGCGATACGGCGATCGCGCGGAAGATCGGTTATGCGCTCCGGCAGATGGTTGAGCGGAATGTTGAGGCTGCCGGGGATGTTTTGCGTCTGCCACTCGCGAGCGGTACGGATGTCAAGGACCAGCGGCGGCTCCGGGGAGCTCAATTCCTGAGCGATATCTACGGCAGTGACACGTTCCGTAGGCCAGACGAGATCGGGGCGGTCTGCGAGCGCAGACATTCCGCCTTCAAGATAGCCATACACATGGTCGAACCCGATGCGCCCAAGACGCAATGCGGCCTCCTGCTCGCGGCCGGGCTCGGCGATGATCACGATGGGGCGTGTGCGATTCAGGAGCGTACCGGCCCATGTGGCGTATTGGCCGCCCAACCCGATATTGATGCTGCCCGCAAGATGGCCCTTGGCATAGTCGGCAGCGTCGCGCACATCCAGCATCTGCGCTCCTCGATCGCCAAGACCAAGCACCTCATCGAGCGAAACCCGTTGGAGAACCCTGGCCAGGTTGGCGTCGAGAGTCACCCGCTCACGGGTGTTGAGCACAGCGTCAAAGGTGAAATATTCCGGCGCGTCAGGCTGGTCGGCCGTGACCAGACGGACAAACTCGTCTTTGGACATCGGTTGCAGCGCGTAATTCATACGGCGCTGATCGCCAAGTGTGGAGACCGTGTCCGACGAGAGGTTCTTGCCGCAAAGGGATCCTGCGCCATGAGCGGGATAAACGAGAGTCTCATCCGGCAGGGGAAGAAGCTTGGTATGCAACGAGTCATAGAGGTGCGCGCCAAGTTCCGAAGCGGTCCACCCAAGCGAAGCGCGCAGATCGGGGCGCCCGACATCTCCGATGAAAAGTGTGTCGCCTGTCAGCACCGCATACGGCTTCATCTCACTCTTCGCGCGATCGAACACAAGCAGCGAGATCGACTCAATCGTGTGGCCGGGAGTTTCCAACACCTGAAGGCGCATGCCGGGGAATTCGAGAGCATCGCCGTCGGACATCGGAACAAACTTATATTCCGCCTCGGCGCGGCGGCCGAGGTGGATGGCTGCTCCGCATTGGTCCCGCAGTTCAAGATGTCCGGCGATAAAATCCGCGTGAAAGTGCGTCAGGAAGACATGCCGGATTTCAAGGCCGAGTTCAGCTGCGTCCGCAAGGTATTGCTGGACGTCGCGCTGCGGATCGACCACGATCGCGGTGGAACTCGCTTCGTCGCCGAGCAAATACGACGCGTGGGCAAGGCATCCGAGATAGTACTGCTTCAGGATCATGTGCGAACTCGTGCAATGAACAGCGAACAAACAGGTCAGGTGGGCGTGCGTAACAGCAAATACGAGCCAGTAATGGCGAACAGAATATCCGGAGACCAGGCGGCCAGGAGCGGCGGCAAGGTGGAAATATTTCCCATGGAAGAAAAGAGGCCGGTGAGCGCCCAGTATGCGATGGCAACTCCGATCGCCGTGCCGACACCGACCAGGCTGGCATGCTTGCCCATCGTTACTGCGAATGGCACGGCAAGCACCGCCATCACGAGTGTGATGAATGGAACGGCAAGTTTGTTCTGGAGCTGGACGCGCAACGCCACCGTATCGGGAAAGCCGGACTGCCTCAAATCGGCGATGTACCGCGAGAGTTCGGTGTAAGACATCTCGTCAGACGGTTTTTCTTCCTTGACGAAGTACGTCGGCCGTTCGGTGACCTCCGGAAAGGTATCCGCGAGAAAGGGATGATAGCTGGAAATAGTGGCTCCCGCGAAGGAACGCTCCCAGCCATTCTCGAAAATCCAGGCATTCGAGGTGGCATCCCAGTGGACGGTGTCCGCGTGAATGCGCCGCTCGAGAGTAAAGTTCGCCGGATCGAATTCGAAGACGGTCAGATTGTCGAAAACGAAGCGGGCCGGATCATACGCCTGGTAATAAAAGATTCGTGTTGGCGAGCCTGCGGGGCCGGACTGTCCAGAAATCCATTTGCGGCCGGCGAGGGCAAAGGTTTGCGGGGGGCGTCCTTTGATCTCGGCGCGCAATTGCTCCTGATGTCGATTGGCGTCCGGAAGGTAGTACTCATCGAAAGCGAACAGTCCCGCAGAGATGATGGCCGCGAGCACCATCACCGGCGCAACCACGCGGTAAAGCGAGATGCCGGTCGCCTTCATTGCCGTGAGTTCGGAGGAACGGTTCAACGAACCAAAGGCGAGCAGCACCGCCAGCAGCGAGCACAACGGGACTACGTTGGAAACGATGTAAGGGATGAGGTACCAGAGGTATTCGCCCACGACGATGAATGGCGTCTGATTGCGGATGATGTCGCCCATCAGCTCAAAGAACGTAAACACAACGTAGAGCACAACGAAAGCGCCCAGCCAAAGCGCAAAACTCGTGAGATAGGAGCGCACGACGTATTCGTCCAGCAGCAGGGGAAAGCTGGTGCGGAAGAAACGGCGCAGGCGAGGAGGCGCGGCGTTCTCCGCTGCCCGTGCACCGCTGACCTCGCCAACTCCCGATTTACCGCCTTCCGCTTCGGGTTCAGCGGAGTCGCTGGTGAAGAGCCGGATCAGGCGCCTGGGCGCAACGCGGGCAAAAGCCTTGTCGACATTCACTCCGAGCGAGGCAAACAGATCGAGCAGAATACCGCCGCCGGCAAGCTGTTGCAGCAGCACCAAGCCGAAGAACGCGAACACAATGTTCGCCGACCACACTCCCAAAAACGGCGACAATTTGCCGGACTTGGCGAATGCGACCCCAAGGTTGAACAGCAGATAGTATGCAAAGACCAGAAGCAGGGTGAGCACAACACCGCCGCTCTTGCCGCCGCGTTTCGAGGAAAGTCCCAGCGGAACGCCGATCAGCATGAGCACCAGGCAGGCGAAGGGATACGAGAATCGCGTCTGGAGCTCAATGCGCGCGGCGAGGCGGTCGGAACTTGTGGGGGCAGACTCCCCCGGAAGGGCATTACCGCGAATGCGCGCGGTGAGTTCAGGTACGGTCAAAGCCAGCAGGCGGGTGTTACTGCGCGAGATATGCGTCTCATCCTGCGAGTTCAGCTGGAGAATGCCGGTGCTCTCGGAAAAGGCGGAAAAGTCATACTGCGTGGGAACTGTCTGACTGGGATGATGCTGGCTTCCATTAATCAGCAGGAGACGCAAATCCTGCGGATCGGAGGCATCAGGGCGGGAAACGGTGGCCCGCTCGGCCGTGGTGATATCAGGGTTCACCGGCTGGGTAAGGTCGGCGAGAAAAACGTGTCGCCATACCGACGAGCCGGAATTGGATCGCACGTCCTGCACAAACAGAACATGGTTTTTGAAGTCCTCGTAGAAGACGCGCGGCTGCACCTCAAACGAAGCCTGGGAAGACTTCAGCTGGTCTTCAAGCCTAAGAAGATCGGCTGCGCCGCGCGGAGCAAAGTAAAGCGTATTCACGAGCCCAAGACCGAGCGCCGCGAAAGAAAGCAGGGAGACGATGCGCACGAAGGCGGCGGCGCCGATCCCGCTGGCGCGCATTGCTGTCACCTCCGAGTCCGCGGCGAGGCGCGAAAGCCCCAGCAGGACCCCCGCCAGGACCGCGGTCGGGATGGTGACGATGAGGGTATTCGGAAGCATGTCCGCGAAGATGCGCAGCGCGTCGGCGAGCGAAGCGGAGTCGCGCACCAGCAGATCCAGGATCTTCTGCATGTCGCGCATAAAGAGCACGAACGTAAACAAGACCGCGCCCAGCAGAGCGTAGGAACTGACTTCGCGAAGGATGTAGCGGGTAAGAATACGCATCGGCGTGTCAGGTCAAGTGTACTGCGCAGGCATTAGAACCTGAACCGATAGCGCAATTCGGCATAGATCTGGCGCGGATCGTTGAAGTGAAAACCACCGAAGGTGAGCGAGTTGTCCAGCAGCACGCGCCGGTTGGAGATGTTCGTTGCGGTAAGAGAAGCGGATAGATTCTCCGTGAACGACTTGCCCAGCGCGACGTCGAAGGTGGTGTGCGCAGGCAGGTATGCATCGGGGTAGGGAGTGCCTGTATTCGGAGATCCATTCACAAAACCTGAGCCATAGGAAGCATCGACTGACGCGGTAATACCGCGAGAGAACAAGGCGTTCACGCCGGTGTTCAGCGTGTTGCGCTGATCATGGTCGAGCGGTGAGTAATCGAAACCAGCGTCGCACTGCGGTGACGACACCGGGACGCAGATCAGTCCTCCAGTGATCCGCCCGCGCTGTTCGGCGATCTGGTTGGAATACGCGAGATGGAACTGCGCGATGTGAGCGACGCGCGGCGAGCGAAGAGTCACCTCCCAGGCCCGAACGAGTGCACCATCGATCGTGATGGGATAGTAAAGACTGGATTCGCCCAAATTGGAGTGGTCGAGGAAATTCTTAGCGCGTGTCTTGAAGGTGTCCGCGTCCAGCACCCAGCCGCGCAAGGGAATCTCAACGCCGAACTGATGTTCCTCGTCTCTTTCGCCATGCAGCGGAGCGAAGTCGGTGTCATTGGCCTGGGCATACTGGACCACCGGCCCAGCGGCTGTCAGCAGCGGCGGCGGCTGGTAAAAGCGTCCGTAAAATCCCCGGAAGACCCAGTTGAGCGACGGAACACGGACGGACGCTCCTATGCGAGGCGTCGCTTCATTCTCGACAAATGAGCCCTGGAAACGCGAGGAGCGCAAACCCGCGCTCAGCGTAAGCCATGAAGTGGGCTGGAAATTGTCGGAGACAAATTCTTCCACCACGCCGCCCGAGGCTGATGCCGGAAGCTCGAAGCTGCCTGCGCTTGCGTCCCTGAATACAGCGGCAAAATAATTCCTATCGCGCTGACCGAAAGAGTAGATCCCAAACTGGATCGTGTTCCGCGCTCCATGTGCGAATGGCGAGTCCAGGGTAGCGGACACCTGCGCGCCGCCGTAGTTTGAACTCCGGTTCGAGGTAGTCGGCACGGGAAGATCGTTCGGATCGGGAGAATAGTCGGCGCGGTTGAAGTGATAAAAGGGCGAGACCTGGATCACGGCGTTCGGAGAGAGTGTCCGAATCCAGCTGAAGGCCCCAAGCGCGTCCGTCTCGTGCTGCGCGTCGCGCAGCTGGGAAGAATCGTACTGCCGGTTTTCGAAGTCATTCGAATCGGGATCATAAGGAATCTGGAAGAAGTCGTTGCGTGCCTGCACGACGAGGCGCAACTGATCTCTTGCAGTGCGGTTGTCGATCAACGATCCGAAGCCCCCGAATCCGTTGGCTGCATCATGATACGGATGTGAAACCGGCGGAGCGAGTCCATAGTCGCTTCGATTGCCGTTGACACTTGCGTACCATGCAAGCCGCTGATTGTGGTCGCCAAAAGAGAGCTGGTCGTCTGTCTTCAAGAAGCTTCCGGCCGATGCAACAAACTCTGCCTGGCGCGAGCGCTCAAAGCCGGTCCGCGGGACAACATTGAATATCCCGTAAGTGCGATCGCCAAGATCGGCGGAGTAGCTGCCGCGCTGCACCTCGACGTAGTCGATGTCACGTGGGGAGATCTGAGCGCTCAGATTCGACGCGATGTTGGTGTTGGGAATCTCAATGCCGTCGATCAACCAGGAGACCTGATGGCCGCCGCGAATGTGCAGCATGTCGTGCGTCATGTATGCGCCCGGAACATACTGGGTGATCATTGCAAGCGAATTGGTAAGGTCCGCCCCAGGAGTCTGATCGATGGTTGCGCGAGAAACAAGCGTCGTCGGTGTCATCGTGGAGAGCACCGCTGGGGGCGCAGTTACCGTGACCGACTGCGAAACCGCGGCAAGCACTAGCTCAAAGTGGAGCACCGGCGAAACGCCGGAATGGACAGTGATCGCCTGTTGAAGTGTGGCAAAGCCCGCGCGGACGACCGTAATGTTGTAGTCGCCCAGCGGAACGCTGCGAAACGTAAACGCGCCCTCTGCATTGGTCTCCGCCGACTGCGTAAACGCGGAGCCTTCGGCAGCGAGAGTGATCCGCGCAGCCGCGACCGGTCGATGCTGCGGATCATGGACAATGCCGCGAAGCTCGGAAAACACCGTAGCGCGTGCAAACGGCACGGAGATCAGACCGCATAGAGCAACAGCGACCACGGTGATACGCGAACCGATAGCAGTGATCATGGGCTTCCAAAATCGCGACGCATGCGACAGGGCAGCGCGAACCGTCCTCTTGCGAGGCGGTCAGCAGTGAGAACAGGAGTTGTCAGGAGGCTTTTTTATGCGAGATGAGGCGGTCCGCGCGAATTCAATTCAAATGCCGGCAGGCGATATCCCGCGCGTGACGACACGGCAGCGCGCGCCGCGCGCTGCCCGAGCGGAACCGCAAGTTCGAGCATAGCGGCGAGCGTAAAGTTCGCAAGCTGCGGGACCGCCGCCGCAATCGGATATTGCGCGCAGGGAGCGGAGGAAAAAAAAGGCGCGCCGGAATCCCGATGTTGCAGCATCCAGTGCAGCAGCGCGCAGTGGTGCGCGCCATGGCTGCGGCAGCAGGGGAGAAGGCCGGCTTCAGGATCGGCAGTCAGCGCGGCAAATGATGGCGCAGCAGCGGGCGCAAAGAACGCGATCAGCAGCGTGATGGCAAGCAGTCGGCGCATAGCGACACAGCAAGTATAGCGATCGGATGCAGATTCCTGTGTCAGCGGATTGTCATGTCCTTTTCTGGGCTCAACATCTCTGTTGCCGCACATACAATCTGCCTATGCCGGAACTGCCCGACATCGCCGCCTACATCACTGCGCTTGAGACACGTGTCGTGGGCCAGACACTGGAGCAGGTTCGGGTTGCGAGTCCTTTCCTTCTGCGGACCGCGCAGCCGCCGCTGAGCGCGATCGAAGGTCTGCGTGTCCGCCGGCTGCGGCGCATGGGCAAGCGCATCGTGTTTGAGATCGGTGAAGGTGAGGGACCAAGCATCTTCGCCGTGCTGCACCTGATGATCGCCGGTCGCCTGCACTGGCGCGAACGCGGCGCGAAGCTGGCAGGCCGCAATTCCCTGCTCGCGTTCGACTTCCCTACCGGCTCGCTCGTGCTCACGGAAGCCGGCTCCAAGCGCCGTGCATCGCTGCATCTCTTCGCGAGCGAGAGCGATCTGGCGTCCATCGATCCGGGCGGTGCGGAGGTCTTCGCGCTGGATCTTGCCGGCTTCCGCGCTGCTCTGACGGCGGAAAATCGCACACTGAAGCGCGCTCTCACCGATCCGCGAATTCTCTCCGGCATCGGCAATGCGTACTCGGACGAGATACTGCATGCCGCGCAACTCTCGCCAATCCTGCAGACGCACAAGCTGACGGACGAGCAATGGCAGCGGCTGTTCACCGCAACGCGTGAGACGCTCCAGCTCTGGATCGACCGTTTCAAAGCGGAAGCCTCGAAGAAGTTTCCGGAAAAGGTCACCGCCTTTCGTCCTGAGATGGCCGTGCACGGCAAGTTCGGCCAACCGTGTCCGCGCTGCGGCGGGCCAATCCAGCGCATCCGCTATGCCGACAACGAGACCAACTACTGCCCGGAGTGCCAGACCGGCGGCAAGCTGCTGGCCGACCGCAGCCTGTCGCGGCTGCTGGGCTCGGACTGGCCGAAGACGCTCGACGAGCTCGAAGCGTTGAAACGTCAGACCGTCACCTCAGCGGCTAAAGCCCCGCGTGATAAGGACCGTTTACGGCACGGGTAAACCCGTGCCCTTAAGCAAGGCTCCTTTCTTCAACTCCCAGATCACTCCCGCGCATCGAACTCAAATGATGCCCGCTGCGCGCAAATCCGTCCGCGTTTCGAAGGCTGTTACTAACTCCGCGCCGTCCGCTGCTCCTTTCGTGCCGGAGGAACGATCGCTGCCGGTCCTCGCAAACGCGGTCCAGAAGTGCCGCGGTTGCGATCTGTATCGCAATGCGACGCAGGCAGTCTTCGGCGAGATCGAAACGGGCGGCAGAGCAGCTAAGCCGCGCGTCGCGATCATGATGATCGGCGAGCAGCCAGGCGACAAGGAGGACCTGGAAGGGCATCCGTTCGTCGGGCCAGCGGGCAAACTGCTCGACGAGTGCCTGGAGGAAGCCGGTATCGACCGCCGCAAGGTCTACGTCACCAACGCCGTCAAGCACTTCAAGTGGGAGCCGCGGGGCAAGCGGCGCATCCACGAGAAGCCCAGCGCCCGCGAGGTCCGCGCCTGCCGGCCGTGGCTCGATGCCGAGATCGAGACCGTGCGGCCGAAGCTGCTGGTCGCGCTGGGCGCGACGGCGGCACAATCTTTGCTCGGCGCAAGCTTCCGGCTCACGCAGGAACATGGTCAGGTCCGCAACGCTGACGGCCTGCCTCCGATCGTTGCGACGCTGCATCCCTCGGCGGTGCTGCGGGCGATCACGGCGGAAGATCGCCACGCGCAGCGGGCCATGCTGGTGAGCGATCTGCTCAGTGCGGCGAAGCTGGCGGCCTGACCCCCTCCCCCCCGTATCTCTTTTTTCAAAATCTTGAAAATAAAGAGGAAAACGGTCAAGTTCTTGATTCCATTTAGAAACTCCATAAGCCTCGAGAATTGTGGTACTTGAGAGTCCACACCGGGAAGCTGAAAGGGCCAGGCCAGAGGCCGCGCCGCTTCGATTCGTGTCTCTCTATTTTACAAGGTGTGTCAAGAAGTCGAGATCTCGCTTGACACGCGAGACGGTTACCCCTACATTGTAGTTCAAAGATTAGCTACATTGTAGGTGATATGGCAAACATAGTTTCTCTCGGCGAATTCGAACAGATCGTTCTGCTGGCCGTTCTGAGGTTGGGTGAGAACGCGTACGGAGTGACCATCCTAGGCGAGATTGCGGAGCGCACGGGGCGGAATGCGTCCCCCGGTGCGCTTTACACCACGCTGCACCGCATGGAGGACAAGAGCCTGGTCACCTTCCGTGACGGCAGCCCTACTCCCGAGCGCGGCGGGCGGGCGAAGCGCTTCGTGACGGTCACGCGCGAGGGACGCGATGCGCTGGCCAGTGCGCAGGCGGCGTACCGGAGCTTGATGGAAGGGCTGGATCTGTTGCCAGAGGTTCAAGTTGCGAGGTTCGAGGTTCTAGTGGGGTTCGCGGTGCGAGGTGCGTATGCGTAGAGCGGGATTTGCGGAGTGGATGCTGAAGCGTACGGCGGGCGCCGAGCGCGGGACAGCAGTGTATGGCGATCTGACAGAGATGGCGGCAACGCGTGACGGCGCGTGGTTCTGGTTGGCCTATGCGCGAACGATGGCGGTGCTGACATGGCGGTGGGTGGCGGCTTTCGTGATAGCCCTGGCCAGTATGCGAATGATGTGGTGGATTTACCCGCTATGGTTTCAATATCAACTGCACCACATGGCTGCCGAATGGCACGTCAATATGTATTTCGGAAGGTTCGCTGTCGTGTCCGGCCCATACCTGAATTTGATTTCCTACTGTCTCTGGTTTGCGCTGCCGTTCGCGTGGTTCGCGTTCGGACGGAAGGACCGCTTAACGCGATTCGCAGGCGTTCTTTTCCTTGCAACGCTTCCTTTGTATTTTCGTTTCTGGTTGATCGGCGTATCCAGCGCCGGCACGATCATCGTGCTTGCCGGCGCCCTCTTCTCTTCCTACTGGCGACGAGCGTTTGCCGTTCTGGCAGTTACGTGCGCGGTTGGGATTGCGATTGTGACGGCCGCTTTTCGGGTACTAGCCATGAGCGCAGGCCGGGAGTTTCGCACGTACTCGCCGACGAGAGGTGTGGGCTGGCTGGCTATGACTTTCGCGCTGGCCCTTGCGGCGCTGGTGTGTTCGGCGCTGCATCGGCGATTGCTGCAGCCACAGCGACCAGAAGGAGTGGCCCATGCGTAAGCGTCCGTTTGCCGAAACTGTTCTGGCGATCTTTGCGGGGCGGGAGCGGGCTACCGCAATCTATGGTGACCTGGCGGAGATGGCCGCGACGCGTGGGTGGGTTTGGTTCGTTGGCGAATACCTCCGCGCGCTGGTTCGCCTCGGCTGGCGCACGCCGGTTGCCTTTGCGTGCAGCTTTGCGGCGTTCCAGCTGCTTGCATCTGGGATGGAATTCTGGCTCAGGCACATGCCCGGCGCTTGGCGGGATCATTTGATGCCTCTGCTCATCAGCGCCGGACCCGGGCTAACAGCGGTTACGGTGACTCTCTGGGTTGGAGTTCCCTATTTGATTGTCCGCTTTGGAGTGCGCGACCGTATAGTGCAGCTTGCATCGGCCCTTCTGGTGCTGAACACTGCGGCGTTTCTGTATGTTCCCTGGCTTTCATTCGCCTGCGCGGTGACAGCCGTCGTTCTTGTTGTGGTCTCGTTCTACTTTCGGACGTGGCGCAAGACGGCTCTAGTTCTAGTTCCTATCGTGATGGCCGGTGCGGCCGCCTTTGCCTGCGCGCTGGCTGCGATTGCGCTGGCGACTCAATACACAATGCAGCATCTTCATCCCGGCCGGCTGATCTACTATTCGCCAGTACCGAGGATCGCCATGAACGGCGCGGTACTGATTGCGATGCTGACGATCTCATGGGGCTGCTCGCTGTTGCGCCGGTGGATACTGCCGACTACACCCGCGCATGGAGGAGCCAATGCGTGAAGCGCAAGCTTCCTTCGTCAATTTCTCGGGTACTCCGTATGCCGGCGAAACCGGGGTGAGCGGGATGATTGGCAAAATCTGCTTAGCGGCACTGCTGGGCCTGGGAATAGGAAGTGCAGCTGCGCAGCCTCCGGCTGCTCCGGTCGCACCCGCAAAGCGGCCGGCCTTTGAGGTGGTATCGATCCGGGCGAACCAATCGAAGCCGGAAAAGAGTCCTCCCCCGCCCGGGCCTACGCCGGACGGATATCACATGGTTGATTCGCCCCTGTTGGTCCCAATGCTAACCGCTTATGTGCCGCAGTCAGGCGCTGGGTTTTTCTCAGAGCGCCAGGTGAGAGGGCTGCCGGATTGGTTTATCAGGGATAGGTATGACATCGATGCGAAGGTAGCGCAAGCGGACGTCGCCCAATGGCAGAAGCCTGCGTCGCGATCGGTGATGCTGCCGCTGATGTTGCAAGCGATGTTCGCCGATCGCTTCAAGATGGCGGTACACCGGGAGATGAACGACGCTTCCGTCTTTCTGCTGAAGGTCGGCAAGGGCGGACCAAAGTTCAAGGAGACGAACCCGGGCGAGGAACATCCGGAAGGAACCAAGCTGCCCGGCGGAGGTGTTCTGGTGAATTCCAGTAACGGCCTGCACCTGTATGGAGTTTCCATGCAGTCTCTCGCCTCCCTGTTGTCGTCGATAGGTGAAAACGCAGCCGGCCGGCCGATTCAGGACAAGACCGGCCTGAACGGCAGCTATGACATCACACTGAAGCGGCCCGATTCCATACCGCCTCCACCAACTTCTGGAGGCGCTGACGGAGCAGCTCAGGACCCTGGCTCGGCCATTGTCATGTCACTGGTGGACGACCTTGGCCTGAAGCTGGCGCCGTCCAAGGCTCCGGTTGAGATGCTTGTCATCGACCATATCGAAAAGCCGACCGCGAACTAGACTTGGTTTCGATCGGCGGCAACCCACCCTTTCGCGATGCGAAAGGATGGGCCACCCCCGGCGTGGTCGAGGATGCGAAAAAGAAATACGGGGATTCTGGCGCTGCACGCCAGAATGACGAGTTCAATCGGTTGTGGCTCGATCCCACCCAAGCAGAGCTTGTGTGGGGCACCCGGCACTCGGAACGTTCGTACTTCCCCACCCGTCCGCGAAGAACGCGTACGGATGGGGCACCCGAACGGTGGGGTCATGAATGAAAAGCCCGAGGCTTTGATGTGCCTTAGCCGCGCGCTAAAGCGCGCTGCTACTCCGCTCCCACGTCTCACAATCGAGACGTGGGAACAAGCGCAAAAAAATGGGATTCTGAAGCTGCGCGCCAGAATGACGAGCGCAAACAGTAGTGACTCGATCCCACCCAAGCAGAGCTTGGGTGGGGCACCCGGCACTCGGGTTAGAACGGCGTCAGCGGATGTGGCGGCGTCGGGTGTATCGGGGTCCTTCGACTTCGGATCGCGCTTTCACGCGATCCTTCGCTCAGGATGACAGCATTCGTGGGCTGAATAAGCGGCTGCGACACGCATGGCCGCGTGCCCAAGCAAAACAAATACGGAGATTCTGGCACTGCGCGCCAGAATGACGGGTTCAAACGCTCGTGGCTCGATCCCACTCATCGCGCGAAGAGCGCGCGATGAATGGGGCACGGATTTCCAGTAATGGCTCAATCCCACCCAAGCAGAGCTTGAGTGGGGCACCCCGTGTGTTCTACAGGTGCAGTTCCATCAGCTGGGTGAGGACTTCGCGGCTGGGGCGGGTGCGGGATTCGGGCAGGGTGGCGAGCGGCTCGTCGACCAGGTTGAGCAATTGCGCGAAGTCCTGCTTCTGGGTGTCGACGTAGAAGACGCCGGTGAGGACCTCGCCCTTGTGGTGCGATTCATTGAGCAGCTTCACCGCGCCGATCTTGTCCGTGGGCGCGTACTCCTCGTGGATCTTGCGCAGGCGCAGGTGGGAGCCGTCGTGCATGGGCACGTCGATGGTGGTGTTGGCGTCGTACTCGACCGAGATGTCCTCAAAGAATGGGACGAAGCCGACCTCGCCGACCTCCTCTTCGTGCTCCTGCATGTACTTGTAGCTCTTGGTGGAGCCTTCGTGGTCGTTGAAGGTGACGCAGGGCGAGATCACGTCCAGCAGCACGGTTCCCTGGTGGGCGAGCGCGGCCTTGAGCATGGCGGAGAGCTGCTTCTTGTCGCCGGAGAAGGAGCGGCCGACGAAGGTGGCGCCGAGCTGGATGGCGAGCGCGCAGATGTCGATGGCGGGAAGGTCGTTGACGACTCCGGTCTTCTGCTTGGAGCCGATGTCGGCGGTGGCGGAGAACTGGCCTTTGGTGAGGCCGTACACGCCGTTGTCCTCAATGATGTAGATCATGGGCACGTTGCGACGCATGAGGTGGACGAACTGACCCATGCCGATGGAGGCGGTGTCGCCGTCGCCGGAGACCGCGACGGAGCGCATGGTCTTGTTGGCGAGCAGCGCTCCCGTGGCGACCGAGGGCATGCGGCCGTGCACGGAGTTGAAGCTGAAGGAGCGCGACATGAAGTACGCGGGCGACTTGGAGGAGCAGCCGATGCCGCTCATCTTCATTACGCGCTCGGGCTGGATGCCCATCTCGAAGAAGGCTTCAGTGATGCGCTCGGAGATGGCATTGTGGCCGCAGCCGGCGCAGAGCGTGGTCTTGCCGCCGCGGTAGTCGAGAATCTGCAGGCCGATGCGGTTGAGCTTGGGCGCCTTGGGTGCGGGTGCAACAGGGGTGGTAGCCATTACTTCGCAACTCCTTCTTCTTCGGCGATGACAGCGCTGACGGAGCGCGCATCGATGGGCAGGCCATTGAAGTGCAGCACGGAACGCAGCTTCACGGCGAATGCGGGATCGAGATCCACTTTGAGCAGCGACTGCAGCTGCGCGTCGCGGTTCTGCTCGACGACGTAGACGCGGTCATGCCTGGCGACGAAGTCGTGGACCTCCTGCGTGAACGGATAGGCGCGGACGCGGAGGTAGTCGGTCGCGAGCTTCGATTCGCGCGTGAGCTGGTCGCGGGCCTCAATGATGGCCCAGTGGCTGGTGCCGAAGGCGAGGATGCCGACCTTCTCCTTGCCGCTGCCTTCGAGGATCGGCTTGGGCACGAGGGTCTTCGCGGTGTCGAACTTGCGCGCGAGGCGCAGCATGTTGTTCTCGTAGTCGTCGGGCCGCTCGGAGTAGAGCGCCTTCTCGTTGTGGCCGGAGCCGCGCGTGAAGTAGGCGGCGAGAGGGTGGTCGGTGCCGGGGAGCGTGCGGTACGGGATGCCGTCGC
This sequence comes from Acidobacteriaceae bacterium, assembly GCA_035572415.1. Taxonomy (GTDB): domain Bacteria; phylum Acidobacteriota; class Terriglobia; order Terriglobales; family Acidobacteriaceae; genus Edaphobacter. Next base: position 19,551 of record DATNAU010000037.1, read on the forward strand.
CGTCGACATCCTTGTAGCGGCCGAAGCCGCCGAGGCGCTGGAGGTCTTCCGCAGAGAGCACCTTGCCGCGGGAGATGGGCTTCTCAGGATAATCGAACGGCTCGGACATCCAGTTGTTCATGCCGAGGTCGAGGTCGGAGAGCATGAAGACGGGGGTCTGCAGCTGCTCGGCGAGTTCGAAGCACTCCATGCCGAACTCGAAGCATTCCTTCACAGAGCCGGGCAGCAGAATGACGTGTTTGGTGTCGCCGTGCGAGAGGCCGGCGATGAAGGTGAGGTCCGCCTGCGAGGTGCGCGTGGGGAGCCCGGTGGACGGGCCGGTGCGCTGGATGTCGAAGATGACGCCGGGGAGCTCGGCGTAGTAGCCGAGGCCGGCGAACTCGGCCATGAGAGAAAGGCCGGGTCCGGAGGATGCAGTCATGGCGCGCGCGCCGGCCCAGCCTGCGCCGAGCACCATGCCAATGGCGGCGAGCTCGTCCTCCGCCTGGACGATGGCGAAGGTGGCCTTGCCGTCCTTCTCCACACGGTATTTCTTCATCAGGTCGATGAGGTTCTCGACGACAGAGGACGACGGCGTGATGGGATACCAGCCGACGACGGTGACGCCGGCGAACATCGCGCCCATGGCCGCGGCGGCGTTGCCGTCAATGATGATCTTGCCCCTGGTGTTCCTGGGGTGGTCGGCGGCGAGGGCTTCAACGGCGAGCGGGTCCTGCTTGGTGAGGGTGCTCTTGGCGTAGTCATGTCCCACGCGGACGGCGTTGAGGTTGAGTTCGGCAGCCTTGACCTTTTTCGCGAACTGCTTGCGCACAGTCTCTTCGACGGAGGCCATGTCGATGGAGAGCAGTTGCGCGGCGATGCCGACGTACACCATGTTCTTGATGAGCTTGCGCAGCTTGGCTTCGGCGCCGGTGGCGACGGTGAGCTGATCGAACGGGACAGCGTAGAAGATGAGGTCGCTGCGGAGCTCGTTGAGCTTCAGCCCTTCGTCATAGATGACCGCGCCACCGGCCTTCATGGAGAGCACGTCTTCCTTGGCGGTCTCCGGGTTCATTGCGATCAGCAGGTCGATCTCGGTTTTGCGCGCGACCCATCCATCCTTGTTGACGCGGATGGTGTACCAGGTGGGCAGGCCGGCGATGTTCGACGGGAAGAGGTTCTTGCCGGAGACCGGAACGCCCATGCGGAAGATGCTGCGCAGCAGCACGCTGTTGGCGGACTGCGAACCGGAGCCGTTGACGGTTGCTACCTGGATGGAAAAATCGTTGACAATCCGTTTGGAGCCGTCCGCGGCTTGTTTTGCCGGTTGGGATTCCGCCACAAGCTGAGTGGGTGTCATTTAAGTAGTGCTTCCCTTCTGCTGTTCTCCGGACCTTTGCGTCGGCGTCATGGCGTTGGGCGCGCTATCGTACAGCGCTTGCGCATTGCACTCTGTTCACCGCGCGGCGAATTTTCTCGCGATCCACCGCTATTTATTCTATTCCACTCGCAGGGTCCGAAAAGAAGTGGCGTGCGATGTTCCGCGCGAGCTGCGCGAATATCGGCCCGAAGCGAGAGAGCGTACGTAAGAGCGCGTCCGGCGAGGCGTATGCATCGTCTGCTAGAGTAATTTCCGAGTGACGGATTACTTTTTCTGGGGATTATGTCCGGCGGTATCTATTTACCCATTGTGGTGCTTCTGATCGCGGCCATCGGCTTCGCGCTCGCGCCGTTGTTTCTAGCGTGGCTGTGGGCGAAGGCGTTTTCGCCGCGTAAATCCGGGCCGAGCAAGAACGCAGTCTACGAATGCGGGCTGGAGCCGACCGGTGACGCCTGGATCCAGTTCAAGCCCGGCTACTATCTGTACGCCATCATCTTTCTCGTCTTCGATGTGGAAGCTATCTTCCTGCTTCCGTTTGCGGTTTCATTCACTGGCCTGTCCATGGCCGCGTGCATTGCCATGCTGGTGTTTGTGCTTCTGCTGGTCGAAGGCCTGGTGTGGGCCTGGCAGAAGAACGTCCTCGTCTGGAGTTGATCTCCGGACTTAATATTAATAAGCGGCTCGCGTTCGATTCGCGCTCTCAAAAGCTTCGACCGGAGATTGGGACCAAGGGACGTCTGGGTGGATGAGCAACTCAAAGCCGAACTGGGCAAGCAGGGCATCTTCGCGACGACCCTTCAGGAGATTTACAACTGGGGCCGCAAGAGTTCCATCTGGCCGCTGAACTTCGGGTTGGCGTGCTGCGCGATCGAGATGATCGCGACGACGATGGCGCGGTATGATCTGGCGCGCTTCGGCGCGGAGGTGTTTCGTCCGTCGCCGCGGCAGGCTGACCTGATGATCGTCGCCGGCACGGTGACGAAGAAAATGGCGCCCCAGGTGGTGCGGCTGTACAACCAGATGCCCGAGCCGAAATATGTGATCTCGATGGGCGCGTGCGCTATTTCGGGCGGCCCGTTCAAGCAGGGCTACAACGTGCTCAAGGGCATCGACCGCTACATTCCCGTGGACGTTTATATCCCCGGATGCCCGCCGCGGCCGGAAGCGCTGATCGATGCCTTTCTGATGCTGCAGAAAAAGATCGATGCCCAGGCGCTTACGGGCGCTGCCCGCCCACGGCATCTGCAAGAAGATGCGCCGAGCGAGTTTCCTATACCGGGCTTCGGCGCGCATGACCTGGAACCGCCGAGTAACCCGGCGATCTGGCAGGCACCAGCGCCCGATCTCGTGCAGATTGCGCCGGCGGCAACCCCGACGGCGGCAGGAGGGCACGGACAGAAGTGATGGACCTCGCGTCAATTCAATCCGAGCTCGAAGCGAGCGTCCCCGGCTGTCGATTGCAGGTTATCGAGAACCCGGCGCCGTGCGCGCAGCACTCGCTGCTGGTCGACGCCGAACATGCGGTGCTGGTCGCGACGTATCTGCGGGACTTCCTGCACTTCGACTACTGCTCGAACGTGACCGGCGTGGACTGGCTGCCCAAGGAACTGAGCGAAAAGATCAAGGTGAAGAAGACCGTCGACGGGCCGAACGGGCCGGAAGAGAAAGAGGTCGATGAGGTGCGGAAGACCTCCGTGCCCGGATATATGGAGGTGGTCTACCACCTCTTCTCCACTACAGATCGCACCGGCCCGCTGCCGTTGCGCATGCGCACACCCAATCGCGATCTCACCCGCGAGTCCCTGACCATCCCATCACTCACACCCGTCTGGCGCAGCTGCGAGTTTCAGGAGCGCGAGGTCTATGACCTTTTCGGTATCCACTTCGATGGCCACCCCGACCTGCGCCGCCTGCTGATGTGGGACGAGTTCACCGACCACCCGATGCGGCGCGACTACGTCGACCCGGATGACTACGAGTACGAGCCGACGGCACATGATGAGGTGCTCGCACGGCTGCGGCAGCACTATTCGACTGCGGGCGGGCCGGCGTTTCCGCAAGGGGGCGGCCAGTAGATGGCGACGGTTACTCTCCCCACTCCTTTGATGACTTCGCCTGAGCCGGGCCACGAAGAGCGTCTGCTCGAAATCTCCATGGGGCCGCAGCATCCGTCGACGCATGGTGTTTTCCGCATGAATGTGGTGCTGGACGGTGAGCGCGTGGTGCGGCTGAAACCGGTGTTTGGCTACCTGCACCGCAACCACGAGAAGATCGCCGAGAACGAGACGTATCTGGGCTCCATGCCGTACACGGACCGGCTCGATTACATCTGCTCGCTGACGAACAACTGGGGCTATGCCCTCGCGGTTGAGAAACTCGCCGGCATCACCGTGCCCGAGCGCGCCGAATATCTCCGCGTCATCACCGCAGAGCTCACACGCCTGCTGAATCACGCCGCGCTGCTCGGATTCTTGCTGCAGGATATGGGCGCCAGCGGCACTCCGCTGATGTATGCCTTCCGCGAGCGCGAAAAGATTCTGGACTTGTTCGAGTCGCTGACGGGCGCGCGCATGATGTGCAACTACATGCGCTTCGGGGGCTGCCGCGTGGACACGCCCGCAGGCTGGCTGGACCAGGCGCGCAAAGTGGTCGCGGATTTTCCGCGCTTCCTCGATGAGTTCGAGAAGCTGCTGGTCACAAACGAGATTCTGATGGAGCGGACACAGGGCGTCGGCGTGCTGTCGCGCGAGCTGGCGATCAGCTCGGCCATCAGCGGGCCGATGGCGCGCGCGTCGGGGCTGAACTATGACATCCGCAAGGTGGACGGCTACGGCATCTATCCGCGCTTCAGCTTCCGCGTGCCGCTGGGGTCCCACGGAGATATCTACGACCGCTACATGATCCGCTTTCTGGAGATGCGCGAGTCGCTGAAGATTCTGGAGCAGGCGCTGCGCGAGATTCCCGATGGTCCGATCATCGATCCGAAGTCGAAGCCACGCGGCTTCCGGCCAAAGCCCGGCGAATGCTACGGCCGCATCGAAGGCCCCAAAGGCGAGCTCGGCTTCTATCTCATCTCGGACGGCTCGCCCAATCCCTACAGATATAGAGTGCGTCCGCCCAGCCTCATCAATCTGACGGTGCTCGAAGATTTGTGCCTCGGCCATAACGTGGCGGATGTGGTCGTCATCCTCGGCAGCGTGGACATTGTGCTTGGCGAGGTGGACCGATGATCGGTGACGGCATCCTCAAAGGCCTCGCGGAGACGGCGCGCAACTTCTTCGGCAGTTATGTTTCGAAAGAGCGGCTGACGACCGTGCAGTATCCCGAAGAGAAGCTGCCGCAGATTGAGTCGTCGCGCAACTTCCCGTTCCTGGTCTACGACGGCGCCGAGTGGGATGCGGGGATGCGCTGTGTTGCGTGCCAGATCTGCGAGAAGGAATGCCCGCCGAAGTGCATCTTCATCGAGAAGAGCAAGGACAAGAAGCCGGACGCGGTGGGCAAGCCGCAGTTCTATCCGGCGCGCTTCGATATCGACATCTCGGTTTGCATGTCGTGCCAGATTTGCGTGGAGGTCTGCCCGTTCGACGCCATCAAGATGGACGTACAGTTCGACCTGCCGACGGATGACCGCTTCGGCGGCCTGATGCTGGATCGGCACAAGCTCGCGAAATCGAACGAGTATTACCACGAGATTCACCCGACGGAGGCCTCGGCCGTCGATGCTGCGCTCGATGCGGAGCGCGCGAAAGCAGCTGCCGCGAAGGCTGCCGCCGCTGCGCCGAAGCCGGCTGCAAGTGCCGCCACGGGTACTGCCGCACCTCCGCAGCCGCCCGCTGCTTCCACGCCCAAGGCAAGTGAAGGTGAGGCAAAGTGAAGGCTTTGCACCGTGATGAAGGTATTGCCTCAGGGGCTAAAGCCCTCGAGTTTATGCGCGCTTGTTGCGGCACGGCTAAAGCCGTGCCCTTAACAAGACAAACGGCATCGGCGGTGATTGAATGATCGCGACCACGCTCAGCGCCGAGAGCATCGACCAGATATTTGTCCTCGCCAAGCATGCGCTGCTGGCACGCACGCCCTCCGCACTCCAGTCCTTCGTCTCCGCTCTCATATCGATAGTTCCGTTGCTCGTCGTCTTCCCTTCTCTCTTCGCGATCACCACCATCCTCGAGCGCAAAGGCCTGGGCCGTATGCAGAACCGGCTGGGACCGAACCGCGTAGGTCCCTTCGGCCTGCTGCAACCCGCCGCGGACGGCATTAAGGCGCTGATCAAGGAAGACGTCGTCCCCACCGCGGCAGACCAGACCGTCCACTTCTTTGCACCGGTTGTATTCGTTGCTGCGGCGTTCCTCGCATATGCTGTGCTGCCCATCGGCCGCAACATGGTCCTGGTGAATTTGAACGCCGGTGTGCTGTTCTTCTTCGCAGCGGGGTCCGTCGTCGAGCTCTCCGTGTTCATGGCAGGCTGGTCCAGCCGCAGCAAATATTCGCTGCTGGGCGCTATGCGCGCGATCGCGCAGATGATCAGCTACGAGGTGCCACTGGTGCTCGCCTCCGTCCCAGCGATCATGCAGGCCGGATCGCTTTCTACGGTTGGCATTGTGGAGGCGCAGGCCGGCTATACCGGAATCTGGCCGCACTGGTATCTCTTTACGCCGTGGGGCATTGTCGGCTTCGTGCTCTTCCTCATCGCCGCGACCGCGGAGTCCAACCGCTCGCCCTTCGACCTGCCCGAAGGCGAGAGCGAGATTATCGCCGGTTACTTCATCGAATACTCCGGGTTCAAGTTCGCTCTCTTCTTTCTCGCCGAATATCTCGGCATGTTTGCGACTTCAGCCTTGGGGATTACGCTCTTCCTCGGTGGATGGTCCGCGCCGTTTTCGTTTCTCAGCTTCATTCCTTCCTGGTTCTGGTTTTTCGCGAAGCTCCTCGCGCTCATCTTTTTCTTCATCTGGATTCGCGGCACGCTTCCGCGCCTGCGCATGGACCAGCTGATGGGCTTCGCCTGGAAGTTCATCCTGCCCATGGCTCTCCTTAACATGTTCGTCGCCGGGCTCTGGAGATTCCTGCCAGCCGGCATCATTCGCTGGATCGTTTGCGCTGCTGTTCTCGCCGCGCCTTGCATTGTTCTCAGTTTTGCTCTGAAGCAGAAGAAAAAACTCCTCGTCCGCACGTATCATTTTGCGGAGTAACCGCGGCCGGTTTGCCGCGCTGTAGATTTGCGCAACGAATGACTGCAACCTTCCTCATCCTCGCCGCGATCACCGTCGCCGGGACCGCAGCCGCCATGGGCCTGCGCAACGCCGTGCACTGCGTGCTCGCGCTCACGGTCGGCTTCGCCGGTGTCGCGGGTCTTTATCTCTACCTCGGCGCGCAGTTCGTCGGCTTCACACAGATCATGGTCTACGTTGGTGCGGTCGCCATCCTCGCCGTCTTCGCCATCATGATGACGCACAACCCCGGACAGCCGGAGGAGCCGTTTTCGCGTTACTGGGTGTGGGGCGCTGTGATCGCCGCCGCCGTGTTCCTTACACTTGCGCGCGCCGTGCATCTGGCGTTTGAGCCCACCAGTTCCGTGCTTGCGGTGCCGCCGCAGGCACCCGACATTACCGTCCAGCAGATTGGCGATGCATTGATGCGTCGCTACGTATTGCCGCTGGAGATCATCGGCCTGCTGCTGACTGCCGCGCTGATCGGCGCGGTCATCATCGCGATGGATCCAAGAGATGACGCTTCGATGGAGGATGCGGCTGAATGACTCCGCTCGAAGGCTATTTGCTGCTCTCTGCGCTTCTCTTCGCCATTGGACTGGCGGGTGCGCTCACGCGGCGCAACGCCATTCTCGTGCTGATTGGCATTGAGCTGATGCTCAACGCCGCGAACCTGAACTTCATCGCCTTCTGGCGCTACGGTCCGCACCCGGAGGCGATGACGGGCGTAATGTTTGCCATCTTCTCCATCGCCGTCGCTGCGGCGGAAGCCGCCGTGGGCCTGGCGCTCATACTTGCAGCGTATCGCCACCTGCGCACCACCAACCTTGACCGCATGAACCGCCTGAAAGGCTGAAAGACTGCACATCTCGTACGCGATGCCGCCGATACAGCAAAATCCGCCGTCATTCTGGAACGTGCAGCGTTCCAGAATCTCTGTATTTGTCTTTGAAGAGGTGCGGCCCTAGATGCCTGCGCTCGTCGAACATCTGTGGCTCATCCCCGCACTGCCCATCGTGGCAGCGGGAGTGATTGCGCTTCTGCCGCAGGCACGGCGGGCTGCGAGTGCGGGACTTGCGATCGGGTCGCTGGCGATCTCGTTGGTGCTGTCTGTCGCGGCGTTCGCGCATACGCTGGCGTTACCTGCGGCGCAGCGCATCGACTTCCATAACGTTGACTGGTTACAGTTCGGCGACCAGTGGCTGCGCATCGGATGGATGCTCGATCCGCTGACCGCGGTGATGCTGGTGATGGTCACCTTCGTCGGCCTGCTCATCTTCATCTACTCCACCGGCTACATGGCCGAGGACGAGAACTTCACCCGCTTCTTCTGCTTCCTGGCGCTGTTCGCCGCAGCGATGCTCGCGGTGATCATCGCGAACAGCCTCCTGCTGCTCTTCATGGCGTGGGAGATTGTCGGGCTTACTTCCTATCTCCTCATCGGCTTTTGGTACCACAATCCCGCCGCCGCGGCCGCCGCAAAAAAGGCCTTCCTCGTCACCCGCATCGGCGACCTAGGCCTGCTCATTGGCATGGTCTGGCTATATGGTCAGGCGGGCACGCTGCTGTTCTACCAGGGCGGAGCGGGCTGCATCGAGAGAGGTATGGCTCTCCATCTTGAGGCATTGCACTCCGGCATCTTCGGGCTGTCAGCCGCATCCGCCATCTCGATCCTCATCTTCTGTGGAGCCGCAGGCAAGTCCGGCCAGGTACCGCTGCATGTCTGGCTGCCCGATGCCATGGAAGGTCCCACGCCGGTCTCTGCTCTGATCCACGCAGCGACCATGGTGGCAGCCGGTGTATTTCTGATGGCGCGAATCTATCCGCTGATGCGTCCCATCACATCAGCTGTTGACGTTGTCATTCCCTATTCCGCCGCGCTCCACGTTGTTACCTGGATCGGCGCCATCACCGCGCTCTTCGCCGCCACCATCGCCGTCGCGCAGTTCGACATCAAGCGCATCCTCGCCTACTCCACCGTCTCCCAGCTCGGCTACATGATGATGGGCATCGGCGTCGGCGGACCGGCCGTGGGCATGTTCCATCTCATCACCCACGCCTTCTTCAAAGCGCTGCTGTTCCTCGGCGCGGGATCGGTCATCCACGGCTGCGCCGGCGAGCAGGACATCCGCCGCATGGGCGGCCTGCGCAAGTACATGCCCGTCACCTTCGCGGCCTACACGTGCGGCATGCTCGCCCTCTGCGGCTTCCCGCTCTTCGCCGGCTTCTGGAGCAAAGACGAAATTCTCGGATTCGCGCACTTCTGGAGCCCGTCACACATTCCGTTCTATCTCGGCACTATTGGTGCTTTCCTCACCGCCTTCTACATGACGCGCCAGATGGCCTATGTCTTCTTCGGCACCCTCCGCCCCGCCACGCCCGGCCATCCCTCGCACCACCCGGCCGAGACGGAGAAG
>DATNAU010000038.1:0-7377 GCA_035572415.1 Acidobacteriaceae bacterium
AGAGTTCGATCTTCGAGAAGTTGAATGCCATCCCCGCTACGCCCTGCATCACGCGATATGGCGAGGGCAAACAGCAGAGATCGAGCGAAGAGTGCAGAGCGCGAAACTGGTTCATAGCGGGTCCCGCTCGTCGCGGTCGGAGGTGGTGGTGACCAGCGCCGGCGCGGCGATCATGATGATGAAAACCAGGGCGAAGATAAGGTCGTGCGACATGGGCAGTGCTCCTTGAGGCTTGGATCGCCTTCTAAGGGCATCATCGTTCCGCGTTACAGTGCGGTGAATAGCACCCGCGGTGATCCTGCTACACGCAAGTTGTAGAGATAGATTGCTAACGCGACGCGGCCGCCAGCAATGCCGCTGCGTGATCCAATGCCTGCACCAACTTGGCCAGTTGCTCCTGCGCGCGCCGCGAATCCTTCGCATCGATCGCGTCGTTCACGCCGGGCAGCTCTTCCGGCGCGTAGCCTGTCGCCAGCCCCGGCGCATACACCGCCTGCCGGTACCACGGCCGCATCGGAAGCCCCTCCGGCACCACCAGCGCGTGTTCCGCGGCAATCACCGCCGCGTTCCGACGGGCCGCATCGCCCTGCGATGAAAGCTCAGTTGCATGCACTGCCCGCGCTGCAGCAGCAAATGAATCTGCTGCCGCCAGCGCAGGCGCAAAGTCAAGCTTCATCCCGTACGCCGAAGACCGTCTGCGCGCCTGCTCCAGGTACCCGCGAATCGCCTCAGCGTAAGCGGCTTCGTCGAAAGGCAGCACCTCCGCATCGGCCATGTGAAGAATCTCCAGACCGAAGATCCGCGTCTGCTGAATTGTCAGCGCAAAGTCCGGATCAACAAAACGCGTGAACCAGTCGAAGTTGTCATACGCCGAGTGGTAGACGCCAAACACGCCGTCGGAGCCAACATCTGCGGATGGAACTCCGGCGTGGTCCAAAAAGGGCGAGTAGTCTGACCCCGACCCAAGATCGCCAAAGTGGAGCGCGCTAGCGGTAGCAGGGCCGGCTTCGCGCGTTCCTCGTGTCTCTGCCGTGCGTGGCGCGCCTTTCGTCGCACCCGCATCTTCGCTCGCGTTCGTCTCACGTTCCTGCGCCATCCAATGGTTAAGGACCGAGCCGCTTCCCGACGCCGATGGGACCTCTTCCGCGATCTCGCGCACAAATTCCCGCAGCGACGGCACTGCCGCCGCATGAAACGCCTGGCCTGACGCCGCCTCGTCCATGTTGAAGTACGCCACCGCGTGCTGCAGCTCCGTCTGGTGCTGCTCCACCCACTCCGTCGAGCCGATCAGGCCTTCCTCTTCCCCATCCCAGCTTCCAATCACAATCGTTCTGCGCGGCCGCCAGCCATGCTTCAGCAGAAGTCCCAGCCCATGCACGGCCTCCAGCATCGCCGCCGTTCCGCTGGAAGGGTCCGTCGCGCCATACACCCATGCATCGCGATGATTGCCTGCGATCACCCACTCGTCGCGCTCCACCGTACCAGGAATCCTTCCGATCACATCCCAGATCGTGCGGAGGCGCGTATCGAACGAGAGTCGCATGTGCACCCTGACCGGCGCTTCTACGGAACCCAAATGGTATGGGGCGCCCAGCACCGCCCCCTGCCACTCGCGCGGCGCGAGTGGCCCCGCCAGCGCACGCAAAATGGGCACAGCATCCGCCGCCGAGATCGGCTGCGATGGAATCGACGGCAGATCGTACTGCAGCTTGTTGGCCGGAATGCGGTTCGCCGCCGGTAGCCCCGGGACAGAAGCGATTCCCGGCGTAGTCGGATCGCCCGGATAGATCGGCAAAAACTGCACCGACCCGCGCTGCACCGCGGTCGGCGGAGGATTGCGCCCGTCCGGATACGCTGCGGTCGCTGGCGTAGAAGTATCCGCGGGATCGGTGAACAGCAGCACACCCGCCGCACCCGCTTGCTGCGCCAGATACACTTTCGTCCCGCGAAAGATCTCCCCATACCGCACCAGCGCAATCTTCCCTTTGACGCTGATGCCCATCTCCGCCAGCCGCGCGAAGTCCTCCCTGCCGCCATAATTCGCGTAGACCACTGGTGCCGTCAGGTCCGCCGCGGGCGATCCCGAACTGAATGGCGGCAGGGCACGCGCATCCGGCTTCGGCGACTCCGGCGTAAGCGCCGGCAGAATCTTAGCTCCCGTGGAATCGAACGCCTCAACAGTGAGCGACACCGGCTTCGGCATCAGCACGGAGTATGGAACAATCTGCGTCTCCAGCCCCGCGGCCTTGAAGCAGCTCGCCACATACGTGGCCGTCGCATAGTCCTCCGGGGAACTCGCCCAGTGCGGCGCCGCAGTCAGCGTCTTCAAGTGCTGGCGAGCGAGTGCAGCATTCGGTAATGCCAGAAACTCCCGATCGAGAGCAGCCTCGGCTGGTGCCCGTGGACGCAAGAGCGCCGTTGCCGCCGGTTGCGGCTGCTGCCCGGCGAGCGCAAATGCAGCCAGCGGAATGGGGAGAAAATAGCGGCGCACACTGGTCAAGGTCGGCCAGCCCCTCTTACCGGTTCGATGCGGGTCCTCAGGCGACTGGCTGGCCGCAGAACTTGCAGCGCTTTGCGCCGATCGGAATATCCGAAAGACACTCCGGGCAGGTCTTCGTCGAAGGGGACTCTGCTTTGGCAGGCTGAAACTTCTTCAGCAGGTACTGCGTGGGAGCAACCAGGAAGAAGTAGATGACAGCGGCGAGGATCAGGAAGTTGATCACCGCAGTGATGAAATTGCCGTACATCACCTTCCCGCCATTGACCCACACGACCAGGTAGTCGAAGGTCGGCTTTCCGATAAACGCGCCGAGCAGCGGGTTGATGATGTCGGTCGTAAGCGCAGTCACAATACCGGAGAAGGCAGCGCCGATGATGACGGCAACCGCAAGGTCCATCACATTGCCGCGAAGGATAAAATCCCGAAAGCCTTTCAACATTGGAGGGCTCCTGCCGTGAAGTTACAGGGGTGGAGTATATCGCAACCACGCGGTGACAGGGGAATGGGCCTAAAAAACATAGGGAGAGAACAGAAAGAAGAACACCAGGCATACCGCCATCATGTCCATCCACAGCAGCAGAATCAGCCCGGCATGGTAGAGGTCCCAGCGTGGGCGGACGCATCGCACCGTCTCAAGCGTTCCAAAGAGCGCGAGCAGCGCAGGCACAATCAGGGCCGGATCGCGGCGGTCGTTGGGGAAGCCCGCCAGCGGGAACGACATGGCAACGCTGCCCAGCACCAGCAGATTAGCCCGCAGCAGAGAACGCCGGCGGAGATGGAAAACAGCGGCGGATGTAAGGGAACGGACCAAGTGGCGGGCCTTCAACTCTCGATTCTACTTGCCCTGCAACACCCCGTCGAATCTACTTTCCCGCTCTCGCCGGGATCTCCGGATTCGCAGGTGATGTGTCCGCAGCCAGATTCTTCACCTGCGAAGTAGCCACCTCTACAGCGCCATAGTGGTCCCGATGCAGATCGTGTACAGCAATGCGGAGGAAGTACTCGCCTTTCGCCGGAACGCTGACCTCCGCGTGCTGGACGAGGCCGTGCTGGTAGAAGCCGCGAACCTGCTCGTCCCCGCCGGCGAAAATCCGAATGTCATGCAGAACATCGACCAGTTCTCCTTGCGGGGTGAAGACGTAGACCACGAGGTCGAAATCGCAATGAACCTTTCCGTCCTCCGCGCGAAAGAACACCAGGCCTGCCGGATCGATCTGATAGTTGACGCTGTACCGCCGCCACGGCCCTTTGGCCTTCGCAGACGCAGCATTGTTTGGCGCGAGTACATCCTCCGGCTTGTCGGCTGCAGTCATCGGTACGACACCGACCCGGAAAAGAATGTCCGTCGGCGCGGGTGCGCCGCGAGTCATCGCCAACCGCAGATTGGTGCGCAGAGCGACGGCCGCTGGATCGTTCGCACTGGCAGAGGCCGCGGTTTGCGTAATCAGTCCGGAGGTCTTCACCGGATCGGGTGGCACGGCATAGTAACTGGTGCGGTACGCAAGCGTCAGTCCCGGCTGCGCAGCCTGAACCTTGATATGCCGCGGCTTGCCGTCCATATTGGAATCGCTCGGCGAATAACTGAGACTGTAAAAATTGGACCCTTGCTCGACGGACTCCTTCACGGCGCGCGAAAGATCATTGGTGCTGATGTAAGCGTGACCTCCGGTGGCCTTAGCAAGCGAGGTCATCGTGCTGTTCTCGGCCGCGGTGTCGTTGATGAACTGACTCCGGTCCGCTGCCATACGCGCAGTGCCGCGCGCGCCCCCGCCATAGTTGCGGGTCGTGTCTGCCGCAAACACGGGGTTTTGCATCACTCCGCGGACATCGATCGGATAGACCGCAATCTGGCTGCGCGCCAGTCGGGCCATAGCCGTCTGGAACTCCTCGCTCATGTCGGCCTCACCGGCAAATGAATCCAGGAAACTGTCCATTGCGGGCGTGCTTGAATTGGAGCCGAGGTTGTCGGTCGTATCCGCCATCACGTTCAGCGGGAACGATGCGGAAAACCAGATGAGGTTCTTGCGTCCCGGAATCGCTGCCAGTGCCCGAGCCAGTTGGTTGAAGGCGTCGATGGTGTATTTGGCGCGCATCTGCAGCTCCACGCTCTTCTGCTGCGCGTCCCACTGCCGAAGATTGGCCACCAGCAGGGCAACCGCCGGGTCGGTTCCCATGTCTTCGAAAGTATCCGCCGCGCTGTTCTGAATGCCGTTGCCTGCCACATCGCTCCGGACAGTCGAGGCTTTGACATTGATCTTTTCCATCGCTTTTCGCAGCACCGCTGGATCCGAGTCGAACCCCTGTAGCAGCACCAGATGATCGCTAAGCCCGAAGATTGCGGTACGTGACCCTGGCGTAGCGGATTTCAGATACGCCATCAGTTGCTGGTGCAGATATGCCTGATCGCTTGTGGGTGTGTTCAGTGAGTCCAACAATAGGACCGTTACGGCCCCCCCGGGCTGCACCCGCGGTTGGTTGGTGAAAACGCCCGCCGGCAGCGGAGGTTCCGGGATGGGCGGGGTTGCGAGAGTGCTGTGCTCCTCAAAACTGCGAACTTTCTGCGGAACGCCGTTCTCCGTCAGTGCAAAATCTGCCGCCTTCAGCCCACGCACCGGCTTGTGTGACCCGTCTGTCACCACGACATCCACCACTACCAGTTGGGCACTCGTCTTGATCGTCGGAACCGCCTCCGAAGCTGGTTTGCCTCCTTGAGGCTTCGAGTCCAAAGAGGGTGATGAGACGGATTGGGCCCCGGCAGCGACCGCGAAGATACATGCGGCAAGGATGCAGGCGTAACGCGGCATAAATGCTTGAACTCCCGAAGGTCGCCAACAGTGTAGACGAAGGATTTTCTTGTATGACGAATACAAAATTGTCGAAGGATCCGAGCCAGCTGCCAAGAGTCTATTGGGTTGGAGCAGCGGCCGCGGCCGGCGGTGCTGTCGCCACTAGATCTTTCAGCCGTGAGGTCGCCACTTCCACCGCACCGTACCGGTCGCGATGCAAGTCCTGGACTGCAATCCGCAGAAAGTACTCGCCCTTGGCCGGGACGCTTACCTCCTGTTGACACAAAATACCGTCCTTCAACATCTGGCGCAGGTCATCCATCGAATCGGCAATATGGGCCGTGCTGCTTAGCGTGTTCAGGACAGCTCCATCTGGCGAGTAAACAAAGACAATCAACTCACAATCGGCGTGTGCCTTGCCGTCAGCCCCTCGCAAAAACACAATGCCTGCTGGATCGATCTGGTACTTCACGCTGTAGCTCCGCCACGGCCCGTGCGCTTTCGACCCTGGATTATTGCCTGGAGCAACCCCATCGTCGATCCCTGAGGACGCCATCGGCATTACTTCTACCCTCATCACAATCTCGGTCGGCGTCGGAGCGCCGCGCATCATCGCAAGGCGAAGGCTCTCCTGCTGCGATAGGCCTCCCTCCGTCGTTACCGCCTGATCGCGTGGTCCTGAAGCGGCCAAATTGATGTGGGCATCGATCCTCTCTGGCGGGTCCGCGTAGTATCCCTGCCGGTAGCTCAGCGTCAGCCCACGCCGCGCAGACACAACCTTGATCTTGTGCAGCCTCCCGTCGAGCCTGGAGTTCGCCGGTGTGTAAGCAAGCGTATAGAAGTTCGACCCCATGTCGATCGCTTCGGCCGCCGCGGTCGTCAGGTCATTCGTATTGTAAAAAGCGTGCCCGCCCGTTGCATCGGCCATCGCGTTCATCGTGCCGTGTTCCAGAACAGTGTCTTCGAGGTACTTGTCGTCATCCTGCTTGACGCGTGCAGCGCCGAACTTGCTGTTGTAGCGCTTATTGGCGACATCGAACACAGGCGACAATGTAATGCCCCGCGCATCCACTGGATAAACCGCCACCTGGCTTCGGCCCAGCATATTCACCGTCTCTCGAAATTCATCTTCAAAATGCGCGATAGCCAGGAATGGATTGCTCAACGTACCGCTCGTGTCCGGAAGAATGTTGAGCGGAAACGATCCGGAGAACCAGATCAGATTCTTGCGTCCCGGTATGTTCGAGAGATACCGCGCCAGCTGATTGAATCCGTCCAGCGTGAACTTGACGCGCTGTTCAAGCTTGTAGCTGCCCACTTGCGCCTCAAAGTCGCGCACGTCCTGCACGTACTGCGGCAGGATACCCAGATCTTCCATACGGTCGGACATACTTTCCTGGTTGCCTCCCCCGCCCACCTGGTCCTTCAGCATCGGCGAAGTCGCGCCGCGATCCTTCTCCATCACGGATCGCAACGCTTCGGGATCACTCGTAAAACCCTGTAGCATCACCAGGCGGCTCGTCAGGCCGAAGATGGCAACCCGTGTTCCGGGCGGAAGGGAGCGCAGATAGGCCAGCAATTGCCCGCGGACATACGACTGGTCCCTCATGGCCGTATTCAAAGTGTCCAGAAGGATGATGTTGGCCGCGCCATTCACAGGCGCCGGCGTATAGTTCGTAAAGTTCCCAGCCGGCATCTTCGGCAACGGCTGCACGTGCATCGCATCCGCCGCACTCAGCGGCGTATGCTCCTCAAAGCTCTTCAACGACTGAGGCGTGCCGTTCTCCATCAGCGTAAAATCCGTCGCCTTCAGCCCATGCACCGGCTTGTGCGAGCTGTCCGTTACAACCACATCCACCACGACCAGTTGCGCATTCGCTTTGATTGTTGGAACGGAACTCTGCCCCGGCTGCGGCCCCCCAGGGGCGCTCTGCGCGGTGCCGTGAACTGCAATCAGGCCAACTCCCAGAAAGCAGGCCGCCGCACCGATACGAAAGCGATTCATAGTGATCACCTCGCACTTTCAGTCGATTGCAGCGGCGCAAGCTTTGCGACCGCCGCTACAGGCATTTCAACCGAACCATAGTGGTC
>DATNAU010000039.1:0-6193 GCA_035572415.1 Acidobacteriaceae bacterium
CCAGCGGACACCAGAATAACACTTTGTTAGATGGTTTTACAGACAAAAAAGACTCGGATGCACCCCGGAGGTCAGCCCTTGATTGGAACCGCGTGGTGACCATACCAGGCCGCGATCTGCTCCTCACTTACCTCGCCTGCAGCCAGGCCGAGATAGGTTAGGTATTTTTCCGTTGCGCGTGCATCTACGCGAAGGCCATTGACGCGAAGAAAGCCCTCCGCAACAACCATTGCCGTTCGTTTGTTGCCGTCGATAAATGGGTGATTTCGCGCCAGGCCAAACGCGTATGAGGCCGCCAGCCGGGTCAGCGTGGGCTGTTCCTCGTATGCGAATACGTTCTTCGGCTTCGCCAGCGCAGAATCCAGCAGATTTTCGTCCCGTATTCCGTCAGAGCCGCCGTGCTCTGCTAGTTGCCGGGAGTGCGCGATGAGGACCTCCAGCTTCTCAATCCAGATCGGTTCCTCCATGGCTATTGGGCGAGCTTCCTCAGCACATCGCGGTTCTCGCGCATTACCTGTTCCATAGCCTCTAATTTCTTGGCCAGCTTCGGGTCGTATGCGGAGATTCGGATCCCGTCCGGAGATTCGGTGAGGTAGAGCACATCACCTTTCTCAACGTGGAGAAGGTTGAGAATCTCTCTCGGCAGAACGATCCCTACGGAATTTCCTACTGTGGTCACCTTTACAGTCGTCGCCATAGCGCACCTCATTGGTACGAAGATTATAACGCCATTATAACGTCTGTTGTTTGCAATTGCGGGCTGGACCCCGCAGGAAGTAGACGGCGTTGCGACTTCTACATCAGCTTGATGCCGTTTTCTCCGACTACCGTAAAGATGGAAAACAGGTTGGTCAGCCCCAGCAGGTTGCGCAGCTGCTGGCTCAGGTGCATCAGTTCCAAGCTGCATCCGGCGGATTTCGCCGAAACATACAGCCCAACCATCGTTCCCAGCCCCATGCTGTCCGTATGTTGAAGCCCGGAGAGGTCCAGCACGATCCGCTTGCTTTGCGGGATCAGCGGACATACGGCATCGCTCAGGATCTTCGTCTGGCCCGCCACCAGTCGGCCCTTGCAGTGCAGGACATACACATTCCCCTGGCAACGTTCGACATCCACTGAGAGCAGTGCGCCGGCCGGCGCGGAATCGGGCATACCCATGTGTCCTGTCGGTGCAGATTTGGCTGGCCCGGCCTAGCCGGAATTGTCGCACACGCTCTGCGCTACGTGCCGCCCTCTCCGCTGGCCGCCCCATAAAGTTATCGCCGGACTGTGCGGCAGCGGCGCCTGCGATATTGTGCGACCCGATGAATCGCGCACACCGGAACGAATCCCGGCGATCGCAACTCAGCCCAGGGGTCGGGGCGCGGATGATGGCCCGGCAGAAAAAACGGCCCCTGGTTTCTCCAGGGGCCAATCTGCCTTGGTTCTCTCTGGTAAGGAGAGCTTGGTTGCGGGGGTAGTGCTTGGGTCGATCACCCCGCGAATCTTGTTTTGGGGCGGGCTGACGACCCCGTCAGCCCGCATCCCGGGGGAGGGCTACTGGTTGACCGCGGGCGCGGACTGCTGCTGCTGGCCCTGCGGAGCGTACGAGTTGTTGTTGGCAGGTGCATCCGGCGCGGCCGGCTCATTCATCGAGGCCAGGCTGTTGTGCAGCAGTGTAACGCGCACGCCATTGGTGATGGGCTCTTCATTCGAGGCGGTCTGCGTGTTCTGCGCTGTCTGATCGTTGGCAGCGGTGTTGGCCGCGCCGGTTATGCCCTTGCCCAGGCCAGTGCGATAGATGCGGTACAGCGGTACCTGATGTTCCGTCACGAGGTAGCGGGCAACTGCGTCCGCCATGGCCTGCGAGCTGGCCACGCCGTGCTTGCTATACCCCTGCACCTCAATGATGTAGCCCTTCTCGCCCTGCAGCTTCGAGGCCATATCGTCGAGCGCTTCCTTGCCCTTGGGTCCGAGCGCGGTGCGGCCGGAGGCGAACGGAACATCGGTAGAGTTCACCGACTGGTACTGGTCGAGATTGGCGACTGTACCGTTCAGGGTCGTCGTCCGCTGGTCGGCGCCGGTTGCGGTGGTCTGCGCCGCGTTGGCGCGGTTGGCGGCGTCCTGCGCATGCTGGTCAGCCGTGTTGGCAGCCATCATGGCGTTGTTGATGCCCGCCTGAGCGCGCTTGTCGACATCCTTGATGTCATTGGCGTTCTTCGCCTGCAGCTGATCCAGCTCATTGGTGCGGTCGCGGATCGGATCGACCTCGCGGCGTACCCACTTCTTGCGGGCGAACGGATTCATATGGCCCCAGAACCCTTCCTTGGAATCGTTGGCGAGCGGCTTGCCGGTGGCATATGTGCTCGCATCGTCGGGGTTCGCTGTCTGGCTGGCGGCTGCCGGAGCCGACTGGGCCGACTGGTCAGTGGCAGGTGCCTGCGCGAGTAGTGTTGCTCCCATCGCTCCTCCGAGCACCAAAGTGGAAAGTCCCAGACCCTTCGCAAGATTCTTCATGGTTTCGCGTCTCCTCAAATCAGGACCGAATGCCTAAGTAACAAAACTTTCTGGCCCGTGTACAAGCGTCCGGTGTTGCCCTGACTAGAGCAATGCCCGTGCCAAACTCGGAGGAGGACGCAAGTACATGAATATAAACCGGATGACGTGGAGCTTGGCCCGTGCCGAACGCTCAGGGAGCAGGGGAAAAACAGCCCGTCTTGCTCGTCTGCCGGTAAAAATTACACGGAATGGGGAGGGGCTGCGGGACTTCGACTGAGAACTAAAAACTGAGAACTGCTTCTACTTCAGTTCCGTCTGGATGATGCGCATCTCGGGCATCTGCTGGTTCCAGTTCTGCGGGATGGCCTCGAAGGCGAGACGAAAGTCATGAGAATCGCCGGGCTTGAGCGGCTCGGCGCTGACGGGCTCGATGTCAATATAGGGTTGCGTCATCCGGACCAGCGTCAGCGGTTGAGTCAGGACGGTGGGAGGCATCATCTCGTCATTGGCGAAGACGACCTGAACCGTCGCACCAACTAAGGTGCGATTCCCGGTGTTCTGGATGTGGCCATCCAGGTAAGTGACCTTGCCGCCGGAAAAGGAGCCTGCCTCGCTCATGGCCAGGCTGGTGACCGGAAGGCTCTGAGAATACGCGTCGGGAGGCTGAAGCGTTGCGGGGGCTGAGGGGCCTTTGTTGCGGCCGGCGAAGAAGAATATGGCGACAACCACCAGAACGATGAGCGCAGCGACTCCCCAGACGGCGGGGGAAAGGCCGTTGTGATCGCGCTCCGGTTCAGCGAAGCTGGGCGGTTCGGGCGCGGAAGAAGTTTGAGGAGTGCCGCTCATACGCGATGATTCTAAGCCATCGCGTCAGGGAGCGGCGGCCCGCTGACCATTTCGGAACTTTCTTCCGGAACCACCTTCGGTAATGACTGCGCGTAATGACCAGAACGGGGGAGTATTTCCCCCGAAGGGTGGATTTTCGAGATCGGTGTCTGCGGCCTACCTTTGTCTTTGCCGATGGATGAAAACATCCAGAGGCGCCCGGCCAGATCAAAAGAGAAAGGGTTGCCGTGCAGGCCCCGCGCGGCGAGGAGTACCGCACCATGACAACCATGACCGCCACCAACTCCGTCGCGCGCTCGTTCGATCCGGTCCGCGCCCGCGTCTACTGCGCTCCCGTCGTTACGAACGCCGAGCGCCTGCAGGCCGAAGAGGCCGCGATTGCCGAGCGCAACCGCAAACGCGCCCCGCTGGGCATCGATGCGCTCCGCGATACGCGCCTGGGCCGCTATGTCGAGAACATGCATCCCGGCGACATTGTGTACTGGGTCGCCTGCCTGGGCGGCGCCTGCCTGCTCCTGCTGAAGGCCACCATTTAGGACAAGGATTCAGGCGGCGGTCGTAATCGCCAACAAAAGTGTTTTCTCCGGGTAAACCTGGGCCCCGCGCGCCGGCTTCTATGCGAAGCTGGCGCGCTTTACTTTCTGGCGGAAGTCTTCGCCGTGCATCTCCACCACCACGCACATCTCCTGCAGGCGCGAGCGCATACGCTCGCCGATGCGGTCGCCAAGGGTCTCTTCCCGCATTGCCGCGCGCGCGGTCGCCGGCTCCGTTCCCAGCGGCGCGAGGTTTTGGTAGTTGGTGGTGATGATGGTGGTGCGGCGGTCGTTGTAGCGTGTGTTGAGGATGTGCGCGACCGTATCCCACACCCAGTCGGTTGGCTTGGCCGCGCCGAGTTCGTCGAGCACCAGGACCTCGGCCTCGAAGACCGGACGCAGGACCTCAAGTTCCGTCGCCGCAACGGACTGGTTGTAGCTGTTCTGCACCTGCTTCAGCAGGTCGCGATAGTCGTAGAAGAGGCCGGTGGCGCCGCGCTCGGTGAGCAATGCTTGGAGAATTCCTACTGCCAGATGTGTTTTGCCTACGCCGATAGAGCCCGTCAGCAGCAGGCCTGTGCCCCCGTGCTCAACCGGATAGCCCTCGACGAACTTGCGCGCGCGAAGATGCGCCGCGGGGAGAGAGCGGTCTACGTTCCGAAAGCCGCTCTCGTAGCTGTCGAGCGTGCAGTGCTCGTAGCGGCGGGGAATGCGTGCGCGGTCCAGCATGCGAGCGGCGCGGCGGCTCGCGCGACACTCGCACTCGCGGGCCATGGAGCGGCCGTTTTCGACCGCCACGCGCAGGCCGGAGCCCTCGCAGAGGCTGCAGATCTCGACTGTGGTGGTCATGTGTGCTTTCGGCGCCCCTCGCTTGAGGCTCCAGTATCGCGCAGAATAGGCGCGGCGAATCGGATTGTCCGGTGTGGGAATCCAATGTATTCTGAGGATAGAAAGACAAGTCAGCCAGCCGGGCTTTTGGATTCGATCCGATGCCCAGCGCGACAGGCGAACCGATGTCACGGTGACCACACCCGTTGCAAGCGGACCGCGAGGCAGGCGGCAAATTCAAGAGCAAAGCAGCAGCGTTTCGATGACCTCAGGCTGCGTGCGCTTTGCTGACAGGAGAAGTCAATGCCCAAAGAGGGAATTCATCCGAAGTACGAAACCATCCACGTGAAATGCGCCTGCGGCAATGTGTTTGAGACGCGCTCCACCAAGGGCGACATCGTCGTCGAAATCTGTTCACAGTGCCATCCGTTCTTTACCGGCAAGCAGAAGCTGGTGGACACGGCCGGCCGCGTGGAGCGCTTCCGCCGCAAGGTCGCCAATGCCGCCAAGCCGGCAGCGGCAGCAAAGTAACCATCAAGCATCGGGAATGCGAAGGCCTCCGCAGTGCGGGGGCCTTTCGCTTTCGGCGCCAGACCGAAACGCCAGACTTGATAATGGAGGCAGGGAGGGCTGTCTGCAATGAACGCCCGTCAGCAGTTGGCTGAGGAATTGGGGCGCAGGATTCCCGGCTGCGCGGTCGGGACCAGGTTCGGCCACGGGTCGCTGCACGTCGGCGACAAAATCTTTGCCTTCGCGCGCACCGATGAGAGCGCAGCCGTCAAGCTGCCGGAGACGCGCATCGCAGAACTGCTCGCCAGCGGCGGTGAGATGCGCCTGCTTCAGATGGGCCAGCGCACCATGCGCGAGTGGCTGGTTGTACCCAACGCAGCCGCGCCGGCGAACCTGAAACTGCTTCGCGAGGCCATGGCCTACGTTTCCTCACTTCCGCCGGAGAAGAAGCGCGCAAAAAAGAAATCGGCGAAGAGCACTCCAGGCAAATCGGCCGCGAAGAAAGCTGCGAAGAAATCTGCGCCAAAAAGAGCTGCCGCGAAGAAGGCGGCGAAAGCGGTGTCGCGTTCCGCAAAGAAGTGAAGCGGCGAGGGAGCCATTTCAGCTTCCCCCAGCACCCTGTCAAGTTCTTTCTTTCAAGTCTGCGCTTTCAAATCACTTCCAGCACAAAACTCCGCACCCCATTTCACTAGAATAGAAGTAGGGGATAGCTGGCCGATGCACGGTTGCCGCAGTCTCAAGGGCCGCGCAATCGAGTTCAGCCAGATACGGGAAATCAATCACATAGCCGTAAGCCTCTTTCGTTTGAAGAATATACAGCCATAATGCTGCAAACTGCTGATTGTAGAGAACATAGATATCCGGGGGGAGGGGGGTACAGACACTGACTCGATGAAGAAGCGGTACACCCTCGAGCAGAAGAAGTGGGACGCGCCGGTGGAGCACGCGATGCCCGCGCAGGCGCGCGTACCCGCAAGCTTCAGCGTCGGCGGTGTGAA
>DATNAU010000040.1:0-19803 GCA_035572415.1 Acidobacteriaceae bacterium
AGCCCCACAACAAAGCCCATCTACGTCCGCAGGCCGGAAAAGGGCGCCTGGGGCGACACCGTGCTCAACTTCGAATACGACACGCCCGTGCATCGCTATACCTACAGCGGCATCGCTTCACTTGGGCTTCCTTCCGGCAACGCGCACTATGGCATTGGGGCCGCCCAGGTCACCTACAGCTTCAACAATTGGGCGGAGAGAGAGATCGGCCGCTTTACACCGAACGTCGCCCTCGGCTACGGCAATACCAGCAGCCTCATCAACCAGGGCGTCCTGCGCGATTATGTCGCCGTAGGCCCGACCGCCCACTTCCAGGCCGGCAGCAGCTTCGCCCTGACCCGAAGCATCAGCTTCAACGCAGCCGCGTACGAGGAGTTGCCGCTGGCCAAAAACATCATCTACTCCACCAGCGGCAAAGGTAAAAGGGCCGTCACCACCGCCACAAATGTCGATCCTGGCGAGGACAACGGCTTTCTTACCTCGCTCGCGATCCCGGTCTCGGGCCACCTCATCATGACAGGCTTCTACAGCCGCAGCCTGCGCGACCACACAGACATCGCCGGCTTCTCATTCACGCTCACCGCCCGGGCAGCGCGAACCACCCAATAGTCTGAGTCGAGCCATTCGTCGCACGCGCTCATAGACCCGCAGGCTTGGCCATCCCCGCTGAAGCCACAGGCTGCGGCGCTGCGGCCGCTGCAGCCGGCGGCGTCACACGCAAGGCCATCCGCGGGAAAGTAAATGTTCCGCCCGCATCGTCGATCACATTGATCTGGCACACGTACGTTCCCGCCTTCAATCCCGCCAGCGGCACATCGAACTGGAACCCGACCGCATTCCGCTCCGGAATGTTAATCGCCGTCGCCTCCACCATCGGCGTCTCGTAGACCTTCACGCCGCCCAGCATGAACTCGATATTCGTCAGCACATGCACCGGCGCATTCGGATCAGGCTTGGCATTGGCCGCAGGCGCTGCCGCACCCGTCGCACCCTCCTTCGCCGGGCTGTACACCTCATACAGGAAATAGAGATGCTGGTCCTGCCGGAAGACATGCGCCACATTCGGCACCCACATCTCTCCATCGCGCACCAGCGGATCGATGGTCTTGCCCTTCTCCGGCTGCCGCTGGCTCGACATCACCACCGAGCTCAGCTTCAGCGGCATCTTCGCCATGTCCGGCACCTGGATGTCCGTCTCGAAGCTGCCCATGTTCCCACTCTGGTTCTCGCGCACCACAAACTTCACGTGATATTTGCCCGGCGCCAGCGTAAAGCCCGTCGAGTACTGCACATTCTTCTTCTGCACCTGCTGGTTCGCATCGAGCGCGAGATTCACGGTCTGCCGCTGCTGCCCCACGACCAGGCCCGCAGCATCCTTTACCTGCCCCAAAAAGTCAATCGTGGCCTTCGTCTTGTCCTTCACCTGCACCGCGTTGATCTGCGAGCCCGGCACCACCACCGAGATTGGGATGTAGAACTTGCCGTCCGCCAGCTTGAAGTAAAGCGCCTGCAGATACACCGCGACATCCGTCGCCGGCACGTCCGACCGCATCTGCTCCATCAGCGCCAGTTCGCGGTCCTCATTCTTCGCATGTTGGAAGTCAGCCTGCGCGTAGTAGCCAGGCCGATATTCCAGCTTCGCGTCCGGATGGTTCAGCAGGTTGATGGTCAGGTGCCGGTAGCTGCCATCCCGCGCGGTGTTCGTCGACTTGTACCCAATGATGTAGTACGCCTCCGTATCGTGCTGTACCTGCTGGAACGCAGGTCCAAAGTCGTTCGAGTCCACGAACAGCTTCCCGCCCGTATCGCTCGCCAGCGTGCCCAGCGTCTCCTGCGAGCTGAAGTTCGAGTTCAGCTGGCTCTGCATCGACGCGCCGGAATACGCCGACGTGCCGCGCATGCTGCCCTTCGACGCATCGCCCACCACGTTCAGCGCCTGCAACCCTCGCGTATCCACCGCATAAAGCGCCGTGTCCGCCTTCACACACTCGTTCGTGGCCGCGCGGATGCTTGCCTGGTTCTCAATCCCTTGCCGCGAGAGCCCACCCGAGAAATAGAGCATGCTCTTCTTCTGCTCCACCTTCTCGATCGACTTGCACACCGTCCGGATCGCATACAGCTGCCGGTCCGTGTTCAGCGAGTTGAACTCGCTGTCGTCCGCCACAAAGCTGGAAGAATCGTCCGAGGTCCCATCGGTCCCGCCGCCTTCGCTGCCTCCCGCAAATCCGCTGCCTTCGCTTCCGTCATACTTGCTCACCGCTCTCAGCAGTGCCTGCTTGTCGTTGGTGAAGTCCTGGTCCATGTTCAGGCCCGACACAAGGCTCACCGACGCAGCCATGTCCGCCGGAGCCATGTGGTTGTTGATATAGTCCTTCGCCGCGTCCACCGCGCGCTCAACATCCTCCGGCTGCATGCTGCTCAGGTCGAAGAACATCACAATCAGCCGCCGGTCCTTCAACTCCTCCGGCTTCGCCGCGAAGTCGTTGTTCACCAGGTCCGCAATCGACTTTTTCTGCGTGCTCGTCGCGCCGGAAACGGTGCTCGCCTCCTGTAGCGTCACCGCCTGGTCGACATCCTCATAGTCGAAGGTCGTGATCTTCTGCGGCTTCTTGTCCTCGATGATCTGGAAGTCGCTCTCCTTCAACCCTTTGATCACCGCGCCGGTTTTCTTGTCGCGCACCACCACATTGGTCAGCACGCGGTTCACATTGGCGACAATGGTCGCAGTGCCGCCATTCGCCTGCTGCGCCTGCGCCGCGGGCAGAGGCATGCCCGCCGTTCCTCCAACCATCCATCCCGCCAGAACCGCCGCTATCGCCCGCTGCATCTTCCGTTTCTCCTCGAACCTCGAACCTGGCACCTAGAACCTGTACCGCATGTTGTATGTAAAGGCCCGCATCCCCGCCGCACTCGTCACCTGGCCGAAGCGCGGGTCATTCACGCTCGTGTCCACCCCCGAGTACTGCACGGTGTTGAACACGTTGTTCGCGTTGAACCGGAACTCCAGGCTCCGCGTCTCGCCGAAAGACACCGTGCGCGACAGCGACGAGCTGACTGACACCGTTCCCGGCAGCTCAATCGAGTTGCGCGTCGCCGTGCCATATTGCCCTGCCGGCAGGCAGTACGCCGGCTGCGGCAGGTTTGAAGCCGGACACTGGCCCACAAAAGCCGCCGTATTGAACCAGTGCAGCAGGCTGCCCTGTCCATGGATCGCCTGCGTCGGGTTACGGTTCGGCCGCAGAGAACTCGGCGCGCCCGCCGCAATCTCCTGCGCAGTCAGCGAATACGTGGGGCTCGCAAAACCGCCCGTGCCGATATTGAACTGCCCGGAGATGTTGAACCCATCCAGCGCATGCGACCAGAAGCCGCCCTTGTTCAGGAAGGCGCGGTTCGGCCCCACCGGAGGCTCGATCACGAAATTGCCGCTCAGGTCGTGCCGTTGATCGAAGCTCGAATTGCTCTCCTCCGCGCCCAGGTCCTGATCGTTCTGCGCAATCGAGTTGCCGCCCCCACCGCCCACGCTCGAGGCATTGTCGATCGAGTGCGAGTACTTGTAGGTCGCGCCCAGCGCTACGCCCTTGTGCATCCGCTCGCGGACATTCACCAGCAGCGAATTCGAACGCAGGTAGCCGAGCGAGTCCTCATACGTGAACTGCCCGACCGTCGGAATAATCAAGGAACTTGCATTGCGGTTTGGCGCGCGCAGCATGTCCAGATTGCCGGCATACGAACCCGTGTAGTCGATATTCAGCACCACGCCCTGAGGCAACGTCTTCTGGATGCCGAAGTTGTAGACCTGCACCATGCCCAGTTTGTAGTTCGGGTCGACCGCATAGCTCGACTGCGTCAATTGATTGTCGCAGCCGAATCCATTCACCAGCGTCATCGTCGTCAAGGTGCATCCGTTGCTCACGGCCCCCGAGCTCTGCACGTTCTTCTGCGTCACCATGAACGGCTGCTGGAACGCGAGATTGGTCGCAAAGCGCGAATACTGCCCCGTGTTGTAGTTGATGCCGTAGCTCGATCGCACCACCATGTTCTTGGTGAACTTGAACTTCGGCACCCAGGCGATGGAAAGCCGTGGCGAGTACAGGTTCTTGTCGGGATGCAGCAGCGTTCCCGGCTGGACCGCCGCACAGAGACCGGGTGTCGATCCCGCGGGCGCGGCCGTTCCGCATACCGTCGATACAGCGAGCGTTCCCGCCGCCGCCGACCCGGTCACATTCAGGTTCACCAGCCGGTTGTACTTCTCCGAGTAAGGCGAAAAATACTCCCATCGGATTCCGTACTGCAGCGTCAGTCCCGGCCTCGCCTGCCAACTGTCCTGCGCAAACCAGTCCCACGAATTGCCCCGCAGATAAATCTTGTTCAGCCCCGCCGTCACGTTGGAGTTTTGCGGGAGGCCCAGCAGAAAGTCCGCCATCGACGACCCCGATGTCCCATACTCCGCGCACTTCTGCGGGTCCGTGTTCGGGTTGCAGTTCTGCAGCGCCGGGTTCTCCGTCGCAAATCCCGAGAACGTAAATGACCCCAGATCGCCGCCCGTGCCGAACGAATCGGCGTGGATCCGCCGGAAATCGAACCCGAACATCATGTTGTGCCGCGCATGCCTCCACCGGGCGTTATCGCTGAACGAGATCGTCTGGTTCACTGAACTCACCGGAGACGTATTGCTCAGCCCCGAAAGTCCGCCGGTGATGCTGATCGACGGCACCCCGAAGTAGAACGAGTTGGTACAGATCGTCAAATTGCCAACGCAGATTCCTGTTCCAGCCAGCGGGTCCGTCCCGCCCGTGAAAATGTTCGACGTCAGGCTCGACGAGCGGTTCCATCCCAGCGTCGCCGAGTTGTTCATCCGTCCGTATTGAAAGCTGTAGCCGCTCGAAAAGCTGTACCCATCCGTCGCAGAATGCCCGGCAAGAATAGGCACGAAGTTCGTGCTCGCGCTCGCCTGGTGCTGATACGCAAAGTTCTCCGCAATCGATTGGCTCAGCGTCGGCTTCACATTGGTGCGGTTCTGGCCACCCTGTCCGCCGCCGAACCGTCCGCCGCCGCCGAATCCACCGAATCCGCGCCCGCGCTGCTGCGCCCCGAAGCTGCGATTGAATCGCGCCGAAACCTGCGAACTGTGCGAGCTGCCCGGAAGGTTCGCCTGGTAGTTGTCCTGCACTGCGTCGAGATTCGGCTCCGGGAAATAGGTATTCAGCAGGGTCTGCGCCGCCAGGGCCTGCGGGGTGTTCAGCTCATACGCTGGAATGCACGCGGTCGGATTTGGATCGATCGCCGCCAACGCCGGATCGCAACCTGTGTTGCCATACGGCACTGGATGAGCCAGCGTCGGGTCATACACCACATTCGTGTTTGGGTTCGTCCCCGTGCCGCCTAGCGGAGTGCCAACCTGGAATGCAGGCGTCAAGTCGCCCAGCCGCTGCGCCAGTGTGGGCACCAGAATCTCCGTCGTTGAAGGATTGTTCGACCGCGTCTCCTGCGCCGAAATAAACAGGAACTGCTTCGGATTCGGCGCCAGCAGATGCGGAATGAATGGCGTTCCAGTAAAGCTCGCCACCAGCGAATTCTGCGAGCGGTTTGGCTTCGGAAGCGGCTGGCCCGTCACATAGAAGCTGTTCGCGTTGATCGCGCTGTTGAACCCGTTGTAGCCAACCGTCCCATGCCACGCATTCGGATTCTGCCCGCGGAATCCGCCCGGTCCGCCAAACCCTCCACGGCCACCGCCGCCGCCGCCTCCGCGGCCACCACCACCGCCGCGAAATCCGCCTCCGCCCCCGCCGCCAAATCCACCCGGACCTCCCCGGCCGCCGCCAAAACCGCCGCCAGCCCCGCCGCCGCCATCCGGTCCGCCGAAGGTCCCGGTCTGGCTCGCACCCATCAGCGCACCCGCAATGTCTCCATTGCCGAAGCCATTTGCCTGCATCTGGCGGATGCGGCCCTGCAGGTCGCCTTCGCTGAACATCGCCAGCCCGTTGATCTGTCCCTGCTGTCCGGTCACTGCAATGGAATCCGACGCCATGTTGGTGTCGTCCCCGCCTGCCAGCCCGCCCATCGTCGGCACCGAAACATCCGCGCTGGCCGATCCCGCCGTCGCATCCGTCAGGTCCTGATCGTCGCCGCTCTGCACATCCAGCGACTGCGTGCCGCGCGCCTGGTTCGTCACCGTGCGCCGTGCGCCGCCTGCCGCGCCACCATATGCGCCTGGCCTGCGCACACCCACGCCAGGGGTGCGATTGGAGGCCGTCGTTGCCGTTCCCGATGGCCTACCGGCTGGCGCTGCACCGGCATTCGCTCCGGCCGGCTTCGTCGCATTCCCCGCACCGGGCGCAGTCAGCGCAGGTTCATTGCTCGCAGTCGTCGATGCGTTGGCCGGCGTCTGGTCCGGCATGCGTGACGCCAGGTCCGTCGTAAACTCCAACTGCTGCGCTACAACCGCATCTGCCGCAGTAGCAACTACCTGCTTGGTGAGCGAGGCAAAACCCATCAGTTGCGTTTTCACCTGGTACGTCCCCGCCGGCACATCCATGCGGAACGCGCCATTGATGTCCGTCGTCGTCGCGTACTTCTTGCCGTCCCCCGAGATCGCGGTCACCGCAACGCCCGGCAGCGGAACGCCGCCCGCCTTCACCACACCCTGAATGGTCGAGGTGCCCGTCGATACCGGAATAGCCGGCGCAACCGCCGCCGGTGTCGATGGTGCCGCGGACGCACCACTCGCAGGCTGCGCCGAATCCTGCGTTTGCCCATCGGTCTGCGCCGCCGCGGAGAGGCCAATACCCAATGTTCCGGCCAGCATCGCCGCGCCCACCATCGTTCGCAACCGTGTCATCGTCCCTGATCGCTGCACAGACACTCCCAAAGTGATTCGTTCCATCCGGCTCCGGTCCTCGCGGCTCATTCAGACAAACCAATCCCGCATCTGTCTTCCCGTCGGTGCGCCAATTTCCTCGTGGTAGCTCCAGCTCCAGAAGCGTCGGTTCGCCCGCCTCATCGCTTCGAATTCTTCTGCCTCGAAGTCTGCTGAAACCTGCTTGTACAGACGGCCATTCCAAGACAAAGGACGCGAATCCGTTCAGGAATTATTTTCGCCAAACAACCCCCCTCCGCTGAAGCTCGTCGCGCGTCGCCGCCGTCCATATATCTTCTGTCAACCCTGCAACTTGCGATACACTCCCGCCATGCACGACATCCCACACGCCCATGTTGAAGCGCACTTCCAATCGTCCGAATCCGTGCGCGATGTCGTCATCGGTCTCTCCGATGGCCTTACCGTCCCTTTCGCTCTCGCCGCGGGCCTCTCCGGCGCCGTCTCCTCTGCCCACATCATCGTTCTCGCAGGCCTCGCGGAGATCGCCGCCGGCTCCATCGCCATGGGCCTTGGCGGCTACCTCGCTGCGCGCGGGGATGCCGAACACTACGCCTCCGAACTCCGCCGCGAGCAGGACGAAGTCATCCATCGCCCCGACGATGAGGCCGAAGAAATCTACCAGATCTTCGACCAGTACTCTGTCCCGCGCTCGGCTGCCGCTCCCGTCCTCGCCGCTCTCCAGCAGAACCATCCCGCTTACGTCGACTTCATGATGCGCTTTGAACTCGGCCTCGAGAAGCCCGAGCCAGGCCGCGCCCTCCGCTCCGCGCTCACCATCGCCGCCAGCTATATCGCCGGCGGACTCGTGCCGCTGCTGCCCTACATGCTCGTCGGCCGCATCGCTCTGATCGCATACACCGGCGCCGCGCTCATCGCCTCCGTCGTCATCACGCTCCTCGCGCTCGCTCTCTTTGGCGCGCTCAAAGGCCGTCTCGTCGGCACCGGCGCTCTCCGCTCGGCGCTGCAGACCACGCTCATCGGCGGCGCCGCAGCCGCAGCCGCCTACGGCCTCGCCCGCCTCCTCAACCACGCCTGATTGCCCAACTCACATCCTGACCGGAACCGCCCTCAGCCTCGAAGCCGCAGCGCAAGGTTATAGTTAGCTCATGCCGTCTCCAAACATGGCTTCATCGCGCATCGCACAGCCCGAACAGTGGAATGCGATCGTTCGCCGTTACGCCGCCGGTGAATACCGCGCAAGAGTCTGTGCCGACCTCATCCGCTCCGATATCGGTCCCGAGGATCGTCCGCGCATCCTCGACATCGGCTGCGGCCGCGGCTTCTTCGACGATCCGGGCATTCAGCGCTCCCTCGCCGCCTGCGCCGGCGAGTATGTCGGCGTGGAGCCCGATACCGCAATCCAATCCGGCGAGTGGGTCAGCCACGTCTACCCTGAAGTGCTGGAACAAGCGCCGATTCCTCCCGCATCCATCGATCTCGCCCTCTGCGCCATGGTCCTCGAGCATCTGGACCAGCCGGAGCGCTTCTTCGCGAAGCTCCTCGAAATCCTGCGCCCCGACGGCATATTCTGGGGCTTCACCGTCGATAAACGTCACTGGTTCGCATACGCCTCGCTGGCCGCGCACTCCCTTGGCATCAAGCGCAATTATCTCGATAAAGTGAATGGCCGCCCTGGTGAAGACCGCTACGAGAACTACGATGTCGTCTACGCGGCCAATACTCCTGCCGACCTCCGCAGGCTTACTCGCGAATTCAGCCGCTGCGATATTTTGAACCTCTCGCAGCCCGGCCAGATCGACTTCTATTTCCCCCGTGGACTGCGCTGGGTTGGCCGCGCGCTTGACGGCGCCGGGAAAATCGCCGGAATGCCCGGGCCTCTGCTTGCCGTTCGTCTGGTCCGCTAAGCCTCCGCTCCGTAAGCGCTCTTCATGCGACCATAAAGCGGATGGCTTACGCAGAACAAGCACTCTCGGCCCGCATCTCTCGCCGCGCAGCCGATCGCCTTCGCGCCGGCCATCTCTGGGTCTACCGCTCCGACATCGAAGAACTCCCGGACCAGGAAGCTGCGGGCGCGCTCGTCACCATTCTCGATTCGCGCGGTGCGCCGCTCGGCACAGCCCTTTACTCCAGTGCATCCGAGATCGCCCTTCGCCTCATCTCGCCTGAGCCGAATCTGACCCGTCCCAACTATCTCGCCGGCCTCCGCAGCCGCATCGAAGCCGCGATCGAACTGCGCGCAACCACGCTCGCCCCCGAAGCCTTCGCTTCGCGCGAAGTGACTGCATCGCCTTTGAGTATCCGGGATGCTCACACCAACGCCTGCCGCCTCATCTTCTCCGAAGCCGACAGTCTCCCCGGCATCGTTGCCGACCGCTACAACGATCTCGTCATCCTGCAGTTGCTCACCCAGGGCACCGCTCAGGAGGACGTCCGCCGCATCGCCGGCGAAATCTTCTCCGCTCAGCCGTGGTGCCGTACGGTAGTCGAACGTCCCGACCCCCGCATCCGCGAACTCGAACACCTGCCACCGGCACCCACAGAACCGCTCTTCACGCGCCAACTGCTCGAACCCCGGAAGATGCCGTCATCTCGAGCCGGCCAGCGCAGCGGCGAAGTCGAGGGACCCCCGCGTTTGCCTTTCGTAGAATCAGGCGAGGATAGCCTGCGGTCCGTCTTCTCCCTCAACGGCCTCCACTTCAACTACAACGCCAACGCCGGACAAAAGACCGGCGCGTTCCTCGACCAGCGCCTCAACTACGCCGCCGCCGCGCGCATCGCCCACGGCAGAGCGTTAGACATCTGCACCTATCAGGGCGGGTTCGCTCTTCACCTCGCCCGCGCCTGCACCCACGTCACGGGGGTTGACGCCAGTCGCGCCGCGCTTGAAATCGCCGACCGAAACCTCGGTCTCAACCAGCAACTCACCCCAGCTGTCGACTGGATCGAGGCCGACGCCTTCGAACTTCTCCGCGACTTCTCCGATCGCGCCGCATCGGACCCCACCCTCCGCTACGACACCATCGTCCTTGATCCGCCTGCCTTCGCGAAGTCCAGACGCGCCGCATCGGGAGCTCTCCGCGGCTACAAGGAGCTTAACCTTCGCGCGCTCAAGATGATCACGCCGGGCGGCTCACTCGTCACCTGCTCTTGCTCCCACCACATCTCGCTCGCTGACTTCACAGAAGTCGTCCGCTCCGCCGCCGCCGATGCCGGCCGTCGCGTGCAGCTCCTCGAAACCCGCGGCGCCGCCCCCGACCACCCCGCCATCCTCACCCTGCCCGAGACCAGCTACCTGAAGTGCCTCCTCCTTCGCGTGGAGTAGAAGCTGTTCACCTCAACCGGGCCGCGCCGCAATGCGCACTGGCATCCGCAATCCCCATCCCTAACGTCGCGGCTCTTCCCCCGGCGTCAGCAGCGCCACGTTCTGCACGCCCGCCCGATGCCCCATGTCCACTACCTCTGCGACATCTTCGTAGGTGAGTGTGGCATCGCCCTTCACGAACATCGTACGATCGCTGCGCGACGCGAAGATCGCGTGCAACTCCTTCGCGACTTCAGAACGCGCAAACGGCTTCTCATTGATCCGGTAGGAAGGCTGGTTGTCGGCCCCCGCCAACACTTCCACCACTACCGTGCTCGACGGCGGCTCCGCGCCCGGCTTGGATGGTTGCGGTATCCGCGAATTAAGGCCGCTTTGCTTTGCCGGCTGGATCATCATGAAGATGATCAACAGCAGCAGCAGCACATCGATGAGAGGAGTTACGTTGATCTCGCTGACAGCTTTACGCGTTCCATTTCCTGCATCCATGGCTCAAACCTCCGTCCTTCGGTGGCGAGCACTGCACGAAATGAGCGAGCGATACGGATATTGCCGGGTGCCCCACCCAAGCTCCGCTTGGGTGGGATCACGCCCTGCTCCCTGGTCCGTAGTCCAGGTAAATCTACTGCCCTGCCGCAACCCGCGGGGTAATCAAGCCGATGTTGTCCACGTCCGCCTGGTGGCCCATGTCGATCACTTCGGCTACCGAGCGGTAATCCAGGTCCGCATCGCCCTTTACGAACATCGTCTTGTCCGCGCCCTGCCGCGTGGAGAAAATCTCTGCCAGCTTCGGCTCCAGCGCTGACTTGGCAAAATCGTCTTCATTGATCTTGTAGCCGGGAAGGCCGCCCTTATTGCTCGTGATCGACACCACAATCGTGGTGTCGGCCGGCGGCGCCGACTTGTCCTTCGGCGGCTGCGGGATCAGTGTGTTCAGGCCCTTCGGCACCAGCGGCACGATCACCATGAAGATAATCAACAGCACCAGCAGCACATCGATCAGCGGCGTTACGTTAATGTCCGAGACG
This sequence comes from Acidobacteriaceae bacterium, assembly GCA_035572415.1. Taxonomy (GTDB): domain Bacteria; phylum Acidobacteriota; class Terriglobia; order Terriglobales; family Acidobacteriaceae; genus Edaphobacter. The sequence continues at coordinate 11,186 of DATNAU010000040.1, forward strand.
GCCTTGTCTGTTCCGCCGCCACCACCCATTCCCATGGCAAATCTCCTTGTACTTCCGCGTCCTCGCTCCGGACGCCTCGCAATCCCGCCGCAAAGCGGTTACTCTTCCTTCTTCTCCGTCAGCAGGACCAACTGGCTCACGCCGGCCGCGCGGATCTGGTCAACTGCATCCATCACCTTGCCGTAGTTCGACCGGACGTCGGCGCGCATGTAGACCTGCTTCTGACCCTCCGGCTTGCCTTCCAGCTTCTGCGCCACCTTCGCGCCCAGGTCATCGACATTCACCTGGTCGGAGCCGAGATAGGTCTTGCCGTCGCGCGTCACCGCCACCTGCACCGAATCTTCCTTATTCGCGTCTTCCTGGATCGTCGCCGCCTGCGCCACCGGCAGCTCCACATTGACCTTGTTGTTCAGCATCGGCGTGATCACCATGAAGATGATCAGCAGCACCAGCATCACGTCCACCATCGGCGTCACGTTGATGTTGGAGTTGACCTTCTTGCCTTCTTCGCGCTTGTTGATTCCCATACGTTTCGTTTTCCTGTCCGGCCTCGCGCCGGCCCAAACCTGAAGTGCTTCGGGAGGCCCGTGCGCCTCCGGAGCCGTTCGCTCTTAGGCTCCGGAGGCATTCCTGCGCGGGTCAGTCCCAGTGCTGTTGTGCGCCCTCGTCGGGCGCCGCTCCCTACCGGTGGCTCTGCTTGATGAAGTAGTCCACCAGCTCGCTGGAGCTGTTGTCCATCTCCACGTCGAAGGCCTCGACCTTGTTCGTGAAGTAGTTGAAGGTCATAACCGCGGGGATCGCGACCAGCAGCCCGAACGCCGTTGTCACCAGCGCTTCCGAGATACCGCCGGCCACCGCGCCGATGCCCGAAGTCTTCTGTGCCGCAATCTGCTGGAAGGCGTTCAGAATTCCGATAACGGTGCCCAGCAGCCCGATGAACGGCGCCGTCGAACCGATCGTCGCCAGGCCGCCCAGACCCCTCTTCAGCTTCGCATGGACGATCGCCTCGGACCGCTCCAGCGCCCGCTGCGAACTCTCGATCTGCTCTTCGCTGATCGTCCCGCCCGAACCGAAGCTGCGGAACTCCTGCAGGCCGCTCGTCACGACCTCGGCCAGGTGCGACTTCTTGCTGCGGTCGCCCAGCTTGATCGCCTCATCCAGACGGCCATCCTTCAAAGCGCCGGCAACCTTGGGCGCGAACTCACGCGACTGTTTGCGAGCAGCCGAGAAGTACAGCGCGCGGTCGATCATCACCGCCAGCGACCAGATCGACATGATGAACAGAATGATGACGATGCAGCGCGGCATCCAGCTCATGCTGGCCCACATGCTCATAATCGTGAAGGTGTTGGTGCTGCCGCCGCCCTGGTCCTGCAGCAGCATGGCAAGCGGTGCGTGGGCAAAACTGGTGAGTTGAGCGAGAATCACTGGGATCTTTCCTCCTGATTGGTAAGACGTTGAACTTGAGCAATCGGCGGACAACTCCGCGCCGATCAAAAACCTGGCAAAAATTGATTCATCATTCGGACGCGGTGCGCGGGCATTAAGTTGCGGCCCGTTCCGCCCGTCCGCCGCAGCCTAGCCGCCTCCAAAGGTGAAATTCACGTTGATGGTCGTTTCCACGTCCACCGGTTCGCCGCTCAACTGGTAAGGCTTGTACTTCCAGCGCGAGACGGCATCCACCGCAGCCTGGGTCAGCATCGGCGGCCCGCTGACCACGGTCAGCTTTTCAATCGATCCGGTCTTCGAGATGATCGCGTGCAGCACCACAACACCCTGCACATGCGCCGCCTTCGCAATCGGCGGATAGACCGGATCGGGGTGCACGATCGCCAGGCCTTGAATAACACCGCTAGAAACGTGGACCGGGCCGGTAGGCTTCGGCGGAGCCGCCTTCACCACCACCGGCGCGGTCCCAAGGCCGCCCATCACGCCGCCGGCCGCGCCGCCCGGGCCTCCCATGCCGGATCCCATGCCCATCACGCCCGCCACGGTAGACGGCGGCGCCTCTTCATGCACTTCCTTAATGTCCTTGGGAATCCTGGTCGGCGCATGCATCGCGTCGTCCATTGTGATCACCTTCACCGGCTTCACGATCTGCTGTGGCGGCGGTGGCGGTGGCGGTGGCGGCGGCGGTGGAGGAGCCACCAGAGTGGCAGTCATCGACGCCACCGAAAGCGCCTCGGGATTCAGCAATGGGTAAATGATCAGCCCGGCGATGATCGCGGCGTTGATCAGAAACGTCACCGCCATCCAGCGATTCGTCTTCGTCTTGATCCTGCCGCCGGACTCCATCATGGAATCTTCAAACATGGAAAAGCCTCGCAAAAACTTCTAACTCTCTTAGACACCAGGCGACCGCAAAGAGTTCCCGCCGGCCGGCATGCGGCGCCCACACTGCAGCGCATTGAAACTGGGGAGGTTCGCACGGCCTTGCTCAGCCGCGCAAGGAATCTTATACGAAAAATCCCGCGCCGCGATACCCGCCGCCCGAAAATCTTCTGGAATCAACTCGCCGCTGCACCCATTCTGATGCAAGGTTCGAGAGCCGCGGTTCGAGGTTCGAGCTGGGCACGAGGGACGCGGCCTCAGGGTTCACGGGCGCGCTTGGGAGTCTGCAGGAACGTATAGAGGCCGCTAAGCATTCTGCCAATCTCGTCGGAAAGATTGAGGACATGGCGGATGTTGGCGGATTCCGCAAAGCGGAGACGCTCGGCGATCACAAGCTGTGTCTGCAGCTCGTGGTTGGAGCCTCTCGCGATGGCGACGAACTGGCTGTATTCCCTGCGGCTTCGCCGGCCCATCCTTCGGCGATGTTGCTCGCGATCGATACGGCAGCTCTACGCAATTGCTTCGCAAGCGCATACAGCTCTGAGGGCGGGAAATGCCCGGTCAGCTGATAAACCTGCTCTGCCAGATCGATCCACCCCTGCCAAACCTTCAGTTCACGATACGAGTTCGCCATACGGAAGTTGCTCTGCGGTACGAGACAGTACTATAGCTCAGTCTCAGAGGGCCGACCTGGCACCCCGCTCGAACCTCGCACCTCGGCCCTCGAACCTATCCCTAGGCCTTCGCTCTCTTCGCCGGCAGCGCCGCGGCCTTGCCCTTCGCCTTCCGCCAGTCCTGGTACGCCACCAGCATCGGCGCCGCCACCGCAATCGACGAATACGTCCCGATCAGCACGCCCACGGTCAGCGCCAGCGAAAATCCGCGCAGCACCGGCCCGCCAAACAGCAGCAGGCTCAGCACCGTCAGGAACGTTAACCCCGAAGTCAGCACCGTACGGCTCAGTGTCTGGTTGATCGACCGGTTCACCACATCCGACAGGCTCTCTCGCCGGCTCAGCCCCAGGTTCTCGCGGATCCGGTCGAATACCACAATCGTGTCGTTCATCGAGTAGCCGATCAGCGTCAGGATCGCCGCGATCACCGTCAGCGAGATCTCCTGGTTCGTCAGCGAGAACGCGCCAATCGTAATCAGCGTGTCATGGAACACCGCCACCACCGCCGCCACGCCATAGATCAGCTCAAACCGGAACCATAGATAGATCAGCATTCCCAGCAGCGACCACAGCGTCGCAAAGCCGGCTTGCCGCTGCAACTGCTTACCCGCCGTCGGCCCCACAATCTGCACGCTTGGCTTGCCATAGCCCGAGTCCTTGTAATAGTTCGTCAGCGCATTCTCCACCGCGATGCGTCCGGCATCGTGGTTCGCATCGGTTGCCGACGAGGCCGGCAGCGAAATGATCACGTCGTTGCCGCCCTCGCCGCCCATCGCACTCACGCGCTGCGTCTCAAAGTCCTTCACCCCGCCCTGGCTCAACGCCGCGCGCACGTCATCCACATTCGGGGGCGCATTGAACGGCACCGTAATCTGCGTGCCGCCCTTGAAGTCAATGCTCAGCGGGATATGGTGCCAGAACAGCATGCTCAGCACGCCCGCCACCGAAAAGATCAGCGAGAAGCCGAGGAAATACCACTTCTTCCCCAGCCAGTCGATATTCGCGTCATGAAACAGTTCCACTTGCCAACCTCAGTTCTCAAATCTTTCGCGAGCCTTCGCTGACTTGCTGACTCGCTGACCAGCTGACTCGCTAAATCGAAAGCTCCGCCGCCCGGCCCTTCCGCCCCAGCACCGCGTCGAAGATCACCCTCGACACAAATACCGACGTAAACAGGTTCGCCAGCAGGCCGAAGGTCAGCGTCACCGCAAACCCCTTCACCGGCCCCGTGCCGAACAGGAACAGAATTCCCGCCGCCACAATCGTCGTCACGTGCGTATCCACAATCGTGATCAGTGCGCCGGTCATGGCAAACCCTTTATCCACCGCGGCCGCCGCCGTCTTGCCTGTGCGCAGCTCCTCGCGAATCCTCTCGAAGATCAGCACATTCGAATCCACGCCCATGCCGATCGTCAGGATCACGCCCGCAATTCCCGGCAGCGTCAGCACCGGAGCCGGCAGCCCAATCACCGGCATCAGCCCGAAGAAGCCCAGCAGGATAATCAGGTTCAGCGTCAGCGCCAGCACCGCATTGATGCCCGCGCCCTTGTAATAGATCAGCAGGAAGATCATTACCGCCAGCGTGCCCGCAACCGCGGCCTTCACGCCCTGGTGGATCGACTCCGCCCCCAGGCTCGGCCCCACGGTAAACGTGTCCAGCGTGTCCAGTGCCGCCGGAAGCGCGCCCGTGCGCAGCATCAGCGAAAGCGCCGCCACCTCATCATGGCTGAAGCTGCCGTAAATCTCGCCGCGGTCGCTGATGGCGCCCTGAATGCTCGCCACTTCCTTCACCTGGTTGCCCATCACAATCGCCATCTGTTCCGGCGAGGGGCCGCTTTCCAGGTGCGCGCTGGTGAACTTGTAAAACCGCTGGCCCGCATCCGTGGTCAGCGTGAACGTCATGTCCGGCCGGCCGTTCTGGTCGGTCGAAGGCTGCGCGTCGCGGAAGTCCGTCCCCTCCACCACGCTCTGCCGGTACAGCAGATACACTTGCTGCGGCTGGCCCGGTGAACCGCTTCCATGCACCAGCATCTGGTCCGGAGGCACAGTGCCGCCCAGCGCCTGCAGCGCGGTCTGGTCCGAATCCCACGGCCCCTGCCCCGGCACCACCGGATACACCGCCAACTTCGCCGTGGTGTTGATGATCTTCTCCACCTCATCCGGATCGAACACGCCCGGCAGCTCCACCACAATCTCGTTCTCGCCCAGGCCGTACTGCTGCACTGTGGTCTCGCCTACGCCCAGCGCGTTCACGCGGTCGCTGATCGTCTCGATCGACTGCTGCAGCGTGTGCTGCTCAATGTCCCGTACTGCGCCCGGCTTCAGCGTCAGCGTCATGCCGCCGGCATTCGACGCAACGTCGTAATTCGTGTAGTCGCTGCCGTCCAGCACTCCGCGCGCATCGCTCAGCTTGTTCGCGGCAACGCCCGACACGGTAATCACGCCCGGATGGCCCACCGGATCCAGCTTCTTCACCTGCGCGCCCGTCACGCTCACCTTCGAAAGGTCGTCCTGGATGTGTTCCACGTCGCGGTCAGTCTGCGAGTTCACCGCATCCTCGACATGCACCTTCAGCACCAGCCGCGTGCCGCCCTTCAGGTCCAGCCCCAGATGAATGCGGTCCGCCAGCGCCTGCTTCAGCGCCGTGCCGCTCAACCCATGCGGAATCCCGATAATCCCGTAGCAGAAGATCACCAGCACCACGATGATCGCCGCAACTTTGCCCTTCAGATTCTTTGCCATCGTTACCTTTTACCCGTTCGCCAAATCATCAAAATGCCGTCATCCTGAGCGTAGCGAAGGACCCCTGTATTTTGCCTTTTTCTCGAACCCCGAACCTTGCTTTTCCGCTCGTCATTCTGGACCGCGTAGCGTCCAGAATCTCCGTATTTGCTTTCCTGTTCCCTGTTCCCTAATCCCTGTTCCCTATTCGTCCGTCGTCACACTGGCGATCGCCTGCTTTACAAACTCCAGCTTCACGTTGTCCGGCTGCACCTTCAGGACCAGCGCATCGTCCTTCAGGCTCACAATCACGCCCCGGATCCCCCCATTGGTCGTCACCTTGTCGCCGGCCTTCAGCTTGCCCAGCATCTCCTGCCACTTCTTCTGCTTGCGCTGGTTGGGCACAATCATCAGCACATACAGCAGCACAAACAACACCGGCAGCAGCAGCAGTTGCGTCGAACTTCCCATCAGAACCCTTTCAATCCCTTCACATCATCGGGTGCCCCATCCAAGCTCCGCCTGGGTGGGAGAACCGGGCGAAACTCTTGCCTGAACCGGAAAACCCCGTCTTGCTTAAGGGCATGGCTTCAGCCGTGCCGTAACAGCTCCCAAAATCGCGCGGCTTTAGCCGCTGAGGTCACTTTCCAGCCTCCCCCTCCGCAACCACGCACCAAGCCTTATCCCAGGGCCTGTAGTCCGGCCCCGCTAAATCCGGCCTCGCGTCTTGTTTCGAGGGGAGACTGCCGCGCCGATTCCGCGCACGGCATCGCGCCAGGCCGTGCAACCGGCCCAACCCTCTAAGCATCGCGTACCCACCGCCCACTGTCAAGAAATCCCCGCACTGGTAATGGATCAGTTTGAATTCTGCTATGAAGGGGGGCGTGGCTTCAGAGGCTGCTGAAAGAGTTGCAGTGGTTTTTTTCGGAGTAGCAGCGCGCTTTTGCGCGCGGTGAACGCCGTCCAGAATCAATGCGGCTTCAGCCGCGGGTTGTTCCTCATACCGAGGAATCGCACTTTTTAAGCATCCCCCTCAGCCACGCCATAAGCTGGCCATTCCTGAGGCCAGGCTTCAGAGGCTGCTAAAAAACACCTTGCTTTGAAAGGGCGCGACTTTAGTCGCGCCGTGAAGGACTAAAAACGGGACGGCTTTAGCCGCTGAGGGAATGCAAAGCCAGCCGCGGTCCACTCTTTCAGCATCCTCTTCAGCCCCCGAAGGTCAGTTTTTCAAGATGACCCATGACCCGCGCAGCGCCGTCTTCTGCCCTCCGTTCTCCGGCGCCCGCTCAATGGCATCGGACCCATCCCCCAGCCGACAACCGCACCTCGCATCCGGTATGCTCTTGGCCAACGGAAAAGCCATGCGCAAAACCCTCAGACTCGCCAGCCTCCTCGTCCTCGCCGCCCCCTCACTCGCCCAGCAGCCCCCCGCCGCCGCGCCGCCTCGCCCGGCTCCCGCGCCCCTGCAGGTGCCCAACCCACACTACGTCTCTATCCCCATGACCATTGAAGTAAACGCCCCCGTCGACAAGGTCTGGGCCCGCATCGGCAAATACTGCGACATCGGCGAGTGGGGCATCCCCGGCTGCACCATCCTCTCCGGCGACGGCGGCTACGGCACCGTCCGCTCCATCGGCAACGAGGTCCTCGTCGGCAAAACCCAGTACTCCTACACCTACACACAGCCCGTCCGCGTCGGCGCAACCTACAACATGTACCACGGCACCCTGGAGGCCGTTCCCCTCACCGCCACCACCACCCGCATCAACTACACCCTGTTCTTCGACAACAGCATGCTCGCCGACGACGCCGCCCGCCAGAAGGATCTCGACAACCGCCGCACCCGCTTCACCAAAATGCTCGACAACATGAAGACCCTCTGCGAAGGCGGCACCCTTCCGGCTCCCGCCTCCGCTCGATAAACCCCTCTCCCAAAGGGCCGTGCATGGCCAGGAGCGAATCAGCGCGCTGTCCGCGGCGAACACCTCGTCCCTCGCACCCACCTCGAACCTTGAACCCCGGCCCGTCGAACCTGGCCGGGTGCCCCATCCGTACGCAAAGCGGACGGGTGGGGTGGAACAACGCCAGAACCGGAATTCATTCTCACCTCATCACCTCGCACCCACCTCGAACCTCACATCCCGGCCCTCGAACCTCGCTCCAATTCCCCCGGGTGCCCCATCCGTACGCAAAGCGGACGGGTGGGGTGGAACAACGCCAGAACCGGAATTCATTCTTATCTCACCACCTCGCACCCACCTCGTATCTCGAATCAATCCGCCTGCGGCCGCTCCACATGGTCCACCACCACCGCGTTGATCGTCCCTGTGCCCGGCTGCAGCCTCAGCCCAAGCTGCTCCTGCAAAGCCGTAAAGATCGATGGAGCGTTACCGTCATCCGCGGCAGGCGCCGCCTTGAAGCCTTCCACCGAACCCGCGCCCGCAGCCGCATCCGGCGTCCAGTTCAGCGTGAAGTTGTACTTGCCCGTCAGCCCTGTCTTGTCCTTCACCATGCGCGACACTCCCATCGACCCCTGCAGGAAAAAGGCAAGCTGGTCCATACCGAAGAGCTGCGCCGTAATCTGACCGCTCTTGCGCATCATCAAAAAACCGCCCTGGATCGGCTTGCCGTCGCGCCCCTTCGGGCCATTGGGGGCCGGCTCCGTGCTCTCCTTCAACTTCGGCCCGCCTTTCGCCACCACCAGCTCGTAATCGGGGACCTGCTTCATCTCGCGATGAATCTTCAGCTTGAACCGGTCCGCCAGCAGCGCCTGCAGCATCCGCTCGCGCGCCAGCTCCTGCTTGGTCTTTGTCCAGCTTCGCAAACGCCGCCAACTGCTCCGGACTCATCTTCGCCTGGACGGAAAAGTACGTCGTCTTCGCCCAGTCCGGAA
>DATNAU010000041.1:0-9080 GCA_035572415.1 Acidobacteriaceae bacterium
TGACCTCCCGGCGGATGGCGGTGAGGGCGACGTCGTTGATCTCCGGGTAGGAGCACCAGAGCGGGCAGCCGGAGGCGGTGACCTTGAACTTGCGCGGCAGGTTTACGAATTCGGGATTGCCGGTGAGGCCGCGTGCGAGCTGCTGGGCCAGCGGGCTGGCATCGATCAGCTCATGTCCGTCAAGACCGGCGAGCGGGCAGCCGGTGACGTTGCGCATCACATCGCCGCAGGCGCCCTTGGAGCCGAGTCCGACCTTGTTGAGCGCCTCCTGGACCTCAACAATGCCTTGCAGAGTGAGCCAGTGGAGCTGGATGTTCTGGCGGGTGGTGATGTCGGCGAGGTTGTTGGCGTGCTTCTGCGTCAGCTCGCCGATGAGCCGCAGCTGCTGCGAGGTGAGCAGGCCGTTGGGCAGCGCGATGCGCATCATGAAGTAGTCGGTGGCCTTGCCGTGGCCGTCTTTCCCGCCGGTGACACCCACGCCGTCGCCCTGGGTGTAGATGCCCCACCACTTCAGGTAGAACTCGGCCCATTCGGGTGAGAGGGATTGGCGGCCCTGCTTTGCGAACTCCTTGATCTCGTCCCAGGCCTCCCACGGATTTTTGGCGAGCTTCAAGCGCTCGGCTTTTTGGGCCTTGGTTTCCTTGGGCGCTGCGGGAGCAGCTGCCGGGGTGGCGGCTGCGGGTGTTGCGGGTGCCGGTATGGTTGCGGTATCGCTCATTGAAATCCTGGAAGGAATCTCCGGTGTGGACCGGGCTCAGACAGAATCGCCCACCGTTCTAAGGGTGGGCGTGTACGCTGCGGGGCTGTGTGGCTTCAGGTTACGAGGCAGGACACAGGCGGCGCACAGGCCCACAACAACAGGCCGAACAACACGCGCTCTGGCAGCACATCCTCATCTTCCTCTCCAGTTTAGCGAGATAGCGATTGCGGCGTCAACTGTCGCCCGATCCCCCCGAAAGCGCCCGCGCGAAAAGGAAATTTTTCGGGGGTATTTTGGGCGGAAAACCCATCGAATGAGTGGTTTGCGGCGGGTAAGCGGCTGCAAAATATTGATTCCAGATAATTTACGCACAAAAGTTCTGGAATGTGTGAGTTGCCCGAGGCGGACCGAACCCAATGCGAGGATTCTTCGCCCATCGACTCGGCTCCGCCTCGCTCAGAGCTCAGAATGAGCGCATCCCAGACCGGCGCGGTTCTTGTGCCAGTGGCGCCCGGCTTTTGCGGTGCAAGACTTTTTACCTAACCCCACATAACTATTCTAACGACCCGGCGGAAACTAAAATGCCACTTTTCCTGCTTAAATAAGCTGGCTGTTCTGAGGATGTTACGTCGAAAATGCGGGGAAAGGCATCTTGACAGCATTTTTGCGAAGCAGCGGGCTCAGTCGGCTTCGGCGAGGGACATCTTGTGCCGCACGTCGGAGCCACGCAGCCAGAAGATGACATCTTCGGCGATGTTGGTGGCGTGATCGGCGGCGCGCTCCAGGTTGCGCGAGATGAGGATGGCATTCAGTGCCTGGATGCTGCACTCGGGATCACGCTGCATCACGTCGACCAGTTCGGCCTGGACGGCGCGGTTCATATCGTCCACTTCGTCATCCAGCAGCAGGACGGAATCGGCCATTTTGGCGTCCGCCTCCAGCAGCGACTGGAGGGCGGTACGAATCATGACGCCGGTCTTTTCGCCCATGGCCTCGATCTCCGGCGGAAGATCGAATTTGGGGCTGTCCTTGAGCATCTGTGCGCGCTCGGCGATGCCTGCGGCCTGGTCGCCGATGCGTTCGAGGTCGCCGTTGATCTTGATGACGGAGAGGATGAAGCGGAGATCGATGGCCATGGGCTGCTCTTTAGCGAGGAGGTCATAGGCCATGTCGTCGACGGTGGTCTCGGCCGAGTTGATGGCTTCCTCGATCTCGAGGACGTGGTCACAGAGCGCCATATCGCGCGCGACGTAGGCTTCGATGGAGAACTCGAGCGCCTGCTGCGAGAGGGCGGCCATGGCGAGCAGCTTGTCCTTGAGTGCGGCGAGCTGCTGGTGGAAATTGATGCGGGGCATTGAAATCCGCCCTCCGGGGCGAGGTTGCGTTGGCTTCAGTGGGGAGCGCGGTTGCGGTACTCCGTAGGGCTATTGTGATGCAGATGGTAAACAGCCGCGTAAATACGACGCAAATGGGAAGCCGGCAAGATACCCGTGTGCAGGTTCGAGGGGCGAGGTTCGTTCGAGGGGTCGAGGGCCGAGGTTCGTGGTGCGAGGAAGGTGCGAGGTTCGAGGGTGGCGGCGTCGGAAGCACGAAAGCGGGCGCGCGTAACGCGGGCCGGCTTTGCTCAGTCTCCGTGCAGCAAGGGGAGGTGCAGCAGGGCGGAACCGTGCGCAGCCTGCGGGCTCTGCAGGTAGTTGCCCCAACCGACGACGACGGTGGACCCGACAAGCAGGATCAGTCCACAGGTGACGAGCACCTTGGTGCGGATGCTGGTGCCCTTCCACTCGCGGAGGACCAGGCCCCAGAGGGTGGCGAAGATGATGATGGAGGCCATGTGGAGCGTCCAGGATGAGAAGTCGTACTTGCCCATCTTGGTGGTGCCCATGGAGTAGAAGAAGAACTGGAAGTACCAGATGATCCCGGCGAGCGCGGCGAAGATGTAGTTGGCGACGAGAGTGCCGGGCGAGAGGCGATCGTAGGTGGAGGGATCAAGCGGGTCGAAGTCGACGAGCGTGTCGCCGGAGGTGTGGGCGGCGCGCATGGGGTTGATGCCCGGCTGGCCGGCGAACTGGCGAATGGAGCCGTTCTGGAAGATAAGGATGGCCGACCAGATGAAGTTGGTCACGAAGCCGCCCCAAAGCACGACGATCAAGATGGGAAGGTCTTTGAGGACGAGGCGGCTGTTGAGGCCGGCTGCGAGGAGCTGCGTTTGGGTGAGGTCGCCGATGGGTTTACCGGCGTCGAGGCCGAAGGCGAAGAAGGAGCTCATGAAACCCGCAAGGATGGCGATAGCGATTCCCTTGGGGAAGTTGTAATCGCGCTCTCCGGCTTCGAGTTTCTCTTCCGGAGTGATCTCCTTTTCCTTGGAATAGCCGGCCGCGCCGTTGACGGCGACACCGATGAGGCAGACGAGGACGCCAAGCAGGATCACCTGGCCGCCGCTCTGATGGACAAGCGTCATGAACTGGCCATGGTAGACCGGCGGTACCAGCGTGCCGAAGAAGGCGCACAGGCCGAGGGCGATTGCGTATCCGAGGGCGATGCCGAGGTAGCGGATGGCGAGGCCGAAGGTGATGCCGCCGACGCCCCACAGCACTCCGAAGAGGAAGGCATAGAAGACATCATGCGGATGGGTGGCGTAGACGGCCCGCAGGATTGCAAACGGATGCGGGATGAAGATGCAGGCGAGCACGGTGGGCGCGACGATCCACGCGGCGAAACCCTGGATGATCCAGTAGACCTCCCACGACCAGCGTTTGATCTGGCGGAAGGGGATGAAGTTGGTGGCGGAGCAGAAGCCGCCGATCCAATGGAAGATGACGCCTACAAACGGATTTGGTTCCACGGTGCCTCGCGAGCGGAAGGTTCGTACAGCAAATGCGCTTAATCCTACCTGATGGGTGTTGCCTTCTGGAAATGGATTGTCTATTGGACTAAGGTGAGAAGACGCGGCTGGATCGGAAGGTTTGCTCCGGAGGTCGTCGAGGAAAGAGGCCTGGGAGAGTCTTGCGAGTTTCGCTGTTTATCACCTGCTATAACGACACGCTGTTTCCGGAGACGGGCAAGGCGGTGGTGCGCGTGCTGGAGCGGCTGGGGCACACGGTCGATTTCCCGCCGGGGCAGACCTGTTGCGGACAAATGCACTGGAACACGGGCTACCAGGAAGAGGGCTATCCGCTGCTGCGCCGGTTTGTGGAGCAGTTCCGCGGGGCGGAGGCGGTGGTCTGCCCGTCGACCAGCTGCGTGGCCATGATGCGCGACCACTATCCGCTGATGGCGGAGCGGCTGAAGGATGTGGATTTGCAAAGGGAAGTGGCGGAGCTGCTGCCGCGGGTGTGGGAGTTCTCCGAGTTCCTGACGAAGAAGCTGGGGCTGGAGGATGTCGGCGCCTACTATCCGCACCGGGTGACGTATCACGCGAGCTGCCATGGTTTGCGCAGCCTGCATGTGGGCGATGGGCCAATGAGCCTGCTGCGCGCGGTGAAGGGCATCGACCTGGTGCAGATTGAGAATCTCGAAACATGCTGCGGTTTCGGCGGAACGTTTGCCATCAAGAACGCGGAGGTTTCGAGCGCAATGCTTTCGGACAAGGTCCGCTGCGTGCTGAATACGCGCGCGGAGTGCGTGACGGCGTGCGACAACTCGTGTCTCATGCACATCGGCGGCGCGCTGCATCGGGAGCGGACGGGAGTGCGCCCGGTGCATCTGGCGGAGATACTGGCGAGCGAAGAGGGCTCCATCCCACCCAAGCGAAGCTTGGGTGGGGCACCCGAAGGAAATGTGCGATGAGCGAAGGCCTCGGGCCACATCTCGATCCGCGGACGGCGCCGGCGTTTCCCGATGCGGCGAAGGCGCTGCTTGGCGATGCGCAGCTGCGTAAGAATGTGCGACACGCGACGAATGTGATCCAGTCGAAGCGCGCGCGTGTAGTTGGCGAGATGCCGGACTGGCAACAGCTTCGTGAATCGGGCGAGGCGATCCGCCGGCACACGATGCGGCACCTGGATTTTTATCTCGAAGCATTCGAGCAGAACTGCACGGCTGCGGGTGGGCATGTGCATTGGGCGCGCGATGCGGAAGAGGCGCGGCGGATTGTCGTCGATCTGGTGAAGGAGAGCGGCGCGGACGGGCTGGGTGGGGGAACTGCGAGCGAGGTCATCAAGATCAAATCGATGACCACTGAGGAGATTCAGCTGAACCGCGCGCTGGAGGCGGCGGGCGTTCATGCGTATGAGACCGATCTTGCGGAACTGATCATCCAGTTGGGGCATGACCAGCCGTCGCATATCGTGGTGCCGGCGCTGCACAAGAACCGCGCGCAGATTCGCGAGATCTTTCAGCGCGAGATGAATCTGCCGGAGCTGGGTGGGACGCCGCAGGACCTGGCCGATGCGGCGCGGCGCTTTTTGCGAGAGAAGTTTCTGCGCGTGAAGACCGCCGTGAGCGGCGCGAACTTTCTGGTCGCGGAGACCGGCGGGGTCTGCATTGTGGAGAGTGAAGGCAACGGCCGGATGTGCCTTACGTTGCCGGAGACGCTGATCGCCGTGGCCGGCATCGACAAGGTAATCCCGCGCTTTCAGGACCTGGAGGTTCTGCTGCAGCTTCTTCCGCGCAGTGCGACCGGTGAGCGCATGAATCCGTACAACTCCATCTGGACCGGGGCTGACCCAGCCGGAACCGATGGCCCGCGCAATTTCCACATTGTGCTGATGGACAACGCGCGCACGGAAGTTTTGGCGGATAATGAGGCGCGGCAGACGCTCAACTGCATTCGCTGCGGCGCGTGCCAGAATGCGTGTCCCGTGTATCAGCAGACGGGCGGCCACGCTTACGGTTCGGTCTATGCGGGGCCGATCGGCGCGATCCTGACACCGCAGCTGATGGAGATGCACCACGCGCAGAGCCTGCCGTATGCATCGAGTCTGTGCGGGGCGTGCTATGAGGTGTGTCCGGTACGGATCAACATACCCGAGGTGCTCATCCATCTGCGGCACAAGGTGGTCGAGCAGCAGACGGCCGGCCTGAACATCCTTGCGCATCCGGAGGCAGTGGCGCTGAAGGCGGCGGGGTTGGTCTTCCGCAGCGAAGGCGTGTTTCGCGCCGCGCAGAAGCTGGGCCGGTTAGCGGAGTTTCCGCTGTCGCGCAAGGATGCGGAGGGCGTCGGCTGGATCGACTGGCTGCCCGGCGTGGCGGGGGGATGGACCGAGACCCGGGATCTCCGCGAGATACCGAAGCAGAGCTTCCGCGAGTGGTTCGAGCAGCGAGAGCGGCAAAAGACCACGAATCCGTCCCCGGCAGAGGAGGGAGAGCGATGAGCGTCGATACCGCTGCCGCGCGTACCGAAGTCCTGCGCCGTATCCGCACAGCGCTGGGAGATGTTCCGCGCGCCGGAGAGCCTGACATCCATGCCGAATGGGAGGCGATTCCGCGCGACTACGTGCGCACGGCAACGCGTTCGGGTGAGGCGGTCCTGGAACTGTTGGAAGACCGGTTGCGGGATTACGATGCGACAGTTGTTCGGGCGCAGCCAGGTTCTTTGGGAGCAGAGATTGGAGGCATGCTGTCCGCTCGCAAGGTGCACAGGCTCGTTGTCCCGGCAGGGTTGGCCGATGCCATCGGCGAGCCGCTTCCCGCTGGTTTCGACTTTCTAACTGACACTGACTTCTCTTCCACCGAACTGGACGGCTTCGACGGAGTCGTGACCGCTGCAACCGTTGCGATTGCGGAGACGGGGACGTTGGTCCTGCAAAACGTTCCGGGGCAGGGAAGGCGCGCGCCGACGCTGGTGCCCGACTATCATTTGTGCGTCGTAAGGGTGACGGATGTAGTGGAAACGGTCCCGGAGGCCTTTGGCCGTTTGGCCGAAAGGGCCAGCCTTGCCACCACCTTCATCTCCGGCCCATCGGCCACCGCGGACATCGAGATGACCCGGATCAAAGGAGTCCACGGCCCGCGCACACTGGATGTGATTCTGGTGTAAAAGGCGAAGTTCGGTGCGGCGCTTTTCGGAATAGTTATGCATTCCGAATTTTTTGTTAGCCGGACATCGCTAGAATTGTTTCAATAGAGAGTATATTTCCTTCATTGCGGTTTTTGAGGTATTTCATGGGAATGGATGGGACAGGCAGCAGCGCGCGCGCGACAGAGAAGATCTTCGCGGCGCTGGACGGATTCCGGATCGAGGTCCCGTCCTGGGGCTTCGCCAATACCGGCACCCGCTTCGGAAAATTCACGCAGCCCGGCGCGGCCACCACGCTGGAGGAGAAATTTGCTGACGCCTCGGAGGTGAACAAACTCACCGGCGCCAGCCCCACGGTCGCGCTGCATGTGCTGTGGGACCTGCCCAACGGCAAAGGCGACGCCGCCGAGATCAAGCGGCTGGAATCCCGTTTCGGCGTGAAGGCCGGCTCGATCAACCCCAACCTGTTTCAGTCGCAGGAATACAAGTTTGGTTCGCTGTGCAATCCCAGTGCAGAGATTCGCGGCAACGCTCTGGCACACATGCTGGATTCGGTCGAAATCGGGCGGGCGCTGGGCTCGCGCGATGTATCGTTGTGGCTGGCCGACGGCTCAAACTACCCGGGCACCCAGTCCATCCGCAAACGCATCGAGTGGCTGGAGGAGATACTTGCCGCTACGCATGCCGCGCTTGGCGACGACCAGCGGCTGCTGATCGAGTACAAGCCCTTCGAGCCTGCGTTCTACCACACGGATATCGCGGACTGGGGCATGGCGCATGAACTGGCGCGCCGCGCCGGCCCGAAAGCTAAGGTGCTCGTCGATACCGGGCATCATCTGCAGGGGACCAACATCGAGCAGATCGTGGCGTGGCTGCTCTACTGCAACGTGCTCGGCGGCTTCCACTTCAACGACCGCAAGTTTGCCGACGACGACCTGACGCTCGGTTCGATTGATCCGTATCAGGTCTTCCGCATCTTCCACGAGATTTTGTCCAGCAATTCGCCGGCGGTGAAGGGAATCGCCTACATGATCGACCAGAGCCATAACCTGAAGCCGAAGGTGGAAGCCATGGTGCAGACGGTGGTGATGGCGCAGGAACTCTTCGCCAAGGCGGCGCTGGTGGACCAGGAAAAGCTCGGCGCTTTGCAGCAGTCCTGCGACCTGGTAGCCGCGGAGGAGCTCTATCGCGGCGCCTTCTGGACCGATGTGCGGCCGATGGTGAAGGAATGGCGTCAGGCACGCAAGCTGCCCGCGGAGCCGTTGAAGGCATTGAGCGAGAGCGGTTATATCGACCGCATCAGCCGCGAGCGCGGCGCGCGGAACGCGCAAAGCGTCTCCAGCTACGCCTGAGAAGGTTGTCAGTTGTCAGAAGTGAGAACCAGCGAATAGCCGGGGCGGAATGCGCGCAGGAATGAGGTGCGCCCTTTGGCGCACACGCAAAGAGCGCTTTTCGTTGAGTTTGTGCTGACTCGCTCAGAAGATCTGGAAGTTGACTTCGACGTTCACTTCCACGGGGACGGGCTTGCCGTTTTCCATCGCGGGCTTGAAACGGTACTGCCTCACGGCTTCCATCGCCTTTTCGTCAAGGCCCATGCCGACACCGCGCACGATGTGCACGTTCTGAGGCATTCCATTGGTATCGACGACCAGGCCGACGAGCACTGATCCCATGAACTTGGCCTTACGCGCCTCTTCGGAGAATTCAGGCTCAGGTTCATAGGTGGGAATCGGGCCTGTCACGCCGCCGCCGATCTTGCGCAGGCCGCCGCCATAATTGCCGCCGGTGCCAGGCCCGAGGCCGGAGCCATTGCCCGAGCCGATGCCGGTGCCCTTGCCATTACCCATGGAGTTGCCCATGACGTTCGAGGTGGGCATGCCGAAGTTCGGCATATTGTTGCTGGCCATCTTGAGGTCGGGCTGAACCTCGATGGTCGGTTCGATCTTGATTTTCGATTCGACGGGCGCCTTGGGCGGAACAATCTGGGTGTCCGCAAACTTGGGCAGCGCACCTTTACTCACCGGCGTGGGGCCCTTCTGTCCACCGCCGCCACCCATGGTGTCCTTGGCCTGCGGCAATGGCGGAGGGGTTGAGATCTCCGTCACCTGAACCTTCACGGGCTTGAGGAACTGCACATGCTGTTTCACCGCCCACGCGATGACCAGAATGATCAGGCCGTAGATCACAATGGCCGATGCGGTCGCCTTGGGGTCCTGCCTGGTCTTCATCCGGTCCACGACCGGAATGGGTTTGGATTCCAGTACCAGGGGCGGAAGTTTTACCGGGAAGAAGACGTCGCGCACGCTGCTCCACAGCGACGCGAACACGCCCTCTTCCTGCAACTGCATTCCGCCGGCGCTTAAGGACGACTCGACGCCGGCGCGCAGCTGGAGGTCCTGCTGCACCCGTTGATCCTCTGGA
>DATNAU010000042.1:0-25178 GCA_035572415.1 Acidobacteriaceae bacterium
TGCCCGCAATCGCCTCCCGAGCGAGGCGCGCGTAATGCCCTGCAGTGCATGGCTGGTCCGGGGTAAGGATGTCGAGCAGATGGTGCGGAACGAGATCGCGTTCTGCGTGTGTCGGCTTCGCCGTGCCGATCTCCATCCCGCGATAGACCGCGACCGAGTCGCAGGAGACGATCTCGGCGGGAAAGCGTGCCGCCAATGCCAGCGCGAGCGCCGTCTTGCCGCTGGCGGTAGGGCCTGCGAGGACGAGCAGCGGGGGCTCGCCTTTGTTGCTTGATGCGGAGGACATCGTGGTATTCAGGTTCAATGTTCACGGCGCAAGGTGCAAGTCCGGCAGGGATAAGCAGCTACGCGAATCGGGTATAGTGGACGGGCGCGATTTTGCGCTGAGAAATTGTTTCAAAACAGGCCTGTACGGCGCGAACGGCAGCGCGAGACGGGCTGAAGGAGCCTGGCATGATGTCTGACGTTTTCCGTATCGCCTCCAAATTCAGTATGCCCAGAAGGATCGCGGGCCGGATTGTTGTAGCCGCCTCCACTCTGCTGCTGGCCGGCACCGCCCTGGCGCAGACGCCGACCATGCTGGTGTTGCGCGCCGTCCCTGCAAAATCCTCCAAGTCGAGTGGCGCAACCTCGGCGCTGCCGCCTCTGGTGAAGTCTGACATCACGGAGATCAAGATCGGCGGCAAGGCAGCCGAGATTACCGGCTTCGATCCTCTGCTGAAGGGCCCGCACACGCTGCAACTGATGATCCTGTTCGATTCCATGCAAACCCTCGGCGCGCAGGGACAGTTCGACGACATCAAGCGCTTCGTCGGCGACCTGCCGAGCAACGTGGAGGTCGGCATCGGGTGGCTGCTGCAAAGCCATGTAAAGGTGACGCAACCGCCGACCAAGGACCGCGATGCGGTTTACAAAGCCATGGTCCCGCAGACGCGCGAAGCCGCGGGCAATCCGAAGAACGATAACGGCAATCCGTTCAGCTGCCTTCGCGACCTCGCCGCGCACTGGCCGGATGCCGACCCGGCGAAGCTGCGCGCGGTGCTGATGTTCACCGATGGCATTATCCGCAGCAATGCACAGCAGCAGGGCGCCGACCAGGACAATCCGGACGTGGATGGCGCGTCGCAGAGCCTGGAACGCGCGGGCATCATTCCTTTCCCGTTCTACTGGCTCGATCCTCCGCCTCCGATCGACCCGAACCGCGGTGAGGGTGGTCCGCTGGAAGGCCAGCAGAACTTCTCGCAGTTGGTCAGAGATACCGGTGGCTCTGCATTGTGGGAAGGCATGTTCGCGCCTGGCACGCCGGGACCGCTGCTGAACCGGCTGGAGGCGATCCTGCAAAGCTCGGCGGTGGTGACGGTCAACGCGCCGGGCGCGCCCGGCAAATTCCAGCGGCTGGATATCAAAACCAGCCGGGACGACATCAAGGTCTCCGGGCCGGACAGCGTGATGATCGGCAACGTCTGGAAGAAGTAGACCCCGTGCATGGCGCAGCGTAAGATGGCGTCGCCATGAAGAGCTTGAAAACAATGATTGCGGTAATTGGCCTGGCCCTCGCGGCCGGGCCAATTGCGTTTGCGCAGAGTGCGGCGTCCGCGGAGGCGAGTGCAAAGCTGCCGGAGTTTGAAGTGGTTACCCTCAAACCGACCGATCATACAGCCGGTGTAATGCACCTGGTAGGCGTACAACTCACAAAAGATCAGCTAACGATGAACGCCACAACGCTCAAAGGACTCATTTGTGTGGCCTACGCCATCCCATACTGGGAGCTTGCGGGCGGTGAGCCGTGGATGGATAAGGAGTATTACGACTTCGTTGCTAAGCTGCCGCAGGGCGAGAACTCTTACAACCTGCGCCACGGAAACTACGACATTGCAGATAAACATATCCGCAAAATGATGCAGGCCATGCTCGCGGAACGATTTCAACTGAGGTTCCATCGAGAGACAAAGATGGGCACAATCTCGATCCTGGAACAGAGCGGGAAACCGCTGCTGTTGGTTCAGAGCCAAATGCAAGCCGGCAGGCCGGATGGAGACGGATTCGGCGGCGTCGGAGCGGTAGAGGGGAAGGGGGTCGGCATTTACAACAGCTCGATGCCGCAGTTTGCGCACTTCCTCAGCGGAAACATTTTGCATCATCCGGTGATCGATAAGACCGGCTTGATCGGCGGTTATGATTTTCAGTCGAAGACAATCGTCACTGCGGAAGATATCCGGAGTGGCAATACGACGAGCATGTGGGCGCCCGCCATCAGGGAGATGGGATTGAAGCTAAGGGAGGCGACCGGGCCGGTGGAAACCTTCGTCATCGACCACGCGGAGCGGCCCTCCGCAAATTAGCCGCCGGCTTGGTGGCTCACTGACGGCCTGGCGCCCCGTGCGATACTGAAAATGCATGTACAAGCGAGTTCTGCTCAAGCTCTCCGGCGAAGCTCTGGCTGCGGGCACAGGCTTCGGCATCGATGCCGTATTCATTCACAAAGTAGCGGCGGAGCTGGCGGCGGTACACGCGCTCGGCTGTGAGATCGGCATCGTCGTGGGTGGCGGAAACTTCTTTCGCGGCGTTGCGCAGCAGGCCATCGACATGGACCGCGTCGCCGCCGACCACATGGGCATGCTCTCCACCGTCATCAATGCCATCGCGCTGCAGGACGCGATTGAGAAGCTGGGCCTTCCCTGCCGCGTCATGTCGGCGATCCAGATCCATCAAGTGGCCGAGCCGTATATCCGGCGGCGCGCCATTCGCCACCTTGAAAAGAACCGCGTGATCATCTTTGCCGCGGGCACCGGAAATCCGTACTTCTCCACGGATACGGCCGCGGCGCTGCGTGCGATGGAGATCAAGGCGGAGATCCTGCTGAAGGCAACCTCGGTGGATGGAATCTATACAGCCGATCCCAAGCTGGATGCGACCGCGACAAGATTCCCCGAAATCACTTATGCGGAAATTCTGAGCCGCAACCTGCGCGTGATGGATACTTCGGCCGTGGCCATGTGCCGCGACAACAACATGCCGATGATGGTCTTCAGCATGCGCGAGACTGGCAATATCGTACGCGTGGTCAAGGGCGAGCCGCTGGGCTCGCTGGTGACGCCGTAGGACGCGTCCAAACCTGCATCTTTCGCGGATAACGCGTGTTAAATCAGGCAGCCTTCCGGCATCCCCGAGGCTCGCCCCATCCCTCTAAACTGGAGACCATGGCACAGACGCTGCTCACGCCCGAGGCGCCGGTTGCAAGTGTTCCCGCTGCAGGTGTGCAGATGCCGGCGCGCAAGCCGCCGCTTCCTGCGCTCACCGGGGTGCGTACGCTGCTGGCGGTGAACATCATGCTGTTCCACTTTACACCGCCGCACATGCAGCTGCTGTATCCGATGATTAACAACTCGTATGTGTTTGTCGGGTTCTTTTTCCTGCTCTCGGGCTACGTGCTGGCCTACAACTACGCCGACCGCGAAGTGCCGCTCAACAAACGCCAGTTCTGGAAAGCGCGTTTCGCGCGCCTGTATCCGCTGTATGCATTTTCGCTGGTCTTCTCGGCAGTGATGGTTCGGCAGGAGTGGCACGCGCGCTCTCACGGGCAGTTCATCGCCGGGATGATTCTGACCCCGCTGCTGCTTCAGGGCTGGAACCCGTGGCTCGCAACTTTCTGGAACACGGTGGCGTGGACGCTCTCGGTGGACCTCTTTTTATATCTGCTGTTCCCTTACCTGCTGCGCCTGCCCTGGCCGAAACGTCCACTCCAGTTGATAGGACTGATTTTCGCGGTGTGGGCCGCAGGACTGATCCCGCACACGATTTATCTTTTTACGAATCCGGACCACCTGAGCGCGCCGCTCGACCGGTACAGCTACGGCTTCTGGCTCCGCGGGCTCAAGTATTCACCTCCGTCCTATCTCTGTACGTTTCTGGTCGGCATCGCGCTGGGCAAACTACAGGCGCGCATGAAGCTTACGAAGAAGCAGCGGACGGGGGTCGCGGTCGCGAGCCTCGCCGCGATTGTCCTGTTCTTCGCATATGTCGTAGATCGCGTTCCGTACATCCTGATGCATGGCGGTTTTCTGGTGCCGTTGTTCGGCGCGCTGGTGATCGGGCTCAGCGGGCACAACTTCGTGGCTTCGGCGTTCGCGTGGAAACCCATCGAACTGCTCGGCCAGTGCAGCTACACATTGTTCCTTCTGCACTTCAACCTCATCAATATGATTCGGCAGTACCACGTGCCGCAGCGCCTGCACGTGGAAGCGTACGATCCGTGGTTTTCCTACGCAGTGGCGATCGCACTGTCTATTGTGACGATGTACTGGATCGAAAAGCCGGCTCGCAAATGGATCCTCGGCCAACGGGAACGGAAGCTGGCCGCGGCGACGGCGCCGTAAGGTTGTTGGTCGTTAGTTGACTGTGGCGAGGACAAAGTGGGCAAAGTGAAAGTGTGTTGTTTTGCAGTTTCCGCAGATGGCTTCGGCGCCGGGCGCAACCAGAGTCTGAACGATCCCATGGGTGAGGGTGGAATGGCGCTGCACCAGTGGGCCTTTCCCACGCGCTTCTTCTGCGAGATGCAAGGGCGGCCCGGCGGCGAAGAAGGCATCGACAACAGCTTTGCCGTGCGCGGGTTTGAAAATGTCGGCGCGTGGATTCTGGGTCGCAATATGTTCGGCCCGGTGCGCGGCGGCTGGGACGACGAGAGTTGGCAGGGATGGTGGGGCGATACACCGCCGTATCACGTGCCGGTGTTTGTGCTGACGCACCACTCGCGTCAACCGCTGGAGATGAAGGGAGGCACGACCTTCCACTTCGTTACCGGCGGCATTCACGAGGCGCTGGCGCGTGCGCGCGAAGCCGCGGGTGGAAAGGACATCCGCATCGGCGGCGGAGTTTCTACCGTCCGGCAATATCTGGAAGCAGGCCTGATTGACGAGATGCATCTCGCGTTTGCGCCGGCGACTTTGGGAAGGGGAGAAACACTCCTGGCGGGGATCGATCTGCCGGCGCTTGGGATTCGAGTCACCTCACACGCCATGGGCGAGCGCGCGATGCATGTGGTGATGAGTAAGTAGCCCACTTCACATTTCTCAAGCCTCAGTTCTCAGTTCTCAGTTCTCAGTTCTCAGTTCTCAGTTCTCAGTTCTCAGTTCTCAGAAAAATGATCGATCAAAGCAAAACCGGCGGCCCGAAGGCCGCCGATCTAGCAACTATCAACTAACAACCAGCAACTCGTTCTTACGGCTGGATAATCTGCGTGGAGTGCGGGCCATTGGGCACTGACGTCAGGCACGAGGGCGAACCTCCGGTGGGGAAGGGGGTGTTCTGGACCCTCGCAAGTGTGCCGTCATTCACCGTCACCTTAAAGGCGGAGGCGGTGTTGTCCAGTTGGTCCGATGTGTAGAGGAAGTTGCCGAGCGCGGGATCGATGACAACGCAGTTGGGACCGGCGCCAGTGATCGAACCGACTGCTCCCGCAACCGTAGCTGGCGTGCCCGTGGTTTCATTGATCTGGTAGCCCTGCACCGTGTTGGCATTGAAGTTGACCACGTAGATCAGGGTGCCCGTCGGGTCGATGGTCAGGTTGGCAGGATAAAGTCCCGTGGGAAACGGGCCATTCACCATTGGCGTCAGCGCACCAGTGGACCCAACGGTATATCCGATCAGCTGGTTTGCAAGCTCATCGGTCACGTAGACGAAGCGGGATGTAGGCTCTTCCGCGATGGCGCTTGGCGCGACGCCGGCCGGATAGCCAGTCGCGACGGTCTTGCCGCCAGAAGTGCCTATATTGGTGCCGGGTGTCGGCGTCAATGCACCGGTGGTGGTGTTCTGGGCAAAGCCGAGGATGGTCGCCTTAGGCGAAGGCTCCTGGTCCAGCACATAGATGTAGTGGTTGAAATAGCTGGCGGTGACGGCGATCGGATTGTTGCCGACCGGCTGCGTGGTCTGCGTGCCGAGCGTGTTATCGGAGTTGATGGGGAAGATGGCAACACCGCCCGGACCGGGATTGGAAGCGGAAAAGCCAGTCTGATAGGTGAACGTGGCGTAGAGGAACTTGCCTCCCGGATCGATCGTCAGCGCAGTTGGGCTGGTACCGCCGGACAGGTTGTAGGTGTTCTTCGATGTCAGCGTGCCGTCGGTATTGACGGCAAACTCCTGCACCGTGGAATCGCCTTGATTGGCTACGTACACGAACTTGCCATTGGGCGCGGCGATGATGCGCACCGGATTGTTTCCCGCCTTCACCGGCGTGCCGATCGTTGTCAGCGCGCCGGACTGGAAATCGATCGCATACTGGTTGATGGCGCCGGGGCTGCTCTTGGTGGTCGTCACGTAGACAAACCCTACGACATAGTCCAGGCTGCAGGACGCGAGGCCCAGCACTGCGGCTGAAACGGCGATGATGCCTGCCAATCGGCCAAGCTTCCCTGGGTGAAGTGATTCGAGCTTCATGTTGCTTCCCATGCTGCTTCCTTGGTGCGGCGGGATGGTTGCGGCCGCTGAGAATCCGATACTGCAGTTCCAATCTTGCTCCGCCGCATTCTGTGCCCGGCGGCGTGTATCCAACTTATTCTGCGGCTGCGCTCAACGCAGCGGCAAGGCCGGCACCGTAACGATGCAGGCAGGCAATTGGCTGCCGTTGAAGGGCGAACCCATCACCTGATTGAGAGCGCCGGTGGACTCGTTCAACTGCTCGGCCGTTACATTGTTCGAGAGCGAGTTTGAGACATAGAGATACACCGCATGCGTGGGATGTGCATTGCTTGGCACCCCCGAGACGCTCACGCAAGTTGGACCGTTACCCGTCTGCGCCGTGGGCTGGACGGTCGAACGGACGAGCACGCCGTTCGAGCCGACATTGTAGATGTCAATCGCGTTGGCAATGTTGGCAGCGATATACAGATACTTGCCGCTGAGGTCGAATGACATTCCCATTGGCCCGGCGTCTGTCGGCGTGATCGCGGGCGGCCCCGGGACACCGCCGGAGCCGATCGGGTAGATCGCCACCTGATTCAGCGTCTTGTCGGTGACGTACAGATGGGCCGCGGTGGAATCAACCAACAGGCCCGAAGGCGTCTGGCCGGAGGCAAAGCCATTGGACGGCACATTGCCCGAATTGATAGTGACGCCCGGCATGGCAGTCAGCGCGCCTGTGGAAGTATTCTCAGTAAACCCTATAAGGTTCGCATTCGATGCCGAATCCTGTTCCAGCAGGTAGACGAAGTTGCCGGTGGGGCTTGTCGCAATCGCGACCGGGTTGCGGCCCACGTTTACCGTCGTTGGCTTGCCCAAGGTGTTGTCCGAATTGATCGGAAAGACTGAGATGCCGCCGGGGCCTGGGTTGGACGACGTATAGAGCTGGGTCCCATCGGGGTTGGTCTGATACGTAAAGGCGACGTAGAGGAACTTGCCGCCGGCGTCAATCGCGGCAGCCACGGGGAGGCTACCGGAGATGTTGTAAGTATGTTCCGGGTAGAGCTTGCCATCGGTTCCGATCGCGAACTCGACCACGTCCGAGTCAAAGTTGTTCACGGTATAGAGGAAGAGATTGTTGGGCGCGACGACGATCGCCACGCCGTCGCGGCCGCCCGTGTCGTTCGGCGAGTCCGGCATGTTGTAGAGGAAGCCGGACTGGTAGTCCACCTGATAGGAATTGAGCAGAGAGTGGTTGGTAGCTCCCTGCACCCCTTGCGTGATCATGTACACGTAGGAGACGGTGTAGTCGTTGCTGCAAGCAGAGAGCCCCAGCGCGACGGCCAGCGAGAGGATGGATGTTCTCAGTACGCGGCCCTTCGATGTCCGCTTCGTGGTTCGCATCATGCGCGTCAGTCCACGTTGCCGCTGACGGCGAGGCATGTGGCCAGCCCGGTGGCCTGGAAGGTTGAGCCGCGCGGCAGGTCCGAGAGCTGACCGGTCTTCTGGTTGATGAACTTGCCAGTCACGCTGCCGTCATTGTTGTTCGACGTATAGAGGTACTGGTTGGAGGGGTCCTCCACCATGCACACCGGCCCGTTTCCTACAGCATAGGGATTGTTCGGGCCATCGGAGATCGGCTGCAGCGCGCCGGTGGACAGGATATTGAAGGCCGAGATCGTGCTGTTGGCATTCGTAGAGTTCGGGATGGTGTTGCCATGGTTCAGAACATACAGAAACTGGTTCTTCGAGTCCGTCATGGAGTAGACAGGATCGACGGCGGTCCCAAGGTTGGGAACCGCGCCGGCCACCTGCGCCGAAAGATTGCAGTTGGAGCCGGGCGAATAAGGCAAAATCTGGTTCGTGCCCGCGTCCGTGAGATAGATGTTGCTTCCCGCGGCGTTGATTGAAGTCAGATTCTTGGCGCCTGTCTTGATGGGTCCGGTCACCTGAATGGTCAGCTGGCCATTTGCGCCGAGGCCATAGGGATAGATGGTCTGATCGCCGGAGTCGAGAGTATAGACGCAGGCTCCGCTGGCGCGAAGCATGGTCGGTGCCGGGCCGACCTCGAAGTAGTTGGTATTGAGATTGTTGACCTTTTGCTGGGCGTTGGTAACAATCTGCAGCCGCCCCGTCGTACCGTCTACCAGGAAGACGGTGATGTCACCATTACCGGTCGTGGCGTAGTCGGGAGCCTGCGAATCCAGGACGTAAAGGTAGGTGCCTGTGCCGTCGGCTTGCGCCCAGACGGGTGTACCGCCGGCGGTGGTGTAGGTGCCTTGAGAGGTAAGCACGCCGTCCTCGCCGACCGAGAACACCGCGACGTTTCCGTCATAGTTCGGCTTGCCCTGACTGTTCAGAGTGCCTTTGTTGACGACAAATACGAAGTTGCCACCGGTGCGAACGGTGATGGAAACCGGGTTGGCGCCGCCGGAGGAATAAGGCGAGCCAACCATATCCGTCAGGTTGCCGGTGAAGTCGTCGATCTTGAAGCCGGCGATCTGGTTGTACTGCGTTCCCAGAACCCACATGAAGCCGACCGTGTAGCCACCGCACGCCGACATTCCCAGAACAACCGCCATAGATGCTACGAGGGCCCGGGAGATGCGGCCAATCCTGCTCAACGTCATGTGTTTCCTTAATCCTCGCCGGCGGCCGTACGCGTGCGGCAACGCCTCAGACTGCGAGCCAAACTTTGGGGATACAGATGCTCCGCTAATTGTAGAAGCTGACGCGGGTTTGCGCCACCTCGGGGGGACTGCCGGTTCTCAGTTATCAGTTCTCAGGTTTCGCAGTGGAACCGCCCGGTTCGAACCGCTTCCGAAACGGCGCCTCTCGCCCTGATACCTGAATAACCGATAGACGACCACCCATGGCAAATCGTCAACTGAATAGCCAGCGACAACTAGAAGATCCTCATGTGAATGGTCAGGTATTTTTTGGGGTCCTGGCGAATGGTCGTCACCAGACTCGTGCTCTCGGTCAGCAGCTTGTTCAGGTTGTCCGCCGTCGTCGGGTCTTTGATCAGCTTCGTGATCGTTCCGTTGCCGCTGTTGATCTGCGTCACCAACTCGTCGGCCTCGGTGAGCGTGTCGGTCAGCTTCTTGGCAAACGCAGGGTCCTTCAGCAGTACGCCGAGGCTTCCTTTGCCCGCTTGCGCGTCCGCGAGGATCGAATCGAGATTCGTCACGGTGTTGTTCAGTTTCTGGGCAAAAGCCTGGTCTTCAAAGATCAGTCCGAGCGCGCCCTTGCCGTTTTTCATGTCTGCGGTAACGTCATCCAGCCTGGCGAGGGAATTGTTGACATGGTCGTACATCTGGCCCTTGTCGTTGAAGAACTTGCCCACCGTGTTGTCGTCGGAGTTGAGCTTCTTCGCAACAAGATTGATCTGGTTTGTGGTCTCAACAAACTTGTTGTACAGCTCTGGGTTGGTCAGCAGCTGTCCAAACGACCCCTTGCCGGATTGCAGATCGCTCACTACGTTGTTGAGCTTCGCCAGAATTACGTTGAGCTGATCGATGGTGCCCTGACTGGCCTTCATTACATTATTCAGGCTCGGCTCTTCCTGAGTCTTCAATTCGTCGCCATCCTGCAGCATGGGGCCGGTCGCGTACTGGCTGCTGATATCGATAAGCTCATCGCCGAGCAAACCCTGGTTCGTCAGGTCCGCGGTCGAGTCCTTGTGCAAACTTGGCTGGTATTTTCCGTCGATCTTCATCACCACCTGCACCGGCGTGAGCTTGCGATCCGGGTTCGTCACCACCGTGACCGTCTTGACCGCGCCGATCGTAACGCCTTCCAGGTTCACCGGAGCGCCCACCTTGAGACCGGCGGCGTTCTCAAAATAAGTGGTGACGGTCAGCTTTTTTGAGAAAAAGCCCATTCCGGAAGTGCTGGTCATCAGGAACAACAAAGTGGTAAGGATAATGGCGGACACCAGCACGATCACGCCGACCTTCAGCTGCGACCACTTCACTTCCTGCTGGCTGGGCATACCCCTCCTCGATCCTTACTCGCTGCTGTTCCCGGGCCGATCCGCCGCCGACCCCGCCCCCTGCGCCAAAGAAAGGCTGTGCTCAAGAGGGTACCATCACCGACCCCTTCGCGCCGGGCGCCTGCCGCACCTTCAACGCGGGCGTAAGTCTATCTCTCGCCGTTCGATTGGCATGTAAGGATGGATGCACGAACCCGTGTCTGGGTTCGGAAATGCGGCTTCCGGATTCGAAGAAAAAGAGGGCAAATGACAGTGATTGGCCTGGGCACGGACCTGATGGAGATCGCCCGCATCGAGGAGAGCATCTTGCGCTTCGGCGACAGGTTCCTTGGCCGGGTCTTCACCCCGGGCGAGATCGCCTTCTGCCAAAAGAAGAAAAAGTCCGCGGAAAGCTTTGCCGCCCGGTTCGCCGCCAAGGAAGCCGCAGCCAAGGCGCTTGGAACCGGCATCAGCCGCGGCGTCAGTTGGCAGGAAATTGAGGTGGTACGACGGGCCGGCGAGCGGCCGGAGGTCCTCTTCCACGGGCGGGCGGCGGAACGCTCGCGCGCCCTCGGCGTTCTCAGCGCGAACATCTCGCTCACCCACAGCCGCGAGATCGCGATGGCGGTGGTGATATTGGAGAAGTAGGCTTGCCAGGACTTATTTCGCGTGCAGAGCCGCTTCGATCGACGAATTCACCTCAGCCTGCGCGTACTCAGCAGTCACGCGGATGCCGTTCATGATCGCCCGCTCGCCCGACGAACCATGCCCCACAATGCAGGCACCGCGGACACCCAGCAGTGGCGCGCCGCCATATTCGGAGTAGTCGAGCCGCTTCTTGAAATCGTTGAAGGCTCGGCGGGAGAGCAGCGCGCCTACCTGCGATGTGACCGTCGACTTCAGCGCCTCGCGCAGCAACGTGGACACCAGCTTCGCCGTACCTTCGCAGGTCTTGATCGCCACGTTGCCCACAAACCCGTCACACACCGCCACATCCACACGGCCGTTGAAGAGGTCGCGGCCCTCTACGTTGCCAATGAACTGCAGTGCAGGATGCTGCTTCAGCAGCGGAAATGTGTCATGCGTCAAAGTGTTTCCCTTGGAGTCTTCCTCGCCAATGGAGAGCAGCCCAACACGAGGATGGCGAATACCAAGAATATTGCGCGCGTACATCTGGCCCATCACCGCGAACTGGACCAGATTGTCCGGATCGCAG
Organism: Acidobacteriaceae bacterium; assembly: GCA_035572415.1. Taxonomy (GTDB): domain Bacteria; phylum Acidobacteriota; class Terriglobia; order Terriglobales; family Acidobacteriaceae; genus Edaphobacter. The sequence continues at coordinate 11,583 of DATNAU010000042.1, forward strand.
TCGACATTCGCACCCACATCCAGCAGAAACGATGGTGAGCCGGTAACGGTCGGGATTACGGTTGCCAGCGCAGGCCGGTGCACGCCGGCGAGCATGCCCAACACCATCTTCGCCGTGGCCATGGCTGCGCCAGTGTTGCCGGCGGTAAAGAAGCCCCGCGCCGCGCCCTCGCGGACCATCTTGAGGCCCACGCGCATGGAGGAATCCCGCTTCGTGCGCACGGCCTGGGCAGCCTTGTCATCCATTGAAATCCACTCGGATGCAGGAACGATATGGATGTCTGGGCGGCTGGCGCCGGGAAACCGATGCGTGCGCATCGCCTTGTCGAGCGCAGGCTGAAGAATTTCCGGCGGCCCAGTCAGGTGGACGCGAACGTCGTAATGGCGGCAGGCGAGTACAGCTCCGCGGACCTCAGGCTCCGGTGCCTTGTCGGAGCCCATTCCGTCTACAACGATGTCGATCGGCATCGGGACGAGTGTACAGGAAGAGGTTCGGGGGACAAGGTGCGAGGTGCAGTGAGAGACAACGGCGCTTCGTATTGCAGCGGGTCTTGGAGCAGCAGCGCGCGCCCTCCGGAGGCAGCGGGCTTCAGCCCGCAGTAAAGCCCGGCAGGATCAATGCGGCTTCAGCCGCGGGGCCCATTACCTGGGCCTAGCTGGCTTCCTTAACCGCCAGCACATCGCGGCCCTTGTAGTAGCCGCACTTACGGCACACGCGATGCGGCAGCTTGCGCTCGTGGCAGTTGGGGCACTCGGAGGTGACGGTGGGCGTCAGGAAGTCGTGGCTGCGGCGCTTGGCGGTGCGCTGCTTGGAGTGGCGTCGCTTCGGATTCGGCATTGCGGTTCCCTTTCAACTCGAGGCCCGGCTCAGCATCATCCGGCACGGCCTTTATAACTTGGTTTATTTCTTCGCTGTACCCGCCAGCCCTGAAAGCGCCTTCCACCGCGGATCGTGCGCCTCGGTGGAGTTGCAGTTGCAGGTCGCCTGGTTCAGGTTCTGGCCACAGCGCGGGCAAAGCCCCTTGCAGTCCGGCTGGCAGAGCGTGCGGCTGGGCAGGGACAAAAGCACCTGCTCGCGCACGACATCGTTCAGCTCAAGGCCGCTCTCTTCATAATAGCCGATTTCGGTCTCATCGGCACTAATGGAATGCTCTCCCGGCGCTGCATCCACCGCCTGCGGCCGGAAGATCAGATCGAATTTGCCGCGCAGGGGCGTCGGAACCGGCTCGACGCAGCGCGCGCAGAGCTGGGTAAAGTCTCCATGCCAGTCCGCGCGCAGGCGGATGTCGGGGATCTGCTGCTTGTGGCCGCGGTGCTCGACGATCAGGTCCGCCCGGCCGGCAACGACAACGGGACCGGCCTGAGTAATGTCCGCGGCGTAGTCCAGCGCACCCTGGGCAATCGTTTCATCGAAGAGAAGCGGCTCTTTCTCAAGCTCAAGAGGGGTAATCAGCACAGACTTAAGGGTAGGGCGATGAGGCGAGGAAATCAATGGGCGACCTATTTTCGGGATTGCGACACCAGAGGAACAAGCGCACACTCATCCGTAAATGGCTCGCCTAGATTGCCCGAATCCTCGTTGCCGCAAAACTTTTGAAGTGTATGAGACCAGTTTTTTTGAGTGCTCAGGCTGCGGAACTCGGATAAATGTAGCCGAGGAAGCTGCGAAATTTGAAGAGCTGGAATCTACCAGAATTGCAGACGAGAAACGGCTCCGCGTATTGAAGGCACGACTGCGGATAGCTGTCATTTTTCTTGTGCCGATCCTTGTTGGCTTCCTCTTTAGGTCCGACTCTAAGAAAATCACGCTCTTGCTTGCAGCATGTCTGATTTGGGCAGGCTGGCAATGGATCAAATCAAAGCGCGTATCGCGCAGCCTGCTCTTGGCTGCCTTATGCACAATGTTCTTGGTTGGAAGCATCGCGGGTGATCTCATTGATCCACCATCGGCGCGATGTACAGATGGAACCTACAGCTACTCTGCGAATGTCCGCGGCACTTGCTCATACCACGGTGGCATTAGCGAGCCGGCCCCAGAACCATGGTGGTGGCCATCGCGCTAGACGTCATTCGATTAGTGAGTACAACCGAATCCCTGCAATCCCTGCTGCGCCAGCTTCGAGGCAAACAGCGGCGTTCTCTTCCGTGATGCCGCCGAGGGCGAGAACGGGGATGGGCGATGCGGCGGCGCAGGCCTGGCGGAGGAGTTTGAGGCCGGAGCCTTCTGTGACGAGTTGATCGTCGACGCGCTTCTCGAAGACCGGGCCGAAGAGGATGAGGTCAGGCGTGGTCGCCGGATCGGGCGCGAAGCAGAGTTCTTCTTCCGAACGCAGGCCTCGCGCGGCGATCACGTCCGCCAGCGTATGGCATGACAGACTGACCGTAGGCAGCGGCAGCCCGGCTGACACATAAAGTGCTCGCACCTGCTCCGGTGTCAGTTCGCCCGGCGATGACGTCAGATGAACGCCGTCCGCGTTAACAGTGATGGCGACGTCGACGCGGGAGTTGATGAGGAGTCTGGGGCGGTGTGATCGGTTTACTTCCCACTCACCCGCGCCCTGACGGTCCCGTATGAATGGGGCACCCAGACCGCGCACCGATGGGGCACCCGGAGACCGTGTGCGCAGCACTTCGAGGATGCGGCGGGCGAGTGCGGCGAGCTGTGCCGGCAGCAAATCCTTTTCCCGCAGCTGCAGGAAGTCCACATCGCCGCGCGCGGCCAGCCTCTCCGCCTGCGCAACCAGCCCCTCGGCGCGCGCAGAATCGCTTCTACCAAGCAGCCGCCGGTCCGTGATCGCATATCGCAGCATAGAGACAAGTTTAGGTGGATTCCCGTCGCGGCAAACCTGCGCCGCAATCGGGTCTGCGCTCATCAGAATCTCCGCCTCGCTATGGTAGGGTCGAAAATGACGGCGCATTTGCGCATCTCACAACACACGACTCATTGAGGAGAGCATTGGCAGGATGGGTGAGGCATACGATCTGATCGTGCTTGGCTCCGGCCCCGCGGGGCAGCGGGCGGCGATCTATGGCGCGAAGCTGGGTAAGCGCGTGGCGGTGGTGGAGGCGCGCGAGGTCGTCGGCGGAGCATGCATCAACACCGGCACTATCCCATCGAAGACCATGCGCGAGGCCGTGCTGCACCTCTCCGGCTACAACTACAAGTCGATCTACGGCATGAACTACCGCGTGAAGGAAAAGATCACCATGGCGGACCTCGCCTTCCGCGTGCAGCACGTGATCAAGACCGAGATCGATGTAACTGAGGCCCAGCTTTCGCGCAACAACGTGGACATGCTGGTCGGCGTCGCCAGCTTCGAGGACGCCACGCACATCAAGGTGACCAACTCGCGCGGGGCCAACGTCTATGAAGCGCGCAATGTCCTCATCGCCACCGGCACCAAGCCGGCGTGCAGCCCCAAGGTGCCCATCAACGGCCGCAGCATCATCACTTCTGACCAGGTGCTCGATCTGCCCAACCTGCCGAAGACCATGCTGGTGGTCGGCGGCGGCGTCATTGGCGTGGAGTACACCTGCATGTTCTCCGCGCTCGGCGTGCGCGTCACGCTCATCGAACGCCGCCCGCGCCTGCTCGAGTTCGCCGACCAGGAGATCGTCGAGGCCCTCAGCTATCACCTGCGCGACACACGCGTGACCATGCGCCTGAACGAAGAGGTGGAATCGGTCGAAGAGCTGCCCGACGGCGCCGTCGTCGCCAATCTCGAAAGCAAGAAGAAGGTCACTGGCGACGCGCTGCTCTATGCCGTAGGCCGCCAGGGCAATGTGGACGAGCTGAACCTCGCCGCCATCGGCCTTGAGGCCGACAAGCGCGGCCGCATTCCAGTCGACAAGGACTTCCGCACCAAGGTTCCGAATGTTTTCGCGGCCGGAGATGTGATCGGGTTCCCGTCGCTCGCATCCGTCTCCATGGAGCAGGGCCGCATCGCCTCCGCCCGCGCCTTCGGTGACGAAACCATCCTCTCCAACCCCAGCTTTTATCCCTACGGCATCTACACCATTCCGGAGATCAGCTTCATCGGCAAGACCGAAGAACAGCTCACCGAGGAAGATGTGCCGTACGAAGTCGGCGTAGCCTACTACCGCGAGATCGCGCGCGGGCAGATCCGCGGCGACACCACCGGCCGCCTCAAGCTCATCTTCCATCGCGAGACGCACGCGCTGCTCGGCGTGCACATCATCGGCGAGGGCGCCAGCGAGTTGCTGCACATCGGGCAGGCCGTCATGGCTCTCGGCGGAACGCTGAACTACTTCGTCGATACGGTCTTCAACTATCCAACCCTCGCGGAATGTTATAAAGTGGCCGCGTTCAACGGCCTCAACCGCGTGTCGAAGTTCGAGTAGCAAGGCAGGAATTATGGCCAAAATTGTCGGCGTGATGTTGTCGGAGCGGGTGAGAGCAGGGCTGGTCGTCGACCACACGCTCATCGGCGCGCTCAAAATGTTTCCCGCGCCCAGTGACAGCGAGGACGACGAATATGCGCTGGTCGAGATGCCCGCCGAAAGCATCGTCGAGACGATGTGCGACCAAATCCTCTCAGCCGCAGGCACCGACCGCGGACTCGAAGCCGTGGGCGTCGCAGTTCCCGGCTACGTCCGCAACGGCGTGGTGGAAGAAGCGCCGAACCTGCCACAGCTCAAGGGCGCACGCATCGCGGAGATGCTGGCAGCGCAGCTAAAAAGCCGCGGCATCCAAGCTCCCGCCGCCATCATCAACGACGCCGACGCGCTCGCCGCCGGCCTCGCCGCCCGCACCGGCAAGCTCGACTCCATCCTCCGCGTGTGGACGCTGGGCACCGGCATCGGCTCCGGCCGCTACCCACTCACCGAGGGTGTGTGGGAGGGCGGCCACACCATCGTCACGCTGGACGACAAGGAAAACTTCTGCGGCTGCGGCGGCCGGGGGCATCTCGAAGGCATCATGGGCCATCGCGCCATGCGGTTGCGCTTCCTCGATCTCGAACCCGAAGAAGTCTTTGAAGCCGCAAAGCAGGGTGACACACGCTGCCTCGAATTCAAGAAGCTCTGGCACAAGGCGCTAGCCGCGGCCACCGCAAGTTCCATCCACCTGCGCGGCCCGGGCAAATTCTTCCTCGCCGGCTTCAACGTGCGCTTTGTGGACATGCCCATGCTGCGCGATTACCTGCAGCAGATGGTGAAGATGAGCCCGCTGCAGAGCTACTCCATCGAAGTCGTCACCGACGATCAGGAGACCCGCGTCGTCGGCGCCGCCGTCAGCGCGGAGCAAGCGGCCGGCTGCTGACGGTTCAATTAGTGCGGAGTCAGGGGTGACATCTGCGCGCCATTCGGCGTGTGCCTTCGAGTCTGCCAAGGCGTCCTAGTTCCGGGAAATCCTTGAGCTGCCTCACTTGATTGTCGATTGCAAGATCAAGCCGAATCGCAGCCTCGGGACTTTCCCGCCCGATGTAGTCCAGTTGAACATCGCGATTTTGTGCTGCTCTGTAGGTCCAAACAATCTTCAAGCGGGCTTCCGGCGGCGTTCAAGCTCTGTTTGCCACTTAGCTCGGCGCTCCGCACTACGCCGTTCGACCTCTTCCTGCGGGATCCAAACTGTGTTGGGATCGTCGGCCTCCCGCAGGGCCTCTTCTACCTCAGACCGAAACCACGCATCGTAGGCGAGCGCGGCATCGTTCGCGGCGGCATCGGTAGGTGCGGGATTTGTCTTTGCCGGCATCGGGCGTTCCTGTCGGATATTTTACTCCCGGTCCGCCGACATTCCATCTATCTCTGGCACACCGGGCAGAAGTGCGTTCCCCGCCCCGCCAACTCAATCCGCTGGATCGGCGTGCCGCAGTCGCGGCATGGCTCGCCCGTGCGCTGGTATACCTTGTGCCGAAGCTGGAAGAATCCGCGCACGCCGTCGGCATCCACATAATCAGACACTGACGACCCGCCCAGCTTGATCGCCTGCTTCAGCACCGCAATCAGCGCCGCCCGCAGCTTCTTCAATTCCTCGCGCGACAGCCGCGCCGCCTGCCGCGCCGGCCTGATCCCCGCGCGAAACAGCGCCTCGTCGGCATAGATGTTGCCCACGCCATGCAGCAGCGACTGGTTCAGCAACGCAGCCTTGATCGGCGTCTTCCGGCCGCGAAACAGGGCAACAAAATCCTCCACCGAAATCGTCAGCGGCTCGCGTCCCGGACCGGCATATCCAGCGTGTCTATCATCAGTAAGAACTGGGTGCCCCACATCTCGATTCTGAGATGTGGGAGTACCAACCCGAACTCTGCCCCCATCTTTCGGATGATGGATTGACAACCTTCCAAACCTTCTTGGATCGACAAACCGTACCTCACGCGCATCATCCAGCGTCAGCACAGCGTGCGTATGCGGAGCGGCGGGCATCTCCGGTGTGCACACCAGCAGCCGCCCCGTCATACCGAGGTGGATGAGGAATTCTGTTGGTTTCCCATCACGCGCCACCGTCATCACAATCGTCTTGCCCACCCGCCGCACGCTCTCGATCTTCGCGCCGGTCAGCGCCGCGGCAATCTCCGTCTCCGGCGACTTGAACGTCTGCGGCTTGCCGCTCGTCCATACCTGCACAATCCGCCGCGCGCGCACCCGCGCATTCACGCCGTTGGCAACGGTCTCGACTTCGGGCAGTTCAGGCATGGGAGAGATGGAAGAGGCGCTTGTCGTAGGTGATGCGCCGGGCCCAATCTACTTTGACGGCCGCAGCGCGCGGATGCAGCGGATTGTATAGATAGTTCCACGACTCCGGCGACGGAATCGACGGCACGCGCAGCAGCGGCGACTTGCGCGCCGCCAGCCACGCATCGCCGATCGCCTGCGTCGTGGAGAGGTCGTCGGGATCGATCGCTGCTATTTGCTTCGCTGTAAGTCGCTGAGCACGGAGATTTCCCGGAGCAGTGACTCGGAGCAGTTGAAAGGTATCGGGAAAAAACTCAACCGGCACGCCGAGACTCGCGAGGTTTTCAACCAGCGCGACGGCAGGATGCTCGGCCAGATACACGATGCGTTTGCCCACGGCCGCCGTATGCCAGCGACCGCGCCGGACTTCGCCGCCAAGGCCTTCCAGGTCCGGAAACTCAGTGATGCGCCAAAGCACCATCAGCTGTAAACGCCATGCGCAATGCCCTGGAGCATGGATTCCACGAAGTCCCCGCCGGCCGCAGTGTGCAGCATGCTCATCGGTGTGCGCCCATCGAGGCGGGTATTGGGGTAGCGAAGCCAGCCCATCGCCTTCTCCGGATTGCCGAACACCTTCTCCGCCAGCCGGATGATGGACGCGACGCGGATGGCCCTTTCGCTCTCCGCCGGCGTCAGCTTCTCGCCGCGGGCCTTGCGGTGCTTCAGCGTCCGCGGGGAGATGACGGTGTTGGCCATCTCGGTGAAGGTGAGGCCGCGCGCCTTAAGGAGTTCGAGATTCTTCGTGGGCAGGCCACGCTCCACGATCTCGGCAAGCGCGAAGTCGTCGGCGGGCGCAATGCCGATGTATTCCTTGAGGGTCGGGGTCTGGTTCGCCGCTGTTCCCATGGCAAAATCTCCTAAGGACATTATGCCACATAGGTATATGGCATAATGTCCGTAAAGTTAGGGGATCGTTGGTGTTTTACTGGTCTACAACCATGGATATGCGGACTTCGTGTCGAGTATTTCTGCTGTCCGTCCTGTCCTCCATTGCTTGCATCCACAGTGCTCACGCACAAACGCCTGATCTTCCTTCCGCGCCAGGCGCGCATTCAGATAGCAAGCCAAAAACGCAAACTGCGCCGGGGGAACCAATCGTTGTTGCAGCCTCAACAGATACGGCGCCTCCACTACCTCCGGAGGAGGAGGACGACTGTTATGGCCCAGCCGAGGGCATATACGCTCGCAAGCAGTCGCCGGAAGAGCGTGAGGCCGCGAAGCACTACTTCTTCGTCAACTACAATCGCCTCGATCAACTTTGGAAGCAGCACATGCCTCTGGCTGTCACGGAGTTTTGGGTCAAGGGAGGCACGGTCGCCGTACGCTTTGCCATCATGCCGGACGGCACCATTGACAAGCCCGTCGTAACCTTAACATCCGGACACAAAAAATATGATCAGCACGCACTCGACACCATCCTGAGGGCAGCGCCGTTCCCTCCTTTGCCTGCTGCCATCAAGGGACCGCTGCCGATGTGCATGCGTTTTGGATACAACGTTGACCCGGATAAGCTTCGCAAGGACCCTTCAAAATCCAATCATTGAAGAGATTCCATGATCGCGCGACCGATATAGAATGAGTTATGGGCGCGGCCGCCGCGGACCCATCCTTCCCGGAGCCATCCTTCAGTGAGTCAGCGTAAATCCGCAGTGATCCTCGGTGCCCAGTGGGGCGACGAGGGCAAGGGCAAGATCGTCGATGTGCTCAGCGAGAAGTTTCAGGTCGTCGCGCGCTATGCCGGCGGCCACAACGCCGGCCACACCGTCATCATCTCCGGCAAAAAGTTCGTCCTCCAGCTGATCCCCTGCGGCGTCCTCCGCCCGGAGTGCAAAGGCGTCATCGGCAACGGCGTCGTCCTCGACCCCATGGCCTTCCTGAGCGAGGTCAAAAAGCTCCGCGACGCCGGCCTGCCCGTCGACGGCCAGCTCTTCGTCTCCAACCGCGCGCAGGTCATCCTGCCGTACCATCGCATGATCGAGCTCGCCGCCGAGAACGCGCCCGGCCGCACAAAGATCGGCACCACCAGCCGCGGCATCGGCCCCGCCTACGAGGACAAGATGCACCGTAGCGGGCTCCGCGTCGTTGACCTGCTCAACTCCGCGCTGCTGCGCACGCACATCAACAACGCCTGCTATGAGAAGAACACCATCGCGCAGGCGCTCTTCGGCACCGAGCCGCTCGACCCCAAGGCCATCTACGACGAGTACGCCCGCGCCGCCGAACAGATCGCGCCCTTCGTCACCGACACCGCCGTGCTGCTGAACAACGCCATAAAATCCGGCCAGAAGGTGATGTTCGAGGGCGCCCAGGGCGCGCTGCTCGACATCGACCACGGCACGTATCCCTTCGTCACCAGTTCCTCGGCCACCGCCGGCGGCGCCACCATCGGCACGGGCGTCGGTCCCACCTTCATCGGCACCGTCGTCGGCGTCACCAAGGCTTACGTCACGCGCGTCGGCGAAGGGCCGTTCCCTACAGAGATCCACGATGAGTCCGCCACCCTCATCCGTGCCCGCGGCCAGGAGTACGGCGCCGTTACCGGTCGTCCGCGCCGCTGCGGCTGGCTCGACCTGCCACTGCTCCGCTACTCCAACATGATCAACGGCACGGAATGGCTCGTCGTCACTAAGATGGACGTGCTCGACCAGTGCGCCGACATCCCCGTCTGCACCGGCTACAAGATCAACGGCAAGCAGACCGGCGTGGTCCCCGCCGACATTCGCGGCTTCGAATCCATCCAGCCCATCTACACCAAACTCAAGGGCTGGAACACCTCCACCGAAGGCATCACCGACTACGACAAGCTGCCCAAAGCCGCGCAGGAATACCTCAAATTCGTCGAGCGCGAGACTGGCGCGAAGATCGGTATGATCTCCACCGGCCCGGAGCGCGACCAGACCATGCTGCTGCCCGAGTTTGCGAAGGCGCTGGAGGAGTAATCATGATCAGCTTCACCGTCCGCATGAAGTTTGACGACAAAGACCGCGCCACAATCGAAGACATCCTCCGCAAGCTCACTGCCGCCTCCCGCCTAGAGCCCGGTTGCGTCACCTACATCGCCCATTTCGTCGAGGGCGAGCCGGCGACCGTCCTGATTTATGAGCAGTATAAAAACGAAGCCGCGCTTGAGGCCCACCGCAATTCCACGCACTTCAAGGAATATGCCACCGGCGGTCTTTATCAGCTCATGAAGGACCGCTCACGCGAAGGGTTGCACGCAGTCGAGTAGTATTTGTCTCGCTTATTTACCCGCCAAATTTCCGCACCACGGACCCGGTAACACTCCCAGCGTAACTTCGCACGACTTTCCTTTGACTCCCCGTGTCTAACCGGACTAGTATCCGGTACGGTCATGGCACGGTTGGCACAAAATTTCGCGGGTTTTGCGGGCTGCAACACAAATGGCGGCGCATATCGGTTTGCGGCATTCGCTGTGTTCAGCACCCTATTGGCCACATTCGTCGCAGTCCCTGCAAGCGCGCAACGCCGGCAGCATACCCAGCCCCAGCACAAAGACGATGCCAAGCATCAGGTGGAAAAGCTCGAGCAAAGCTGGCGGACCGCACAGTTGAACAACGATGTCGACGCGATGGACAAGCTGCTTTCCGATGACTACGTCGGCATCACCATGAATGGCCAGGTCGTTACCAAGATGCAGCAGCTGGACCGCATACGCAGTCGCGCGCTCAAGCTGACCAAAATCGATCTGGACGACATGAAGGTCAAACTTACCGGGCCGACCGCCATCGTCACCGGCAAAGCGGAAGTGGAGGGCACCAATGATGGCGAGCCGATGCACGGCACCTATCGCTACACGCGCGTTTACATGCGCAGCCCAGGCGGAGCCTGGAAGATTACAAACGTCGAAGTGACGCGTGTCGGAGAACCCCGCGCAAATCGTCGCGGACGCGGAGAACAAACGGCTGCACCCCCCGGGAGCCCGCCGGCAGCTGGTCCTCAGCGGCTTGCAACGCAATAGCGATCATCGCCACTCGGAAGGCATTAAAACGTGAAGGCCGGATCGCGCTCGATCCAGCCTGAACTCTGCTCAAATCGCAGTTATGCGGCAGTAGGACGTACAGGAGCCGCCATCCGTTGCGGCGCGGGTGCGGAGCGCACCGGCTTCGCTTTGGCAAATGGGGCTGTTAGATTCAACGCCAGCAGGCGCCGGTCCAGCGAACGCGTGCCGCCGGTCAGACGTGCATCCTCCGGCTCTTTCGCCAGCGAGAACAGGCTCGCCGTGCGCAGTGTGGGTCGTGGGCTTGGAAATTGGAGCCGCTGGGTTACTGGGGTTACCGATGCGCCGGGCTGTAAACGCAGCCCAGGCAAGGAGGCGTGGAGACGTGCAATATTGCTCGGGATCGTGGCCATCTGTCCCTCCTATTGAGTTGAAATCCTCGTTCAACCGTGACTGGAGTGAGATGATTCCTAACGCCGTGCCGTTGCTTCTCTATACCCAACAGTAACGCTGTTTGCGGTGGATATCTCTATTAAATTCGGGTTACTTCTGGCTGGCGCGTAACCGCCGCCGGTCTTCAGTGGCCAATTTCAGCCCACGCGGCGCGCAGCTTCGCCCAGGTTGTGTCCAGCGCCTCGGGCAACACCCTCGTGTCGGCGGTGACAGTCATAAAATTGGTGTCTCCCGCCCACCGGGGCAGGGCATGCATGTGCACATGCGCGGCGATCCCTGCCCCGCCCGCCTCGCCCAGATTCACTCCGAAATTCATCCCCGCTGGCCGATAGACCTCTCCCAGCGTCCGCTCCACCTGCTGCGCCATACCGATCATCTCCTGCGCCTCCTCCGCAGTCATTCCGGCAAGCGAATCCACATGCCGATAAGGCACCACCAGCACGTGGCCGGTGGAATAAGGAAAAGCATTCAGGCAGAGATAGCAGGCCCGCCCGCGGGCGACCAGCCGCACCGCGCGCTCGGCGTCATCGGCGGCCATTCCCTGTCCAATCGCATAGTCGGCCGCCGCGATCAGGTTGCAGAACACGCATCCGCCGCCCGGGTTGCCGGCATCGGGGCCGCCCTCAGGGTCCGGCCGAGGTCCGGGCCATTCCAGAACATCCGGCACACCCGGCCAGCGGGTATGCTTCTGACCTGTGATGTAGTCATAGCGCCACGGCGTCCACAGTCGCTCCATGCGCCGGAGTATAGCTGGCCCATCCCCTACTCTGCAGAAACTTAAAAGCCGCGAAAATTGCGGATACACAAAAACCCGCATCTGACGCGCGTTGCGCACGTGCATGCCGCTCCCAATACGCGCCCCGTTGCGTTGACTCTCCCTCCGCGCCGGGTTATTCTTTTTAGTAAGCCACTGCGTGTGGATCCAAGTGCAGCAGCTGTAAGTTTTTTCATCTCTGCCCTGCCGCGGCTGCAACGGGCGGAAGCCAGCGCGTCCCCTCTGGATGACCTGGACTCCATCTCAGTTGAGTGACGCAGGCGTGGAATGAAACTTGGGTCCGGAGTAACGCATCAATGACATCTGAAGTGTCCAATCCAACCGAGAGCAAACCCCTGAACACCGAACTGGAAACCCTGGCGCCTGAAGCGACAGCCGAGCAGACTGAGCTGTCAAACGAGATCAACCCCAACCCCGCGACTGTGGAGCATATCTCCGCGTCCGCCGACGAACCCGACTACGACGCAGCAGATTTTGCCGCCGCACTCGCCAGTTTCGACCGCGAGCAGGCGGCCGAAACCGCAACCGCGCAAACCCTGACCCAGGAAGAGGCCGTGATTACCGGCACCGTGGTCAAGGTCACGGACAAGCACGTCGTCGTCGATATTGGATTGAAGTCCGAGGGGCTGATCCCGATCGAGCAGGTCACAGATATCCACGGCAATCCCAAGTTCAAGGCGGGCGACTCGATCGAAGTTGTTGTCGAGCGCGAAGAGCCCGAGGGCGGCTATCTCGTCAGCCATGAAAAGGCGCTCCGCCACAAAATTTGGGACACCCTCGAAAAGGCAGTCGCGGAAAAGACGCCGGTCAAGGGCTTGGTTGTCAGCCGCGTCAAGGGCGGCCTTACCGTTGACATCGGCATCAAGGCATTCCTGCCGGGTTCGCAGATTGAGATTCGACCCGTTCGCAATCTGGACGGCTACATCGGCCAGGAGATCGAAGTCCGCGTCATCAAGCTCAACAAAAAGCGCGGTAATGTCGTGGTCAGCCGCAAGGAGATTCTGGAAGAGGACCAGAACGCCAGGAAATCCGTCACCCTGACCACACTGGCGGAAGGTTCCGTCCTCACCGGCACGGTCAAAAACCTGACTGACTACGGCGCGTTCGTCGATCTTGGCGGCCTCGATGGCCTGCTGCACATCACGGACATGAGCTGGGGCCGGCTGACCCACCCCCGCGACCTGGTCAATGTCGGCGACGAGATCCAGGTGAAGGTCCTCAAGTTCGACAAGGAGAAGCAGCGCGTCTCCCTTGGCTTCAAACAGCTCACGCCCGACCCGTGGCTTGACGCCACTGAGCGCTATCCGATCGGCGCTCACGTGCGGGGCCGCGTTCTCTCCGTCACCGACTACGGCGCATTCGTCGAGCTCGAGCAGGGCATCGAGGGTCTGGTTCACGTCTCGGAAATGACGTGGTCCAAGCGGATGAAGCACCCGTCGAAAATGGTGAAGCCCGGCGACGAGGTCGAGACCATCATCCTGAACGTGAACCCGAACGACCGCCGCATCTCCCTCGGCATGAAGCAGCTCCAGGACAACCCGTGGGAGCAGCTGGAGGATAAATACCCCACCGGCGCGATCGTGGAAGGCCGCGTGCGCAACCTTACGGACTTCGGCGCCTTCATCGAGATTGAAGATGGCATTGACGGCCTGGTGCACGTCTCCAACCTCAGCTGGACCAAGCGCATCAAGCACCCCTCCGAGGTGCTCAAGAAGGGC
>DATNAU010000043.1:0-15237 GCA_035572415.1 Acidobacteriaceae bacterium
GGGGCGGTGACCGCGGACGCGGCGAGATGGGCGGCTTCCACATGGGACCCGGCGGGATGTGGTGGAAGAACCCGCGGATCGCGGAACGCCTGAGTCTGACTGCGGACCAGACGCGCCGGATGGACGAGATTGTGGAGCACAGCCGGCTGGACTTGATTGACCTGCGCGCCAACCTGGAAAAGCAGCAGGTGATGCTGGGACCGATCATGGATGCCAACCCTGTGGATACGGCAAAAGCATCAGCGCAGATTGACAAGGTAGCCAACGCGCGCGCCGACCTGGAGAAGGCGAATGCGAAGATGCTGCTCTCGATCCGCGGCGTGCTGACCCCAGAGCAGTGGACGAAGCTGCATGAGCGGCCCTCGCGCGATGGGCAGGCGGCTGGATCGCAAGCACCCGGCGCGAATGGCGCAACTGCTCCGAACGGAGGGCGCTGGCGCGGCGGCCGTCCCGCTGGATCTGGCGGTTCCGGCGGCACAGAGAACATCGCACCGCCGATCGATGCCCAATAAAAACTCCGGCTAACAGGTTATGAGCAGCAAAGGCGCCCGATCGGGCGCCTTTCGCATCTGCACGGACAGACCGCACCAAGCGCGGCAATGCGAGATTTCTTTGAGGAGCGGTATTGCGCTCCACGGTTCGGTGGATATGATGGGTGCGCACAATCAAGCCCATCACACAGGAGTTCTTTCGGATGCCCGACTCGCCCAACTCTGTCCCTGCCGCAAAGCTCGCCAACCCCGCCCCGCTCGGCCTTGCCGGATTCGGCCTCACAACGGTCGTGCTCAGTGCGGTGAATGCCGGCCTTTTGCCGCGGGAGGCCGTTCCTGTGGTGGTGCCGCTGGCTTTCGCCTACGGCGGCGTCGCGCAGATCATTGCCGGCATCCTGGAATTCCGCACCGGCAATACCTTCGGCATGGTCGCATTCACCTCGTATGGCCTGTTCTGGTGGTGGTTCGCGCTGCTGAACTGGACGGTCGGCGCGGGATGGCTAAAGGCACCCCCGCCTGCGGCAGGTGGGGCAACACTGCTGATGTGGGGTGTCTTCACGCTGCTGCTGTGGATCGTCAGCTTCCGGCTGAGCAAAGGCGTGTGGAGCATCTTTCTGCTGCTCACGATCACGTTCTTCCTGCTGGCTGCCGGTGACTTCGGCCATGGCACCGGGAGAGCAGGCGGCTGGTTCGGCCTGGCGACAGGCATCGATGCGCTGCTGGTGGCGTTCCTGGAAATTCTGAATGCGACGGCCGGGCGTGAGGTCGTCTCGCTGGGCAGGCCGATCGTGAGCTAGTCTGTGGCACGGCTGAAGCGACGCACGTAGGCCGAACATATCCGTAGATTCTGGATCGCAGGAACGCGATCCAGAATGACGCTGACAAGGCGTCGCTATTTTTTGCTCTTCACTGCTTCCTGCGCGGCGGCAGCGCCATTGCTGGGGGCTGCGGGCACCTCAGCGCCCACCGAGGACGCGCCAAGGCCGAGCTTCTTGCGCAGCTCGCCATCGACGCGAGCGAACACATCCTTGTTCTCCTTGAAAAAGCCACGAACATTCTCGCGGCCCTGGCCGATGCGTTCGCCCTGAAAGCTATACCATGCCCCGCTCTTCTCCACGATATTGTGGAGGACTGCCAGATCCAGTGTGTCGCCCTCGCGCGAGATGCCCTCGCCATAAAGGATGTCGAACTCGGCGTCGCGGAAGGGCGCGGCGACCTTGTTCTTGACCACCTTGACCTTGGTGCGCGAGCCGACAACCACGTCGCCTTCCTTGACCGCGCCGATGCGGCGGATGTCGATGCGCATCGAGGAGTAGAACTTGAGCGCCTTGCCGCCGGTGGTGGTCTCTGGGTTGCCAAACATGACGCCGATCTTCTCGCGGATCTGGTTGATGAAGATCAGGCAGGTGCGCGACTTCGAGACGGCTCCGGTGAGCTTGCGCAGCGCCTGGCTCATCAACCGGGCCTGGAGGCCCATCTGCGCCTCGCCCATTTCGCCGTCGAGTTCGGCCTTGGGAACAAGAGCGGCGACAGAGTCGACTACGAGAACGTCGATCGCGCCCGAGCGAACCAACGCTTCGACGATCTCGAGCGCCTGCTCGCCGTAGTCCGGCTGGGAGATGAGCAGGTTGTCGATGTCCACGCCGAGCTTCTTGGCGTAACCGGGATCGAGCGCGTGTTCGGCGTCAACGAATGCGGCCAGGCCGCCGGCGCGCTGCGCCTCGGCGACGATCTGCAGGGTAACGGTGGTCTTGCCGGAGGATTCCGGTCCGTAGATCTCAACCACACGGCCGCGAGGCACTCCGCCTACGCCGAGGGCGGCGTCAAAGGAGATCGATCCGGTCGAGATGACCGAGATGGGCACGACCGCCTCTTTCGAGCCAAGGCGCATGACGGAGCCCTTGCCGAACTGCTTGTCCAGTGCTGAAAGGGCTGCTTCTATTGCGCGATTGCGGTCATCGGCCACGGTGCGAGTCTCCTCGGTGGGAAGTCATTCCAAGGGATCATAGCACCAAAATGGGCGGCGGCGAAGAAAAATCGAATCTGCGTGGAAAACCGGGCCGAAACTCCAACTAAAGACCTCAATCGCGGGCTAATCGGCGCGGCTGACACTGAACGCGTTGGACGCCATCTGGGGGCCACCCTTTGGATCGAAGTAGTTCGCATCCCAAAGGGCCTTGTAGAAGTTGCCGGTGAGTTCGGCTGCATGGGGGCCAAAGCTGGGGCGGCCACCCTCGATGAAAAAGACGGTGACGATACTGCCCGTCGGCGTGTTGGCGTAGCTGGCAAACCAGCCGAAGCGCGTGCCGTCGTCCGAACATGTGCCGGTCTTGCCCATCACGGGGAACTCATGGAACTCGGCATGCAGCGAGCGCGCGGTGCCGTAATTGACCGCGCCCTCAAGGCCGTCGCGCATCTCGGGCACCAGCGGGGCGATGTCGAGCGTGCGTTTGATCATCGGCTTGAAGTCGGCGACTTCTTCGGGCGTCTGCGGATGCTGCAGATAGTAGAGCGTGCCGCCGTTTGCCATGGCGGAGACCAGAGCGCCCAACTGCAGCGGCGTCATGGAGATTCCTTCCCCGAAGCTGCACATGCGGCCCACGCCACCTTGCTTCTCGGGCAGCGGCTGGTCGGGATAGACGCCCAACTGCTCGCCCTGGATGTTGTAGCCGGCAAGCTCGCCGAGGCCGAACTCGTTCGCATAGTGCTTCACGCGCTCAAAGCCGAGTTCGCGGCCCAGCGTCTCAAAATAGGGATTGATGGACTTGGCCAGCGCGGTGGTCAGGTTCATCGTGTAATGCCCGCCCAGGTTGACCGGCGTGTCCTTAGTGATGAGGCCCTCGTCGAGCGCGGCAAGCGAAACCATCAGCTTGATGGTGGAGCAGGGTTCGGCGCCGGAGGAGAGCGCGAGCTTCTGGTTCACCATCGCCAGGATGCGGCCGGTATTGGGATCGATCGCGACCGCCGTACCGTTCATGTTGCCCAGCGCCTGGATGGCGGCGGCGCGAACGACTGGATCTTCGCCGGCGGTGATGTCGCCTGTTCCGGGATCTTCGAGGAACGAGTTGCCGCTGAAGCGCTCGTAATAACGATGACGACGCACCGTGAGAACAGCGCGAGTTGCGTGTGCTGTGCCACGCACGGTGGTGCTGGTGCGCCGGATGGCAGCGTGGGCTGAGGTATGGGTGCGCGTAGAGACCGTGCGCACATGGGACGCAGCAGTCCTGCTTGATTTGGTCGCGTGCGCGGTGTGGGCTACAGCCTTCTTATGCCTCACCCAGTGGCTTTGCTCGGATTTGGCAGTCGTCTGCGCCGCCACCGGCGCGAGGCCCGCAACGAGGATTGAGAGAAGAAGGCAGATCAAAGATGATCCAATGTTCCAGCAGTCTTTCCGGCCCATGTACGTGTGTTTCTCCCGAGGGGTTGATGCTTCAGTTCGCCGGTGTTTGCCAGCCGATCCCGTTCTACGTACCTGTATGGTTCGATGTGCAGAGTGGCAAACGGTTATCCGAGGCCACGTCGCGACGTCCCGTTTATTCGATCTGAAACGCCCTTCCGGGGCCATAGCCCGGAGGTGCTATCCATAACACCCAAAGCAGCCACTATGGGGCGCAAAGAGTCAGGCGGACAACGCAGCCAAATGCCTCTGCGCACAAGTGCAGCAAAACGATCAGCGTCCTTTGTCGAACCGCCCCACCGGCTGCTATCCATTTAGACCCGGAAAGCGGCTAAATGTGACGGTTTGGAGAGGATACCTGTGCCGCCCTGTTTTTGCAGCAATATCGTTTCCCTCAGGGGCTGAAGCCCGTTCGTTCCTCCTCCTGCGGACGGCGCGACTGAAGTCGCGCCCTTTCAGAACGCCCTTTTCAGGCACCTTAGTGGCTGCGGCGGAGAAAGGCAGGGATATCCAGTTCATCGGCCTCGGCGTGCTCGGCTTGAGCGACGCCCTGTTGCTCGCGGGGTGCGGGCCCGGACGCCGGGACCGAACCAGCGCTATCCATCATGCGTCCGCGCGATGGAGTGTGGAAGAAATCATCATCGAAAGCTGACGCCGCGACGGGAACAAGCTCCGGTTCGCGAACTTCTTTGCGCGCAACGAACTCGGGCACCGAGGCTTCATCAGTGGATTCAGGCGGCGTGCCGGCGAGCGGCGCGGTATCCTCAATCTCTGTCGGATCGATCCAGATACGCCGACCGTGCAGCATTCCTTCATGCTCTTCGGAGTCCGCCGCGGGAGCAGCTTCCTTCTTGGCGCGCGGCGCGGCGGCTTTCATCTCGCGTGCTTCACGCTCTTCACTGGCGAACAGCGCGCCAGATTCGGCTTTCGCAGAGCGGCCCGTTCCCAATGATTTGATCGGAACCTGGTAGTCAGAAACAGGCATGGTCGCTTCAGAAAGCATGCGCGCGCGGCGCTCGGGCAGGTCCTGCTTGAATCCGGTGGCGATCACGGTGATCTTCACCTCATCCTTCATGCGCTCGTCCTGCACCGCCCCGAAGATGATGTTGCAGTCCTCATGCGCCGCGTTCTGGATGATGGTCGAGGCTTCATTCACTTCGCTCAGCTTCAGCGTCGAGGAGCCGGTGATGTTGATCAGGATGCCGCGCGCTCCGTCGATGGCGCCGGACTCGAGCAGCGGGCTCGCCATGGCCGCCATCGCAGCGTCCATCGCTCGATTCTGGCCGCGGCCCATGGCTGTGCCCATCACGGCATAACCCATGCCGGCCATCGTGGTCTTTACGTCGGCGAAGTCGCGGTTGATGACGCCGGGAATGGTGATGATATCCGAGATGCCCTGCACGCCCTGCCGCAGCACGTCGTCGGCGATGCGGAAGCTCTCAAAGAAGCCCGCGTCTTTCGCGACGGCGAGCAGCTTCTCGTTCGGGATGACGATCAGGGTGTCGACGGACTCAAGCAGCTCCTGCATGCCGCGCTCGGCCTGCATCATGCGGCGTTTGCCCTCGAATGCGAATGGGCGTGTGACGACCGCGACGGTGAGCGCGCCCATCTCACTGGCCAGCGATGCGATCACTGGCGCGGCACCGGTACCTGTTCCGCCGCCAAGGCCTGCGGTGACGAACACCATGTCCGCGCCTTCGAGCGCCTCAATGATCTTGTCGGAGTCTTCGAGCGCCGCGCGCCGGCCCACATCCGGGTTCGCGCCCGCACCCAGACCACTGGTGAGCTTGACGCCAAGTTGTAGTTTCACCGGAGCGTTTGAAAGTTGCAGCGCCTGCGCATCCGTATTGGCGGAGATGAACTCGACGCCTTCCATGCGCGCCGCGATCATGCGGTTGACGGCGTTATTGCCCCCGCCGCCCACGCCAATCACCTTGATGGTCGCGGCCTTAGGCGCCTCTTCCTGATATTGAATGCGGAGATCGTCCATCTCACCCATTTTCTGCTGCTCCCTCGTGTGCTGCTGTGCGTGCTTCCTGGCGCTTTGCGCTCCAGGCTTTGCGGTCCGCGAATCGGATTTCCGAAATCGCATTTCCCTATCCCGAACCTCGAACGGCGAACCTCGGCCCTTGTTTACTCATCTTGCAATGTTGCTCGCTGTGAAGAAATACCTCCGTGTGTGAATGAACCACGCTCGATACTTCTTTCTCTCGGATCGCGAATCCGAGCGACCAGTAATGACATTCGGGCGAGTCGCGAGCGTAGACTCGGAATCGTTGTGCCAATCGCGAAGCTCACCGTCGAGATCGCCATTCCGCACGCGCAGTCCATCAAGGACCGCAGGCAGGTGGTGCGGTCGATGAAGGACAAGCTGCGGCATGGCTTCAACGTCTCCGTGGCGGAACTGGACGATGCGGCGCTGTGGAACCGCGCGACGCTGGGGCTGGTGGCGATCTCGAACTCGGCGGATTATCTCGCCGGCCAGATGCGCGAGATTGACGACGCGCTGAACCGGCTGGCGGCCTCGCTGGGCGCGGAGATTGTCGATTCGTGGGTGGAGATGGTGGTTGAATAAAAACGCGATCCGAGGAAATGGATCAGTTGACAACTCCGGAAGCGGGAGAGAACGGTGAGGCCGTGACGAAACCGACGATACTTGTAGCGACGTGGGGCGATGGGCTTTTCGCAGTCGCCGGCGACAGGCACACGCAGGAGATAGCGAACCAGTCCGTCAGGGGGCTCGCACCGGATGGACGTGGCGGTGCGCTCGCCATCGTCGGTTCACATTCGCTGCGCAGGCGTGCCCCAAGCGGCGAATGGGCGACCATCGCTACGAGCGAGTTTGAGCTTTCGTGCTGCATGGCCGTTAGAGACGACATCTACGTGGGAACGGACGATGCACACATGCTGCGGTTGAGCCATGGAAGTAGTGTGCTCGATCCTATCGATAGTTTCGACAACATCGCGGGGCGAGATGAATGGTTTGCCGGTTCTGCAATTGTTAATGGGCGGCGTCTCGGGCCACCGCTGGGCATCCGCTCGGTTGCGGCGAATTCAAACGGAAGCATACTGTTCGCCAACGTTCACGTGGGAGGCATTCCGCGTTCAACGGATGGCGGAAGGACCTGGCGACCCACCATAGACATCAACAGGGATGTTCATGAAGTGCATGCGCACCCGGCAGATCCGGATATCGTCGTCGCGGCGTCCGCTATGGGCCTTTGTATTAGCTATGACGCAGGAGCAACGTGGACCATTGAACGGGACGGCCTACACGCGTCGTACTGCTCTGCGGTGACGTTCTCGGGCGATGACATTCTTGTCTCCGCGTCAACAGATCACTTTGCGACACAGGGACGAATTTATCGTCGGCCGATCAGCCCGGATGGAGAGACCGTGGCCGTCGAAGGAGGGATGCCGGCATGGACCGAAGGTATCGTTGACACTGGTTGCATCACCGTAAGCGGCCCCTCAATTGCGGTTGTTGATAGAACTGGCAGCTTGTACCGCTCAGACGACTTCGGGCTGGCTTGGTCATGCAGGAGCACCAGACTGCCGACCCCGAGCGGCGTTCTCATCAGTTGAGGGGGCGAGTAACTTTACTTCATGCCTTTTCTAAGCTGGAGCACCGCAAATGCGCGCAAAAGCGATGCGGTGAGCGCCTGGGATTTGGTATGCTTGAGTGTTTGAGGAATTCGCTTTAATGCCTGAACCAAGAGGCCGTACTCATCATCGCCAGCGCGTCGCCAGCACCTTTTCCGAAGAGATCGGGGCGATGCTGGAGGGCGAGCTTTCCGATCCCCGCATTGCTCCGAGCCATGTCACCGATGTCGTGCTGGCGCCCGGCGGCAAGAGCGCCCGCATCTTCATCGCCGTCGACGGCAGCGAGGAGGAAGAGGAGCCCACCCTGGCGGCACTGATGACGGCGCGCGGCTACATCCGTTCGCAACTGCGGGAGCGCATGGGCGTGCGCCATGTGCCCGAACTGACCTTTGCGATCGACCGTTCGGAGCGCATGACCGGCCGGATTGATGAGATTCTGGCGCGCTCCAGAAAGCGCGAGCGCCGGCGTGAGGAACAGCCGGGAACTGAACTCTCGGCACATCCCGCGGAGCCGGCGAACTGACGTAGTTGCCTATGTTCGATACCCCACAAACTAAAGCACGTTGGCACCGCCCGCCGGCTGATTCTGGTAGCCTTGTCTCGCTCCACTCCCCTGCGAGCGCGCGTCTGGTCTTTCTCTGTTGATGCAATTCCTGACCGAACCCGCAGAACCCGTCGCAAGCGCCGAGCAGGGGCAGCAGCGCCGCGGCTTTGGCGCAGCCGCAGTAGCATGGCTGCGCACGAAGTTCGTCGAACTGCACGGCGGCAAGCCCTGGGAGGTCGTCGTCTTCCTGGTGATGACGAGCGTGCTGCTCTTCTACGGGCTGGTTCCGATCTTTGGCGGCGATCAGGTCGGACTCGTCGGCGCCGATGAGCCGCGCTATGCGCAGATCGCGCGCGAGATGCTCACCGCGCACAACAGCGTCTGCGGCGAACTTCATGCGGAGATCGTCCCCCGCAGCCTCCACTGGAAAGACATCAAGGCTTCCGCTCGCTGCCTTGATGCCGGCACCGTAACGCCGATTCTTTACGGGCATCCGTGGCTGGAAAAGCCGGCGCTTTACTACTGGCGGGCAATGGAGTTCTTTCGCGAGTTTGGCGTGTCGGACTGGTCGGCTCGGCTGCCTTCAGCGACGGGAGCGTGGTTGCTGATCGCGATGATCTTTTTGCATATGCGGCGCTTCCGGCCAGGCGGGCAACTGGACGCGGCGCTGATCACCGCAAGTTGCGTGGCGATCATCGGCTTCTCCCGCGGCGCATCGACCGACATGCAGCTGGCGGCTCCGTTCTGCATCGGCATGCTGGGCTGGTATGCGTGGTACGAGACGGGTAAGAAGTACTGGCTGTTCGATCTCTACTTCTTCGGCGCGGCGGCCACACTGGCGAAAGGGCCGGTCGCTCCATTCCTGGCGCTGGGCATCATCTGTCTTTTCCTCGGGCTTCGCCGCGAGTGGACCGCGCTGCGGCGAACCATCTGGATCCCCGGGCTGCTGCTCTACTTCGCCATGGTGATGCCGTGGTACATCGCCGTGCAGCGCGAGAACCCGACCTTCGTCGAGCAGTTCATCGTGCAGCACAACCTCAAGCGCTTCGCGACCGACCTTTACCAGCACAAGCAGCCGTTCTGGTACTTCATCGCGGTTGCAATCGTGGGCCTGATGCCCTGGACGGTGATCGCAGTGCGCGCGGTGGCAGCGGCCATGGCCGACTCGATCGCGGAATGGAAGGTGCGCCTGCATCCGAAGCACTACTTCGGCGTGCCGCGGACCGGCGACGCCTTCCCGGAGTTCCTGGTCCTGTGGGCGCTCTTCCCGATAGTTTTCTTCAGCTTCTCCGAATCCAAGCTGCCCGGCTACATTCTTCCCGCGGTCCCGCCGATCACGATTCTCACCGGCGACTATCTGAATCGCATCCGCAAACAGGGCCTGCCTGGATGGCTGCTGTGGTCGCATGGGGCAATGTGCGCGCTGATGACCTTCGTCATTGTGCTTGCGCCGCAGCACATGGTGTATGAGACGCTGGTGCCCTCGCGCGGCTGGCTGCTTGCGGCTTCGGCGGCGGCGGCGCTGGTCTTCTTCGCCGTGGTGCAGACCATTCGCATCGGCGGTATCTCCCATGTGCGGAACGCGACGCTTTTCCCGGTATTGGCCGCAATGGTATTCCTGCTGGGCTTCCATGGGCGCGATCTTGATTTGAACTACTCCGCGCGCCCGCTGGCCCGCGAGATGCAACAACTCGCGCCCAATGTGCGGCCAGTCGCTGTGCACGATGTGAAGCGCGACATGGTCTATGGGCTGGCGTTCTACCGCAACGAAGAGCCGATCGACTACAAGGATGGCGTGCCATATGCGGAGCATTTGCTGGTGATCCCGTCACGGGAGTCGTCGCAACTGGATAAATGGCTTGCCGGACGTGTGTATGCGCCGCTGTTTCTTTATCCCGAGCAGGGATTGGCTGTGTATCGGGTTTACGCGTTCCATTAGACCTTTCTCGGGAATCGCTCTCGACGAACATGCAGTCGAGCGGGTACCTTGGTTCGGCGCGAAACTTGCCTCGCAAGGCCGTGTTATGTCGAGCTTGCCGGTGACTCCACAAGTCGAAGTGCTGGACCTGCGCCACTTCTCCGCGCGGCAACTGCGGCCGCTGCTGGAGCGCGAGGCGGACATCTGGCGCGAGCGGCTGCGGTGGGACTACCGCAGCTCCACGGAGCTGCTGCTCGGCTATCTCGACTCGCACATCCTGAACGGCTATGTGGCGCTTGACCAGGGTCGCGTGTGCGGTTACAGCTTCGCGGTTTACGAAGGACGCAAGGCCGTGATCGGCGACGCGTTCGCCGCAGGCCATCGTTCGATGGCGGACGCGGATGCGACCCGCGTGCTGCTGGAACACATGATCGGAATGCTGCGGCATTCTCCGGCGGTGGACCGCGTCGAATCGCAACTGCTGCTCTTCAATTCGGGCGAATTTGCCGATCTCTTCCGGGGACCGGAATTCACCATCCATCCGCGGCTGTTCCTGGAGCGCGAACTGCGGCGGCCAGTTGAGGTTGCAACGCCCGGCGCTCTGCCGCGCGAACTGGAACTGGTGCAATGGACCGCTCCGGTCTATCAGGCTGCGGGCGAACTGATCTACGCCTGCTATGTGGGCCATTCGGACGCGCAGATCAACGATCAGTACCGCTCACTGCACGGGTCGCTGCGCTTCCTGCACAACATTGTGCGGTTTCCGGGGTGTGGTGTTTTTGAGCCGAACTTCTCCTGGCTGCTGCGCGACCGGCACACACGCGGGTTGATTGGGATGGTTCTCTGCTCGCGCGTGATGGAGGATGTCGCGCACATCACACAGCTTTGCGTGCTGCCGGCATTCCGCGGGCGCGGGCTGGGACGCGTGCTGCTGGAGCAGAGCTCGCAGACGCTGCTCCGCGCAGGCTTCTCGGCCATTACGCTGACGGTAACGGAGGGCAACAAGGAAGCTGTCGAGCTGTATCGCAGCTTCGGATTCACGGCGCGGCATTGTTTTGATGCGATGGTGCTGGACACGCGCTACAAGGCGCGTTAGTAGTCGGCAGGCAGCGGCTCAGAGCCATGCGGCGCACGGCGGAAGCGAACCAGCCAGACAAGCAGGCACAGAACGCAGGCGCCGCAGGTATCGAGCACAACATCGGACGGTACGCCTGTGCGGCCGGGCAGAAAGCTCTGGTGAAACTCATCGCCGCTGGCGACCAGCGCGGCGCAGACGATGGCGAGTGCGGTCGCACGCATTCGCCACGTGTGCAGGGACGGCTGGACGCGGCGGCCAAGCGCGATGAGCCAGGCGCGGAGGAAGGTGAGGCCGACGACGCCATAGCCGATGAAGTGGCCGGTCTTGCGCAGGTAGTGGTGGAGCGTTTCCCAGCGGGCGTCCTGTAAGTGACCGAAGATGCGCTCGAAGATGGGGCGCAGCCAGGCGCTGGTGTTCTCCGCGCCGAAGGTTTGGGTGGACTCGACGCAGATGACGCCGACCGCGAGGAAGGCAGGCAGCCAGGCTGCGAGCCACCAGCGGCGATCTGACGCCCGCTCGGGGCGGTCGGGGAAGAAGGGCATTTTGGGGGTTCCCCTCAGGGACTAAAGTCCCTTTCTTTCTGAGGTCCATGGATGGCGCGGCTGAAGCCGCGCCCTTTCAAAGCGGATTAGACCAGCCGTGCCCATGCCGCACATTATTCCGCATGATAGTTAGGCGCTTCGCGGGTGATGATGACGTCGTGCACATGGCTCTCGCGGAGGCCCGCGCCGGAGATGCGGATGAAGCGCGCGTTCTTTTGCAGCTCTTCGATCGACCCGCAGCCGAGGTAGCCCATGCCGCTGCGCAGTCCGCCGACGAGCTGATAGACCATGGCCTCCAGCGGGCCGCGGTGCGGGACGCGGCCTTCGATGCCTTCGGGGACGAACTTGGCGAGGCGGTTGGAGGCGGGGGTCTCGCGGGCGGTGAGCGAGGCGCGTTCGGGAGCGGCGGCGATGTCTTCGGTGGACTGGAAGTAGCGCTCGCCGCTTCCTTGCGCCATGGCGGAGAGCGATCCCATGCCGCGATAGGCCTTGAAGCTGCGGCCCTGGTAGAGAATGGTCTCGCCGGGCGACTCATCGACGCCGGCGAAGAGCGAGCCGATCATGACGACGGATGCTCCGGCCGCGATGGCCTTGGTGAGGTCGCCGGAGTACTTGATGCCGCCGTCGGCGATGATGGGGACGCCGCGCTTTGCGGCGGCGCGCGAGGCCTCGGCGATGGCGGTGATCTGCGGCATGCCTGCGCCGGTGACCATGCGCGTGGTGCAGATGGAGCCGGGACCGATGCCAACCTTGACGGCGTCTGCGCCAGCGTCGATCAGCGCCATCGCGCCGTCGTAGCTGGCGATGTTGCCGGCGAGCAGGTCGACATCCGGGAAGCGCTTCTTCACATCGGCGACGGCTTCGAGCACGCGCGAGGAATGGCCGTGGGCGGAGTCGATGGCGAGGGCATCGACGCGGGCCTTGATGAGTTCTGCGGCGCGCTCCATGTAGTCGCCGGTTGCGCCGATGGCCCCGGCGACGCGGAGGCGGCCCTGCGAGTCTTTGGAAGCGTTCGGGTATTTGAGTTTTTTCTGGATGTCCTTGACGGTGATGAGGCCCTTGAGCTCGTAGGCATCGTTGACGACGAGAAGCTTCTCGACGCGATGCTGATGGAGGATCTCTTCGGCCTGCTCAAGCGTGGTGCCGACGGGGACGGTGATGAGGTTTTGCTTGGTCATCACATCGTCGATGGGAATGTCGGTGCGGGAGACGAAACGGAGGTCGCGATTGGTGAGGATGCCGACAAGCTTCTGGTTGCGGGTGACGGGGACGCCGGAGATCTTGTAGCGGCGCATGAGTTCGAGCGCGGCGGCGATGGGCTGGTCTGGCGAGATGGTGACGGGGTCGACGATCATGCCGGACTCGGAGCGCTTGACCTTGTCGATCTCGCCGGCCTGCTGGTCAATGGTGAGGTTGCGATGGACGACTCCCATGCCTCCCTGCTGCGCCATGGCGATGGCGAGGCGCGATTCGGTGACGGTGTCCATGGCGGCGGACATCAGCGGCGTGTTGAGCGTGATCGAGCGCGTGAGCTGGGTTTGGGTGCTGACCTGGGTGGGAACCACCTCGGAGTAGGCGGGCACGAGGAGGACATCGTCGAAGGTGAGAGCTTCGGGGACTGGAGTAGTGATCATGTGCTGGCGTTGTCCGTTCTTCGTTGTGCGTTGTCCGTTGCGGCCGGCTGATTTTTGTATGCGGGTGGTCGTTGACTGCCTGGGCGATGCGAGCGGTTGTGGACTGCGGGTTGAAGGAGGCGCCGGATGGCGGGAGTTTCTTCGATTGTAGGAGGCTGGATGAGGGAGAGCAAATCGGCGATCGAGGGTTCGAGGTGCAGGGTGCGAGGTGCGAGCGGGTGGGCGAGGTGCGGAATGCCTATGGTTTCGTGATTCTCGCTATGGTGAAGGCGATTGAGATCGAGTACCGCAAGATGGATGCGGCGGAGATAGCTGGAGGCTCGGTGGATCGGCAGTGTTCCAGCAGCGAGAGGCTGCAGAACACGGTTCACGGCATTCAGAATGGCGCGACGGGTATGGAGCGGCCCGATGCGGACGGTACAGCTGCGAGTGAGGGCGCGGGCGCGGCGACGGTCAAGGGCGGCCTGGCGGCTATGCCAATTGGCAGAGCCGCGAGCGGCTGGCGGCGAAGGCACGGCATGGAGTGTCGTCCGGCGTGGTGTAGGTGCAACGGCTGGTTCTCGGCATTGGATACCCCTCCCCCTAATACTTATGTTCCCTGGATTGAGAAGTTTGCAGCGATATGATCCGCAGGTTTTTGAAAACAAAAGGCTTGCGGCTATGTGTCTTGAAAATCATTGACTTGGCGGCGCAAATAAAAAGCCCCGGCGGATGGCCGGGGCTGGTGATTTTTTCTACTGATTTAATGATAGCAGGTTGGGGAGGGATTAATGCCACATCGATGTGGCTGAAGGAGAAGGAGTTAAGCAATTTCGGGGCTTGACACGTTTTACGGGTCGAGGGGCGTGGTCCGAGGTTCGAGCGGGGTGTGCGGGGCGAGGGGGTGAGGGTCAGTAGCGAAGTTTGACCTGGAGGGTTTGGGAGGGCGCGAGGTAGAGGAGGCGATCGGGCACGTTGTCGCACATCAGGGTGGTGGCTGCGAAGCCAAGAGCGCTGAAAGCTCCGAAGGCGGTAGCTGCCGCGCAGAGGGGACATACAGGTGCGAGGACGATGGTTCCCCAGATGGCCGCGCCTAGTTCAGCGTTGCCGATTGCGAGCCAGATGCGCTGTGAAATGTGATTACCGGGGACGATGAGAGCTGCGACGTCTTGCGCGCGGAATGCGCTCCTGCGATGACCTTTGCAGATCAGTTGATCCAAGCTGAAGGACTGGACGCGACAGGTATGCCGATGCGTGGGATCGGCGCGTGTCACGACGAAGAGCCTTCCGGATGGATTGATTTCGGTGAGTGAGTTCCATTCGGTTAATTTCGGCGTGTTGTAAGACGCCGAGTGAACCAGCGATGATGCGGGTGGACGAGCCGGGTCCCTGGATTGCCGGGGCGCGTCCTGCGCGAGGGCGAGGGCGGCGGAGAAAAGGGTGAGAGTGGCGAGGGCGAGGAGGCGGCGGAGGGTTTGCTGGGAGAGAAGGGGCATATGTGCGGCTCCGTGCGTTTCTGTTTTGTATTTCGTGCGAAAAGCAAATGCGGGGACGCTCGACTGCGGTGGCACGTTCGCTCGGGATGACGGCTTCATCGATCTGACCCGGGGCTGAAGCCCCGATTGTGCGGCGCGGCTTTTCCGCGGGCTGAAGCCCGCTGCTACTCCGAGGCCCACCCAAGCGGAGCTTGGATGGGGCACCCGGCTTTGTTCTTTCCCACCCCGTCCGCAAAATGCGCGTACGGATAGGGCAACCCAAGATATCTGTGGCGCGAGGCCCACCCAAGCGGAGCCTGGATGGGGCACCCGGCACCCGAGATGATTTGGTGTGAGTGTTCCCACATCTCAGAATCGAGATGTGGGGCACCCATTCATCTCTGGGGCGGAGAGAGGTTCGAACTCAAGTGATCTCGCCGCAAGAATGATGAGACAGGAATGTGCGGAGGCAGTGGGGCGGGGTTGGGACAGTTTGTGGAGTGTCACAGGAGAGGCAGGAACTGGGAACTGGGGACTGGGGACTGGGGACTGGGGACTGGGGACTGGGGACTGGGG
>DATNAU010000044.1:0-19533 GCA_035572415.1 Acidobacteriaceae bacterium
GCGGCCGCGGCACGCGTGCCAGTGGCAAAGCCCTCCCATTCGGTTCGGCCCGGCTCGTTGATGTGGACGTGCGAATCGACCAGGCCGGGAAGAATGGCGCGGGAAGCGAAGTCAGTCACAGGCACATCGGCAGGCAATTCCTGCGGCGCGCAGATTGCACGGATCACGCCATCTTCCACCAGGAGCGCGGCGCGGCGTGTGCCTTCAGGCGTGACGACGCGCTCGGAGACAAAGGCGTGCCGTTCGGATGTACATGCCGGTGCCATGCTGGCTATTATCTTCGACCGGGCCGTGCGTATAACTGTAGATGGAGCGGTCATTTCGGGTTCGAGAGGCCATAATCAGCACGACCAAGGCAAATCCGGATTTTATGCGGCGGGCGATTGCGCTGGCTACAAAGAATGTCTCCCGTGGCGGCGGGCCCTTTGGCTGCGTGATCGAGCGCGCTGGCGAGATCGTTGCAACCGGCGTGAATCAGGTGACTGCGATGAATGATCCGACGGCGCATGCCGAGGTGACGGCGATCCGCGCGGCGTGCAAGGCGCTGAGCAGTTTCCAGCTACGCGGCTGCACGGTCTACACCAGCTGCGAGCCGTGCCCGATGTGCCTGGCCGCGCTCTACTGGTCGCGGTGCGACGCGATCTTCTACGGCAATACCGCGGCGGATGCGACAGCGATCGGCTTCGATGATTCGTTCCTCTATGCGGAGATTGCGAAGCCCGTTGCGCAGCGGAAGATTCCCACGGCGAGACTGCTGGGCGAAGAGGCGATGGAGAGTTTTGACAAGTGGCGAGCAACGCCGAATAAGATCGAATACTGACCTATGGCGACGAAGAAAGCAGCGAAGACGATGGCGAACAAGACTGCGAGTGCGGTTTCAAACGGTTCTGCTCCGGTAAAGATTGCGCTTGTGGGCTTCGGCACAGTGGGCAGCTCGGTGGCGAAGGTTCTCAGTGAGCAGAAGTTTCCCGGCCTGCAGCTGACGCACATCTACAACCGCGACGTGAAGCGCAAGCGAAAGTCTGACAAGGCCAAGTACGTGCCGTCGAACGTGATTTGGACGGAGAACTTCGACGAGATCATCAACTCCGACGCGCAGATCGTGGTTGAGCTGGTCGGCGGGTTGGATCCGGCGGAGAACTGGCTGCGCAAGGCGTTTGCTGCGGGCAAATCAGTCGCCACGGCAAACAAGCAGCTGATCGCATATCGCGGGACAGAACTCAACCAGCTCGCGGCAAAACACGGCGTGCAGCTGATGCACGGCGCAGCTGTGGCGGGAGGCGTGCCGGTGATCGCGGGGATCTTGCAGGGGCTTTCGGGCGATGCAATCACCCGCATCAGCGGGATCGTGAACGGAACCTGCAACTACATCCTCAGCAAGATGGAGTCCGGCGCGAGCTATTCGGCGGTGCTCAAGGACGCGCAGGCGCTGGGCTATGCGGAGGCGAATCCTTCGGCCGATGTGGACGGCTACGACGCGCGCGCGAAGGTCTGCATCCTCTCGCGCGTGGCGCTGCATGCGGAGATCGATCCGGACAAGGTTTCGACGCAGTCGATTTCGGCGGTAGAAGCGATCGACTTCGCGTACGCGAAGGAGCTGAAGTGCACGATCCGGCAGGTCTCGCGCGCGCAGTTGAACGGCAAGGCGGTGCAGGCGCGCGTCGCCCCGATGCTGGTGCCGCTGACTTCGCCGATTGCGTGGTCGCATGGCACGCAGAACATGGTCGTGACGAGTGGGCGCTTCGGCGGCGACGTGGTCTTCAGCGGGCACGGCGCGGGCGGGGAACCCACGGCAGTGGCCGTGGTCTCGGACATTCTTGCGGTGGCGCAGCGGTCGGTCGCGGTCGAGCTGCCGGTGGAGCGGCGCGAGGTGACCGGCGAGTTCCTGGCGCCGTTCTATCTGCGCTTCGTGGTGGATGACCGTCCGGGCATCGTGGCGGGCATCGCGACCGCGCTGGCGAAAGTCGGCGCGAACATCGATTCCCTGCTGCAGCATCCGGGACATCCCAAGCACCGGCTGCCGTTCGTGGTCACCACCGAGCCGTGCCTGACCTCGACTATCGAGAAGGCAGTCGCGGCGATGGCGAAGATGGACTGCATGCTGGAGCGGCCGCTCTGCCTGCAGATCCTCACGCCGGACGATAAAGTAGACTAGCCGATCTTTCGCCTCGTAGTTGGGTCTTTCACCAACAGATCCAGAAAGAACTGGCACGCGTCAGACTCCGAGAAGAACAGACGAAGCTCGTTCTTATTGCCGCGCTCACTGTAATAAACCTCCCAGATCTCGTTCGGCTCCTGACTAAGAACGTATCGTTCGTCCGGCAGGTCACCGTCGAACGAATACGCTCTTTTGTTTATGCCGGCCTGATCCAGCCGGGCTTTCAACTCAGCTATATCCACGGCTTGCTGCCTTAGTACTTCGGCATCGTGGGGTCGATGCGGTCGGCCCAGGCGAGGGTGCCGCCGGCGAGGTTCGAGACGTTGGTGAAGCCGTGCTGCTTGAGGATCAGCGCGGCCTTCTGGCTGCGCGAGCCGGAGCGGCAGTGCAGGATCACTTCGTCGTTCTTGTGCGAGGCAATTTCGCTGATGCGCTTCTCCAGCTCGCCGACGGGGATCAGCGGTGCGCCGAGATTGGCGATGGGCACCTCGTGCGGCTCGCGCACGTCGAGCAGGAAGAAGTTCTCGCCGGCGTCGCGCTTGCGCTTCAGCTCTTCGACGGAGATCTGCGGGATGCCGTCGACGACGGGAGCATCGGCGACTGCCTTGTCACGAGCGACCTCGAGCGGGCCGACTGACTTGGGCTTCTCGATGCCGCAGAACTGGTCGTAATCGATCAGCTCAGTCTGTGTGGGATGCGTACCGCAGACCGGGCAGTCGGGATTCTTGCGCAGCTTGAGCTGGCGGAAGTTCATCCCCAGGGCATCGACCAGCAGGAGGCGGCCGATGAGGGGGTCGCCGATGCCGAGAATGAGCTTGATGACCTCAGTGGCCTGGATGACGCCGAGCAGGCCGGGCAGGATGCCGAGCACGCCGCCCTCCGCGCAGGAGGGGACGAGCCCCGGAGGCGGCGGCTCCGGATAGAGGCAGCGGTAGCACGGGCCTTCCTTCGTGCCGAAGATGGACGCCTGGCCCTCGAAGCGGAAGATGGAGGCGTAGGCGTTGGGCTTGTTGCCGGAGAGCACGCAGGCGTCGTTGACCAGGTAGCGGGTCTGGAAGTTGTCGGTGCCGTCCGCGATGACGTCGTAGTCCTTGAAGATCTCGAGCGCGTTGGCGCTGGTGAGCATGGTGTTGTGCTTCACCACGTTGAGGTTCGGGTTCAGGCCCTTGAGCATCTTCTCCGCCGAGTCGACCTTGAGCATGCCGACGGTCTCAGTCGAGTGGATGATCTGGCGCTGGAGGTTCGAGGCGTCGACGACGTCGAAGTCGATGAGGCCGAGCGTGCCGATGCCCGCGGCGGCGAGGTACAAGCCGAGCGGCGCGCCGAGGCCGCCGGTGCCGACGCAGAGGACCTTGGCGGCCTTGAGTTTCTGCTGGCCCAACATGCCCACCTCGGGCAGGATGAGGTGGCGGGAGTAGCGGGCGATCTCGTCGTTGGTGAGCTTTGGGAGTTCGCGGTTGTTATCTGTGGACATATCGGTCTCAATAGGTCAGATGCGGTGCTGTGTGGAAGGATTCGAGAGTGACCTCTCAGGGGCTAAAGCCCCGCGAAACGTGGCCGCTCAACGGCACGGCTGAAGCCGTGCCCTTAACAAGACCGCCCGAGCAACTTCTCTACGGTAAGGCCGTACTCAGCCAGCACTTCATCGAAGGGAATCCAGGGTCCGTGTGCGGCCGCGGCCTGCGCGTTCTCGTCATCAGAGATGGCTTCGTCTTCGATCTCGTAACAACCGCCGGCGATGGAGGGGATGATGGTGAGTTCGTCGGAGTCCTTGGTGGCGGTGGACTCTTTGGCGGGGAGGTAGCGGATGTCGTCGTCGTTGAGGTAGATGTTGACGAAGCTGCGCAGCTTGCCCTCGGGCGTGTAGAGATGGCCCTTGAGGTCGGGGTGGTTCGTGATCAGCGAGGTCAGGGCTTCGGCGATGGTGGCGCCGGCGACGGTGACGGTGGGCTGGCTGCCGGCGTAGGCGCGCAACGGAGTCGGGATGTTGATCTTCATCGATGTTCCTCAGAGGGGAGTGCGATTATTTTTTTGATATCTTGTCGCCTAAAATATCTGCTTTGTGAGACTTGCGAGACAGCTTGGCGCGCAAAATATAGATTCTAAATAACTTCGCTGCAAAATATTCCAGAATAAGCGGTTAGCCGGCGATGGCCGGCTAGATACAGATGATCTGACGGGAAAGAAAGAAGCAGATTCCTCCGCACTCGCTCGACGCTGCGCGTACGAGCGAACGCTGCGGAATGACAAGGCTCAGGACTGGTGCGCTGCTCATTTTGTTCCCTTCTTCCATTATAGGGAATTGGGTGAAACTCGCTGCGATTGGATATTGCTGCATGGGAGTGGGTTAGCTGGTTTTGCTTGACAGGAGAAGCAAACCACGGATTTTCACGGATGAATTGCTGGGAGATCGAGATGGAAGAATTGATTGAAGCCGGTCGCAACGTAGTCGCCGAATACATCACCCCTAACAAAGCCGAACCGTGAGTAAAGAGAGACTGCCGCCTCAAAGCATGAGCCTGACCCAGTCTCTAGGCTCACTTTTTGATATCCGCGTGTTCGAGCGAGATCGAGAATGTGTTGGAGGATTGCAGCGCCAACACCTTTGCGTAGATGTTTCGGATTCGTCCGCATCGATTTGATTTCGCCATGTACGGGAGACAACTCGCGCAATGCACCACACCCACGTAAATCCCCATCCTCCCACGCAGTGAGGAAGGTGATGTCTGGTTGCTTCAAACCGGATAGATCGAGCGCGAAGACGTTATCAGGAGGAGAGCTCTCGTGCATCCCTTGCACGTGCAGGCGCAGGAGATCGATAACCTGTGAATTGTCGAAGTCTCCGGGTTTGATGAGCATCGTTGATTTCCTGGGAGAAACGGCAACCCACCCTTCGCGATGCGAAGGATGGGCCACCCGGATTCTGTGCCGCTCATCCCACCCAAGCGGAGCTTGGATGGGGCACCCACTTACGTTGTGATCTCTATCGGTTCGTCGAGGAATTTTTTGTCTTCCTCGCTGGTGCCGGAGAGGAAGAAGGAGTTGGTGATGGCGGCGTTGCCCTGCTCAATGGCGGTGATGATGTAGCTGCAGCCGACCCAGTGGGCCTCGGCGAAGTCGGTCTGCGACCACTGCGCTGGGTGGTCGGGGTGGGAGTGGTAGAAGCCGACGATGTCGAGCGAGAGGCCGCGGGCCTGGCGCTGGATCTTGATCAGTTCCTCGGGCGCGATGTGGTAGCGGTCGTGCGCGCGGTCGGTACGGGTGTTGCCGGCGCGGACGATCTGGCGGACGCGGTTGCCCTCGGGTGTCGAGTTACCGAGGAGGACGCCGCAGCACTCGTGCGGATAGGTCTCCTCGCCGTGGGCGCGGAGGGCGGTGTAGTCGGAGTGGGTGAGGAAGAGCATAGCTTTCTGATCCCCTAATTGATTGTCGGTATGCGTGCGATACAGGCATAGCCAGCGCCGATCGTCAATAAAGCCCAATCAAAACATTTGTGGTAAAGACTCTTCGGCATACCTTCCCTCTTTGCGCGACTTAGTGTCTGCAAGAGAACCAGACCAACGATCATTGGAACTGGAAAGATCAGGATCAAGCGGAGATTGTGAACAGTAATACCAAGCCGCGCCAGTTGAATGATGAGTGCGATGTACTGAACGATGAACAGTGCGGCAACGGCAAACTTTAACAGCGTCCGTATGCCCTTCCCCGCGAGGCCATAGTCTTCAGATTTCATAATCTGTGGGCTTATTCCTCCTGCCAGAAGCGTTCGGAGAGGTATTTGTCGGCGGAGTCGGAGAGGATGCAGACGATGACGGCCTCGCGGCCGGCCCTGGCCTCGCGCTGGGCGACCTGGAGGGCGGTGGCCACGGCTCCGGCGGCGGAGACGCCGACGAGGATGCCGTCGCGGCGGCCGAGCTCGCGGGCCATGGTGTAGGCGCGCTCGGTCTCCATGAAGATGTTTTCGTCGGCGAGGTTGGCGTCGTAGATCGGCGGGACGATGGCCGTGGCCATGTGCTTGAGTCCCTCGAAGCCGTTGAAGGGCGAGTCCGGCTGCATGGAGATGCACTGGATGGCGGGGTTCAGCTCCCGCAGCCGCCGGGTCGTTCCCATGAACGTTCCGCTGGTGCCGAGGCCGGCGATGAAGTGCGTGACCAGGCCTTCGGTCTGGCGCCAGATCTCGTTGGCGGTGGTGCGGTAGTGGGCCTTCCAGTTCTGATCATTGCCGTACTGGTCGGCGTACATGTAGCGGTCGGGATGGGCGGCGGCGAGCTCGCGGGCCTTGCGGATGGCGCCGTCGGAGCCGTCGGCGGGGTCGGTCCAGATGACCTCGGCACCGTAGGCGGCGAGGGTGTTCTTGCGCTCCTGGGAGACGTTGGAGGGGACGCAGAGGGTGACGGGAAAGTCCAGCGCGGCGCCCAGCATGGCGTAGGCGATGCCGGTGTTGCCGGAGGTGGCGTCGAGGAGGCCGCGGGACTTTTCTCCGAGCTGCGATTGATGGAATTTGAGGAGGCCGCGCTTCTCGGCGTCGACGACGATGGAGGAGGCGGCGCGGTCCTTGATGGAGCCGCCGGGGTTGACCCATTCGGCCTTGCCGAGGATCTGGATACTGCCTTCTGCGCCGGGGATGTGGCGGGCGACGAGATTGTTCAGCGAGAGCAGCGGCGTGTTGCCGATGCGCTCAATGAGCGAGACGCCGAGGGAGCGGGTGGCGGTGGGGGCGGTAGTTTCGATCGGATTCGTCATGATGGAAGGAAGGAGTTGGATCGAGAAGAGTGACCTCAGGGGCTAAAGCCCCTTCAATTCTTACGGCGCTGACGGCACCCTTCGGCTGCCGCTCAGGGCAGGCTCTGAAGCCGTGCCCTTAACAAAACCGGGTCTCTCGACAACAACAACATTCTTTCAACATCGAATCCCTTTCGACCCGGGGCTAAAGCCCCGACAATTTGTGTTTCCGCTTACCGCGGCCTAAAGGCCGCTGCTACTCCGGCGCTTCGCGCCAAGGCCTCCGAACAGAGTTCACGTCCTAAGGCTCACTGCTTCTCCCGCTTCGCGTCCAAGCGCACATTGAATGGGTGGGTGCGATGTGCGAGAGTTAAATCAAGTCTACCGTATGGCAAAAAAGATCACGATACCGAGTTTCAACGACGCGCTGGCGGCGCTGGCCGGACATCAGTTTGATGTTGCGGAGGCGCGGAATGGTGCAAATGGCGCTTCTCATTCCCGGAGCGAGGCATCCAGCATCCCCACCCGTCCGCTGAAGCGTACGGATGGGGCACCCGGGAATTCGGGGCTGATCAAGTCCGGGGTGAAGGCTTATCAGGTGCGGAAGTATGGCTGCGCGGCGGAGATTGCGGCGGCGGCGGACGGCACGGTGATGGTGCTGCGGCGGCCCGGCTGGCTGCTGGGCGGGGAGATTGCGCGGCTGGTGGACAAGGGCTACCAGAAGTTCCTGAAGACGCCGCGGCTGGAGATTCCGGCGACGGCGGACCACCTGCACGCGATCCATGAATTTACGGAAGAGTTGAAGGAAGCAGCGGGCGCGACCAGCCTCTACAACGAGTCGCTGGGCACGACCAGCGATAAGTATGTGTACGACCGGGTGAAGGGGCGGGAGTAGGCAGGCTAGTCAGAGTAGGTGAATACTAATGAGTGACGACGAGGAGCAAACGTCTCTTTCTTCTTATACTGGCCTTCAAATCCTCGCCGTCATTTTGCCTCTCGTCGTTATATTCAAATACTTCGGGAGAGTCGATGCCGGGCTTAATACTGGACTTTGTCTGGGAATGAGCATTCTCGCGGCCAAGATGCGTTGGCGCTTGAGAAGGCATATCTGGTTCTGGACCGCCCTCGCAGTTGTGCTTGCCATACAGTTGGTATTCGCAGTTCGGATACCATGGCCCCATTGGTGGGTTTCTGGAACCGTTTTGTTACCGTTCGGGCTCGCGAGCCTCGGTCTGTCACTAGGAGGGATCGCACTAGCCGAGAAAGCTTTTGGTAAGCCAGAGCCGGATGATGACGATTCACAGGACAGCGAGGGCACGGGGCTTAATCTTGAAGGCCGCTAGTTATTTCGCTGACTTTGCACGCTGCCATTCGCGGTAGGCGGCGCTTTTGGACAGGCCGCGTGCGCGGGCGACGCGCTTGAGGGCGTCCATCTCTGACAATTTTTCGGATTGCATGAGGGCGCGGACGGCCGATGCGATCGAGACGGGCGCGAGGGAGAGCTGCGGGGTCGCTCCATCTTCCACGGCGGCTTCCCCACCCATCCGTCCTTCGGCTTCGCTCAGGACAGGCTCCGTACGCGTACGGATGGGGCACCCAATCTTCAACAGCAGGACGAACTCGCCTTTGATAGAGGAGCGGACTGTGAGGGTCTTGCGCACGTCAGAGACTGCCCCGCGAAGGAACTCTTCGTGGAGCTTGGTGAGTTCGCGGGCGAGGACGATGTGCTGCGCGGGGCCGAAGACGGCTTCGATGTCGGCGAGGGTGGCGACGATGCGGTGCGGGGCTTCGTAGAAGATGTGGATGGCATCGGTCGCTGATTGCGCGAGGGATTCCAGCGCGGTGCGGCGCTGGCCTTCTTTGGCGGGGAGGAAGCCGTGGAAGGTGAAGGCGGCGGAGTCTTTGCCTTGCGATCCCGCGGCTGATTCTGCGCCGAGGAGTCCGCTGGCGATGAGGGCGGACAAAGCTGCATTCGCCCCCGGGATGGGGAAGACGAGGATGCCGGCGGCGATGGCGGCAGAGGCGATCTCGGCGCCAGGATCGGCGATGCCGGGCGTGCCGGCGTCGGAGACGACGGCAATGCGCGCGCCGGATTTCAGTTCCGTGATGAGTTGCTCGGTGCGAGCAGCTTCGTTGTGCTGGTGGTAGCTGACGGTGGGCGTCGTGATCTGGAAATGGTTGAGGAGCTTCTGCGTCTGGCGGGTGTCCTCGCAGGCGATGCGGTCGCAGGTGCGCAGCACACGCAAGGCGCGCAGCGTGATGTCTTCGAGATTGCCGATGGGCGTGGCGACGAGATAGAGGCCGGGGGCGAGGGGCTTGTCTGGTTGATCGTCGTTCGCCATACCTCAAGCATTATCCCTTACTCGTCGCAGGGAGATAGAGCGGGCTTACAGCCCTAGGCGGCTTGGTTGTACTTGCACCCGGGGCTTCGCCCCAGCCTTCGGCGCTTGGCAGTTAGGCGGCTTTGCCGCGGCGGGAGGGTTTGGGTGTGGCGGGCGGATCTTCGCGCAGCAGCATGCGAACCATGACGACGAGATCGGTGGAACCTTCGCAGGTGTGCATCAGGCGGCCGAGGATTCCAGCAGGCATGCGTGTGGCCTGGGTGAGCGCGCGGCAGATGGCGCCCGGCCAGCGGGTGGAGGTGAGGGCGGCGGCGGCGGTGCGATCAGCAGGCGAAAGCGTGTGGCAGAGGAGGACCAGGCGGATCGGAGTGTCCTTGGGGACGGTGGCCATCTCGGCGAGGGTGTGGGCGATGGCGACACCGTAGCCGCGGGATTCGAGAACCCACTGGCGGGTGGCGAGGATTTCCGGTTCGCGTCCAAACAGAAGGATAGAGTTGTGCGCTGCTTTCATAGGCACCTCGGGAAGAAGAGTCGAAGGGCCAGCGAACAACCCGTGGATACGAGGCGTGGTTACCCTCGTAACCATTAGGATGAGGAGTGTCAAGGATGCAGAGAGCGCCTGAGAAGATTGGTTTTGTTGGCCTGAAAGACGCTTGTGATGGCAGTGAAAATCTACTCATCGTCTTCAGGGCGGCGGACCCGGCGGCTCTGGTTGAGTAAACCCATGGACTGGGAGAGGTTCTGCGGGGTGACGATGCCGACGATGCGTTCGCCTTCCATGACAGGCACAAGCTGCGCGCCGTGCTCGCCCATGATGCGGCGAAGGGTTTTGACGAGAGAGTCGTCCGGCTGTGCGGTCTGAAAGCTGCGCTGCATGACGCCCTGGACGTAGCTGTTGCCATGGGCGGCGAGGGCTTCGAGCAGATTCTGGCGCGAGACGGAGCCGACCAACGTGGCGCCACGAACGACCGGAAACACGTCCTGCATGGTGTGGACGGCACGCTGCAGCGCGTCTTCGAGGGTGTCCGACGCGGAGAGCGTGGAGAACTGGGTAAGCATGATGTCGCGCATGCGGACCTCGCCGGCGTCGGACGCGGCGAGGTGGGCGGAGTCCATCTGCGCGCCGATGAGCAGGAAGCCGCCGAGGAGCAGCAGCCAGAGGTTGGGCATCAGGACGCCGCCGACGACCAGGGCGACTGCCAGCCAGAGAGCGAAACTGTTGCGCAGGCCGAATCCGAATGCCCTGCGGGGTGTGGGCGAGCGGCGGCGTTCCTTGCCGCCCGGCGCGCCGTGGACATAGCCGCCGGAGCGGAGGAGGCGGCCGCCATCCAGCGGGAACGCGGGCAGCAGGTTGATAACGCCGAGGAGGAGGTTCAGCCAGACGGCAGCGCGGAGAAGGTGCGCTGGCGAGATCCAGGGACGCGCGACGATGGAGATGGACCAGCCAGGCGCGGAGGCGAGGATGATTCCGGCGAGGAGGAGTCCGAAGGCGATGCTTGCGATGGGCCCGGCGAGGGCAATGGGCCGCTCGACTTCCGGGGAGTTGGCGCGTTCGGCGGAATCGAGTGTTCCCCATGAGAGCAGGCCGCCGGTTGGCAGCAGGAGGATGCCGCGGAGGTCGAGGCCGAACCATGCGGCGGCCAGGGAGCGCGCCACTTCGCGAACGATGACGGCGAAGAGCAGCAGCAGCCAGAGCGCGAGAACTCGCGCGGGATTGGTATTTGCGAGCGCACCGAGAGCTACAGCCATCGCGAGCAGCAGCAGGAAAAAGGCGTGCAGCCGCACCTCGACTCCGAAGAAACGGCCCACGGGCAGACTCCATCCGCGCATGAATGCAATTGTACGGGTGCGAGCGGATTTCTTTCCCACCCATGCGCGGTGAAGCTGCGCATGGATGGGGCACCCAAAGTTCAGGGCGGTAATAATGACGGGATGCGGGTGATTGGAGGGCGTTTTCGATCGCGGTTGCTGGTTGCGCCGAAGGGGGCAGCTACGCGACCGACGAGCGACCGGCTGCGGGAGACGCTGTTCAACATTTTGGCGGCACGAGCGGGCGGCCTTGAGGGCGTACGGTTTGTGGACTTGTATGCGGGCACGGGCGCGGTGGGGATTGAAGCAGTGAGCCGCGGCGCGGCGCAGGTGTGGCTGGCGGAAAAGGCTGAGCCGGCGCTGAAGGCGATCCGCGCGAATTTGAAGGCGCTGGGAATTGGGGAGAGTCGCGCAGAAGGAGATCCGCGAAGCGCGGAAAAGATGGTTGTTGAGGCGCGCGGAACGATGGCGCTGCTGGAGCGGCTGGCGAAGGCGGCTATGTCCCAGGGGCTAAAGGCCGCCAATCTGGCTGAGCCGTTATTGCCGGGACTGAAATCCCGGCCTATCTCAGAAGCAGAAGCGCGCAAGGATGTACGACCGGGCAACGCAAAACCGTTTAGCAGCGGCGTGGTGGATGTGGTCTTTCTCGATCCTCCGTGGGAGGCGGATTTTGAGTATGCTCAAACCCTCGAGTTCCTCGGGAGCGAGCGCGGGCGGGCGATGCTGGCGGAGGATTCAGTGGTAATCGCGGAGCACAGTGCGAAAAAGAAATTGGCGGAGCGGTATGGCGCGCTGATGCGCACACGCGAGATGAAGCAGGGCGATGCCGGGCTGACTTTTTATCGCTTGGAAAAGGTCGAGCCGTTGGTATAGTTTTCTCGTTCTTCCATCCGTGACGCGAGGTGTTTTCAGATGGATTTCGAGTGCAAGTTGAGCAATGCCGAGATGCGCGAGGCGGTGAGCTTGAACCGCGGAGCGAGCGGGCAGGTGTGGTGGGTACTCCGCAATCTGCGCATCGTTTTGATTCTGGTGGTGCTGCTGGCGGTGATTGCGGCGAACCTGAAGGGTGGCGCCCGCGACTGGAGCGCGGTGGCGGGACTCGTCGCGGCGGGCGCATTTCTGATTGCGATTCGCCTGTGGACTTCGGGATTGCGCACTCGACGCATGGCGAAGCGGATCAACGGAGCATGCGAGCGGATGACGGTGGACTTGAACGGCATCAGCACGGCCAATGCATTGGGGATGACGACCTTCGCTCCATGGTCGCAGTTTCGCGGCTGGCGTGAGGGAAAGCTGGTATTCACGGTGGGCGATGCAAAGGCGTTCCGCACCATTCCCAAGAGCCCGATGACCGAGATGCAGGTGGGCCAGGTGCGCGGGATTCTGCAGACGCAGATACGCTAGCTGAATCCGCCGCCGGCGTGGGCGCCGGTGCGAAGGTCGACGACGAATTCGACCTCTTTGTCGGTCTGCATGTTCCAGCCGAGGCCATGAAGCCGGGGAGCACCGTCTTCAGCGGTGCTGATACCAGCAAGGCGCAGGCCCTCCCAAGACAGGCGGGCGGTCTGCCAGGCGAGCCCTTCCCTTCCCCACGCGTGGATGGAATGAAATCCGGCGAAGAGCAGGAGGCCGTGATCGGGCAGCGGAAGAATCTCCGCGACGGGGCGGAGCGCGATGTGGGTGGAACGCTCGGGCGCGGCGGTGTCAATGACGTATGCATAGCCGCCCGCGACAGCGCATAGCTCCTGTGCATTGGGGCAGGAGTAGAGGCCGGTGGGCATGGAAGGATCGGTGAAGCCGAGGGCGCAGGTGGCGAGGAAGGGCGAGGCATTGTTCATCCCACCCGTTCGCGTGCTTTCGCCCGCGCACGGATGGGGCACCTCATCGTTCGTATCGGGATTGATTTGTGGATGGATATGCAGTTGCAGTGCGCCGCGGGCGAGCGCGTCCTCCTCACCGGGGACCGGACGCGGATAGGTGAACTGGCGCGCAGGGGCGATGAGCGGCGGAGCGGTGAGAATCTCGGCACGCCATGTGCGGGGGAAGGCGAGTTTGGTGACCTTTTCCATTGTCGATAGATCGGGCTTACAGCCCTCCGGTTCTCATTACCGCATGTTTACCTGGGGCTTCGCACCAGGCTGGTATAGATCGCGCCTTCGGCGCTTTGCGTATGGCTGGGGGATCACAGCATCTTTCAAGTTCACGCTGCGCTCTTCAGGTGGCGCTCGACCCAGGCGCGCTGCTCGGCGGTGTCGGGGACGGAGCAGCCGCGCGCAGCGGAGATCTGCCGCCATGCCTTTTCCGCAGGAACGCCGGAACGCATGAGCAGGCCGGCGGCGACGACAGAGGAGCGTCCGATGCAGGCGCGGCAGTGGATGCCCACTTTGCGGCCTTTGGCTATTTGCGCGTCGAGATTGGCGAGCAGCGTGGTGAAGTTGTCGAGGTTCGGCGGAGTGCTGCGGTCGGGAATGGGGAAGTTGACGAAGCGGATGCCGGCATGTTCGGCGGCTTCCGCTTCGCGCTCGAGACCGACATCTTTTGCCTCATACGGTTCGAGCATGGAGACGACGGTATCGATGCCGGCATCGCGGAGGGCATGCATCTCGTCTTCGAGCCATTCATTGCCGCGCGGGCGGGGGACGATGGCGAGGTGTGAGGTGATCCAGAACGGTTGGGCGGTCATCGGCAAGGTCTGAGGCATTGCAGGTGATGGGCGATCAAAAAACAATAATCGAGAGCTGACAGCTTAGAGCTACGAGCTGACAGCTAAAA
This sequence comes from Acidobacteriaceae bacterium, assembly GCA_035572415.1. Lineage (GTDB taxonomy): Bacteria > Acidobacteriota > Terriglobia > Terriglobales > Acidobacteriaceae > Edaphobacter. The sequence goes on from DATNAU010000044.1 coordinate 13,804, forward strand.
GCTTGGGGGCTAAGCAACCCACCCTTCGCGTTGCGAAGGATGGGCCACCCGCAAATTATTTCAGCGCGTCGAGGGCCTGGGCGATGTCTGCGAGCAGGTCGTCGATGTGTTCGATGCCGGCGGACATGCGGATGAAGCCTTCAGGCACGGCGTCCGAGCCCCAGCGGGCGCGGCGTTCCGCGCAGGTAACGGTGCCGCCAAAGCTGGTGGCCTCAGTGATGAGCTTCGACTTCGCGAAGAAGGTCTCCGCGGCAGCTTTGTCCTTGAGGTCGAACGAGAGGACGCAGCCGAAGAGTTGCATCTGGCGCTTCGCGATGTCATGGGCGGGATGCGACGGCAGACCGTGGTAGTACACCTTGCTGACCACGTCGGTGCGGGTGGCGAGATATTCCGCGATGCGCTGGGCGTTCTCCGTGCTGCGTTCGAGGCGCAGGGGCAGTGTCGGCAACGAGCGCAGCGCGAGCCAGGCCTCCATGGGGCCGAGGATGCCTCCCATCAGCGTGCGCCACTCCTCGATGGGCTGCAGCAGTTCGCGGTCGCGCGCGGAGACGTGGCCGAGGATGATGTCCGAGTGGCCGGTCATGGACTTGGTATCGGACGCGACGGAGAAGTCCGCCCCGAGCGCGAGCGGTCGCTGGCCGAGCGGAGTCGCCGTGGTGTTGTCGACGGCGACAAGGACGCCGGCCGCGTGCGCACGTTCGCAGAGCGCGGCAATGTCGGCGATCTCCATAGTGGGATTAGAGGGCGTCTCGATCCAGAGCAGCTTCGCGCCGTCGAGATGGTCGCCCTGCGCGTTGTTTGCGGTAGGCGCCAGGCGTAGCTCGATGCCCATCTTGGCGAAGTAATCCTGGAGGAAGACCCGCGCGGCGAAGTAGGCGTTGTCGGGGAGGACGACAGCGTCTCCGGGACGAAGATAGGCGCCGAAGACTGCATTGCAGGCGGCCATGCCGGAGGCGAATACGAGTGAGCTGGCGCGGTAAAGTTCGCCGGAAAGAAGGGTGCCGGATTCGAGCTGCGAGATGGCGCGTTCGAGCGCAGTCCATGTGGGGTTGTGCGAGCGCGCGTAGCTGTAGGGCGCGTCATGCGGATCGCCGGGCGTGTGGTAGGGCGCGGCGAAGACGGGGCCGGGATGTAGGGCCTCGCCCGCTGTGGCGCGGGTGAGGTTAACGCGGGCGGCTTTGGTGGAGTCATGCATAGGAATCTGCGAGGACCTCAAAAGCAGCGTGCGGGGAAATGGCAACTCCGTCTGCAAGCCGACCCATCTGAGGTTGCGGATGGGATTTGTGTGGACGTGTACGACAAAGCCCTTGGGGTCATCTTACTGAACTCGTTTGAGCGGCGTTCGCAAGGAAAGGTATCGCGGCGGCGGATCAATCACAAAAGGAGTCCGACATGGAACGGAAGAATACGGCTGTCTTTGGAATTTATGCGACTGCGGGCACGGCGGAGAGCGCCGTGGACCACTTGATCTCGCTGGGATTCGCCAACCAATCGATCTCCGTGCTGCTGCCGGACGACGAGACGACACGCGCGTTTGCGCATGAGAAGAACACCAAGGCGCCGGAGGGCACGACGACAGGCGGCGTGGCGGGCGGCGTGATTGGCGGAACGCTTGGCCTGCTGGCAGGAATCGGCATGCTGGCGATTCCAGGTGTGGGGCCGCTGATTGCCGCGGGGCCGATTGTGGCGACGCTGGCGGGAGTGGGCGCGGGCGGAGTCGCCGGCGGGATTGTGGGCGCGCTGGTGGGCATGGGCATTCCAGAGTATGAGGCGAAGCGGTACGAAGGCGCGGTCAGGAATGGCGGCACGCTGCTGAGCGTGCACTGCGATACGTCGGAGCAGGTATCGCTGGCGAAGCAGGGCCTGCGTGATACGGGTGCGAGGGATGTGTCGGCGACAGGCGAGGAGAGTTCGCCCAAGCGAACGGCAGCGTAGCCGCGCTGCGCGGAGGAAAGAGAGATCGCCCTGCGGTGCGGGGCGATTTTTCTTTGTGCGGAACGCGGAAGCGCATCAGGGGCGGCTGGCGAAATGTTGCCATCCGGCGGAGATGAGTGGTTTCCGCTTGCCGCCGGGATCAACGATTGTGATGGCTTTACGGCGCGTGAGGGTCCCGATGCGGGTGATGCGGACGCCAGCGATGGAGCGCGGAATGCGGGCGGATGGAGGCGCGGCGAAGAGAAGCTCGTAGTCTTCGCCGCCATGGAGCGCACAGGTGAGCGGGTCATCCGCGCGCGCGGCCAGCGGGTGGATGGGGAGCGCGACGGCGTTGATGTCTGCGCCGAGGTGGGATTCGTGGCACAGGTGAGCAAGGTCGGTGGAAAGGCCGTCCGAGAGGTCGATACAGGCGGTGGCGAGTCCGCGGCGGAGGAGCGTCTGGCCGACCGCAAGGCGAGGCTGGGGGTAAAGATGCGGATGCGGAATCGGATCGAGAGTCTTCGGAGCGAAGCGGGTGGATGAGAGTTTGCCGCGACCCTTCAGTAACGCGAATTCTGTCCCCGAGCCGCCGAGATAGCCCGTGACGTAAAGAGCATCGCCGGGGCGGGCGGTACTGCGGCGGAGCGCGCGGCCGGCGGGCGCCGAGCCGAGGAGAACAATGTCGGCGACGATGTGGTCTGAGGGCGACTCGCTGGTGTCGCCGCCGGCAAGCGGGACGGAATTTGCCTGAGCGAGGGCATTGAAGCCGGAGAAGAAGCGGGCGATCCAGGCGCGGCCTTTTCGGTCCGTGACCAGATCGGCGGGAAGCGCCAAGGAGAGGAAGGCGGCCAACGGCCTGGCGCCCATGGCGGCAAGGTCGCTGAGACCGCGCGCGAGAACGCGGTGGCCGACGGACTCTGGCGGATGAAGACTGCGAAGAAAGTGGCGGCCCTCGAGGGAGAAGTCGGTGGTGACGAGGACTTCATGGCCGCGCGGCGGCCGGAGGATGGCGCAGTCGTCGCCAATGCCGAGGACCAAACCGCCCGGATTTGCTCCCGGGCGCTTCCCTGCTCTGCGCATCCCAAGGGGCTGCGCGGCGCGTATCTGGTCAATGAGGGCGAGTTCGCGGAAGGCTTTGGCCACGGTTTGAGCATAAACGGCTGGGGCTCAGGACTGGCGGGGGTAAAGCCGATAGAAGATTCGAGGGTGATCGCGGCGACCGTAGATTGCCTTTAAATCGGGGCAATTTGCCGTAAATTGTGCAACTTATGGGCCAGTCGGGACGAGTTTGGCATATTGAATTTGTTGGTGATCCCAGATAGTGACTGTTACAATCGAAGGTAACCAAGAGAGTGCGGCTGCTGTTGGCAATCCGCAAATGGCGATTCCTGAATCCGATTCTCGCCGCCACACTCTCTCCCTGCCGTTCGGGCCCAAAGCCTCGGGACCAGCGGCAGAGATTCCTGACTCAAGGGTTGAGTGATTTGACGAAAAAGCGCTTTGGTCTGAAGAACCGGCATTATCTGCTGCTGGTGAGCCGGGATGAGAACGGAGCCGTGCGCAAGGTGTCGCTGCCGCTGCACTATGCGTACATCTTCGTGGCTGCCGCGGTGATCGGCACGTTCACCATGGCCGGCCTGGCGGGTTCGTATACCCGGATGCTGATCAAGACGGCGCGGTTCAACCAACTGCGCACCGACCACGACGCGCTCCAGAAAGATTACGCGCACCTGGAAAAGCAGGAGCATGAGAAGGATGTACAGGCGGCGTCGCTCGGATCGCTGGCGACGGAGGTTTCGGCTCTTTACGGGCTGACGGCCAACAAGCTGGTAGGGCCGGTGGGCCATGCCTTCATGAGCCGGCATGAGGCGAAGAATGCGGCCAAAAGCGCCGCGGCGGCAACTGCAGTCGCCGAAACGGCCTCGACAGGCCTGAGTGACGACAGCTACTACAAGTCACTGGATACCTTCAATGCGCTGCGGAATTCGGCGCTGAGCGGCGCGGCGGCGCGGGCGATCGATGGACTGCCTTCGCTGGGCGCGCTGAGCATTGGCGGCGGAATGGAGAGCGCGTCTCTTGGATCGCTTGACGCACCGTCACTGTGGCCGGTGATTGGGCCGATTACGTCCAGCTTCGGACAGCGCGTGGACCCGGTGCTGCATAACGGCGAAGGTGAGTTCCATAGCGGGATCGATATCTCCGCGCCGACTGGCACGCCGGTGCGGGCGACGGCGGACGGCGTTGTGACGACCGCCTCGATACGCAACGGCTACGGGCGCGAGGTGATTCTGGACCATGGCGGCGGCCTGGAGACCTGCTACGCTCACCTGTCCGGCTTTACCGTGATGGAAGGGCAGCATGTGGTGCGCGGCGAGGTGCTGGGGTACGTGGGAACCAGCGGACGGACGACGGGAGCGAACCTGCACTACGAGGTGCGCATCCACAACACTCCGGTGAACCCGCACAAGTATCTGCGTGAGACGCTGGCCGGCCTGGGCAGCGATGGACTGGCGGACGCTGGGTCATAGGATTATCGATTTCAGTTGCAAAACAGAAGCCCCGCGAGGTTCGTGGGGCTTTTTGCTATGCGCGGGTTAGTGAGTTGGTATGACGGCGCTGGGGTTGGCGGCGTTCGACGGCTCGATGCCGTTCGCCAGCGAGCGTACAAGCTGGAACGGCACACTGGCGGTGATCACGGCACGATCCTTGTGCTGCTCGATCTTGATGGATGCTGTGAACGCGCGAAGCGCGTCGGCGTCAGGCTTGTCTGTCTGCGCGGCGACCAGCGGCTGGATGGTCTGGACGACGCCGACGATGGAATTGAGCGCGGCGGTCGATGCGGCGGCAGCGGCCTCGGTGGGCGCGACCTGCTCAATGCGCAGATGGACAGAGTTCACGCTGGGGCGCAGGCTGGCGATGAAGGTGGTCTCCTCAGGCAGCGGCAGTTGAATACCGAAGACGTTGATGCGGCCGGAGTCGGAGAACGGCAGGCCGATGTGGCCGATGCCCCAGGCGGTAGAAAGCAGCGGCACGTCGCGGTAATACTCGTTGAGCAGCGAGGAGCCGGAGAAGGGCGATGCCGCCGCGCGATAGCGATCGAGCATCGCGTGGATCTGCTCCGGCGTGGGCATGTTGGAGGCGGCGATGGTGTCATACGCCAACTGCGCGATGCGGAATTGGCGGCCTTCTATGGGAATGGTGTAGATGATGTGGCCGGCGTACTCCTCCTGTGAACTCGCAATGGAGGCGAGATACCTGGCAAGGCGGGCGCCGTCGAAGGTGCCCTCGAAGACCTCCGAGTAGCCGACCGGGCCGTTGGGCCCGCGGGGATCGTCCATGCGGTGCAACGCGAAGGCTGCAGCGTCGAGATCGCGCTCGGGATCGATGCCGGTGGCGTCGATGAAGTGCTGGTACTCAGAGCTGTGCGAGACAGGAGTGCGGTCGAAATGCGACGCCAGCCGTATCGTGCGCAGATTTACGTAAACGATGGCGTCGGATTCGGGAAGCAGGCGGGCCACTTCTGGCGGTGCATGCTTACGCAGCCAGATGGCGGCGACGAGCGCAGCCAACAGCGCCAGCACAATGAACAGCGAATACCGCGTGCGTTTGCGCATCCGCTTCTGTTTTTACGCTGAAGCGGGCGGAGGTGCAATGGGGGGTGCGAACCGACGCAGCGCCGGTAGTGTTGCCTTTTTGGTCCATTGCCCTCGCCCGCCAGAAATTACAATTGCCTCCATCCCCATGCCGTCGGCGGACGGAGGAGCGTGAAAGTCTCAAATGAAGCCGACTACGAAGCTCAAAGAGCAGTTCAAAGAT
>DATNAU010000045.1:0-17016 GCA_035572415.1 Acidobacteriaceae bacterium
GGGACTGGGGACTGGGGACTGGGGACTGGGGACTGGTAAAAGCTAAACCACTTGAGTGGGGAGCATCGATTCGGGATGAACGGTGCGAGCGGCGAGGTTCGAGGTTCGAGGAAAGACGGGGCCACTGCATTTGGGAGGACAAATCGCGAACGGATGCGGTATTGTCTCGGGCTATGGATCGACGAAGATTTCTTGCTGCATCTTCTATCGCAGCAGCAGCGATGGCGGGCGGTGCAGCGATCGCTGCGGCGGGCGGTGAGGAGAAGGCGGCCGCGCAGCCGGCGGAGAGGCCCGCGCGGGCGACGATGAAGCTGGGCTGCCAGAGCGAGCCGACGACCGATACGCACCTGAGCTATCTGGCGCGCTATGGCGTAAAGAACATCTGCGGGTATCCGCAGATAGCGGACGCAAGCCGCGTGTATGCGACGGTGGACGAACTGAGCCGGATGCGCGACATGGCGGGGCGGCATGGCATCGAGATCGACTGCGTGGGGCCGCCGATCCTGACATCGAGCCACATCGACAAGGAGAAGCATCCGGCGATTATGCTGGCGCAGAGCCCGCAACGCGACCGCGACATTGAGCAGATCCAGACGCTGATCCGCAACTGCGCGCAGGCGGGGCTGCCGGCGATCAAGTACAACATGAGCATCCTGGGCGTGCTGCGGATCGGGCGGGTTCCGGGACGAGGAGATGCGACGTACAGCGCGTGGCGGCTTGCCGATGCGCATCCGGAGACGCCATTGACGCGCGCCGGGCATGTGGATGCGGATGCGTTCTGGGAGCGGATTGCGTATTTTCTGGATCGCGTGATTCCGGTAGCGAATGAGTACAAGGTGCGCATGGCGTGCCATCCGCAGGATCCCGGTGTGCCGCCGGAGGGCTACCAGGGAGTGGACCGCGTGCTGGGCACGGTGGATGGGCTGAAGCGCTTCATCGCGATCCGGGAGAGCGAGTACCACGGGCTGAACTTCTGCCAGGGGACGGTGTCGGAGATGCTGGCGAATCCGGGCGAGGAGATTTTCGACGTGATCCGCTACTTCGGCATGCGAAAGAAGATCTTCAATGTGCACTTCCGCAACATCCGCGGGCACAGGAACGATTTTGTGGAGGTGTATCCGGATGAGGGGAGCGTCGATATGGTGAAGGCGATCCGGGTGTACCAGGAGATCGGGTATCCATACATGCTGATGCCGGACCATGTTCCGCAGGCGGCGAACGACCCGAATGGATTGCAATCGTTCGCGTTCTGCTATGGGTATATCCGCGGGCTGATGCAGTCGCTGGAGGCGTGAGGGGTAGTGGAGGCCCGAGGCTAAAGCCTCGTCCAAAACGTTTTGCGCTTTCCGCGCCCTCCAGGGCGCTCCTACTCCAAGGCGTACTTGCACGATTCGCGCGCGGCGGCTAGGCTTTTTCCCTGCTAACGTTCGTGGCTCCATCCCACTCATCGCGCAAAGATCGCGCGATGAATGGGGCACGGACCAGTGGTGAAAACCTTTGGGGGAAGACAATGAACTCCATCAATCGACGGGATGCGCTGAAGTTGGGCGCGACGGCATCGCTGGCGGCGCTTGCGCCTGCGGTTTCGGCGGCTGCGGCACCTGCGATGGCAGCGAAGCATGACAGCGTTCCGCAGTGGGAGGTCTTTGAAGCGTCGTTTGCCGGGCCGTCGGCGGGGAATCCGTTTGTGGATGTGAGTTTCTCCGCGGTGTTCACGCAGGGCAATCGGAGCGTAGAGGCGCACGGCTTTTATGACGGCAGCGGCACGTATAAGCTGCGGTTTATGCCGGATGCGACGGGCGAGTGGAGTTATCGGACTGCGAGCAGCGCGCCAGAGTTGAGCGGAAAGACAGGGACGTTCGCGTGCACAGCGGCGCCAGCGGGCGTGCATGGGCCGGTGCGGGTGGCGAGTTCACATCACTTTGCGTATGCGGACGGGACGCCGTTCTATCCGTTCGGGACGACGTGCTACGCATGGATTCACCAGTCGGACGAGTTGCAGAAGGAGACGCTGGAGTCGCTGCGCACGGGGCCGTTCAACAAGATACGGATGTGCGTTTTTCCGAAGAGCTACCAGTACAACCACAACGAGCCCGCGGTGTATCCGTTTGAACGCGATGCAGCGGGGAAGAGCGACTTCACGAAGCTGAATCCCGCGTTCTTTGCGCATGTGGAGGAGCGGATTGCCGACCTGCGCAAGATGAATATTGAGGCTGACCTGATTGTGTTCCACCCGTATGACCGCTGGGGCTATGCGGCAATGGGCGCGGAGAATGACGATCGCTATCTGCGGTATCTGGTGGCGCGGCTTTCCGCTTACCGGAATATCTGGTGGTCGATGGCGAACGAGTGGGACCTGATCCGGTCGAAGTCGGCGCAGGATTTCGACCGCTACTTCCGGATTGTGGAGAAGGAAGACCCGGCGGGGCATCTGCGCAGCGTGCATTACTCGCACACGATGTATGACTACTCGCGCGCGTGGATTACGCATGCGAGTTTGCAGACCTATGCGTTCGACCAGACGGCAAGCTGGCTGGCGGCGTGGAACAAGCCGATCTGTTTTGACGAAGTGCAGTATGAGGGCAACCTGAACAGCCGCTGGGGGAATTTGTCGGGCGAGGAGATGGCGCGGCGGTTCTGGCTGGGCGTGATTGCGGGCGCGTATGTAACGCATGGCGAGACGATGCTGGATCCGGAGAAGCCGTTCGACGAGAGCGCGAACCCGACGCTGTGGTGGGCGCACGGCGGGAAACTGCACGGGACGAGTCCGGCGCGGATTGCGTTTCTGCGCAAGCTGGTGGAGGAGACGGCGGCGCCCGGAGGGCCGGGGGCGAAGCGATTCGGGCTGGATGCGGCTGTGCCGGCGGGCTACTACATGAATGCGCTGGCGCAGGATGCGACGGGAAGGGCGCCGGGCGCGATTCTGTACTTCATGGATTATCACCAGCCGCTGTACTACGACTTTCCGTTGCCGGAGGGGACGTGGAAGGCGGAGCTGATCGATCCCTGGGCGATGACGGTGACGCCGCTGGAGGGAACATTCAAAACGAAGAGCCGGATCAAGCTGGCGGGGCGGGCATATCAGGCGCTGCGGTTCCGGAAGATTTAGCTTGTCGTTCCCCACTCATCGCGCAACAGCGCGCGATGAATGGGCCACCCGAGATTGTTTCAGCCGGCGGCGGCCTGGGGACGCGATTTTTTCATCTCATCGCTCAGCAGGATCGCTTCGGCGATTTCGCGCATGGATTTGCGCCGCTGGCGGCTCTCGCGCTGCATCATGCGGTAGGCCTCGTTCTCGTTGATGGAAAGCTCCCGCTGGAGCACTCCCTTCGCGCGATCGACGGCTTTGCGGGTTTCGAGGCGGTCGGAGAGCTCAATGTTTTCGGTCTCCAGACGCGCGCGCTCGATCTCCGCGCCGACCAGAAAGCCGATCGTGGAGAGCAGACGGATTTCGGTCTCGCTGTGCTGGTAGGAGAGCCGGTGCTGGAGATTGATGACGCCGACGACGCGGTTGGCGCAGAGGATGGGCGTGGAGAGCATGGCTTCAAAGGCATCTTCGGGGACGTTTTTGAAGAGGACGAAACGCGGATCCTCCGAGGCCTTGGAGGCAATGGCCACGGGCACGCGGTGTTCGGCAACCCAGCCGGTGATGCCCTGGCCGACGCCGAGGTCGAGGCGGTCGACGAGGTCGGCGTGCGGGTTGCGCGAGGCGCGGAGGACGAGCTTGTCATTTTCCAGCGTGTAGATGAAGCAGGAGTCGCAGGGGATGACTGTGGTGACGAAGGCTACGACGCGGTCGAGCACGACGTGCAGCGGATCCGCGGCGGCGATGCGGCTGGAGATTTCGTGGAGGAACTCAAAGGAGTTGAGGCCGTCGCTGAAGCCGGCCATGGTGGAGGTGGACTGCGCGACGCGGCGGACGGCGGCGGGCGCGGGCGCGGGTTTTGCGGTGTCGCTCGGCTGCGGAAGTTTGGCTTCGAGTGGGAGCTGACGCGCAATGAGATCGAGCGCGGAACCAGTGGATTGTTCGCGCTTTCTGCGCAGCACATCGCCGGAGTATTGGGCGGCTTCATTGATGAGGAAGCCGAGTTTGGGACGCGAGGGCTCGAAGTCCGGCGTGATGCCGTAGTGCTGCATCTCCGCGGTGGTGGTGGGGCCGATGGAGATGACGACGATGGAACGCAGGCCGCCGATCAGGGCGGGGATGCAGTTCATCTGCTGCGCGACCATCATCAGGTGAATGACCTGGACGGCGGTGGTGAAGAGGACGACATCGATTTCAGCGTTGGCGATGCGGTGGACACATTCGCGCAGCGGTTTGAGGTCGTGCGGCAGCGCCCATTGATACACAGGCACTTTGATAACTTCGCCGGCACGCTGTGTGAGTTCGGCGAGCAGTTCGGGGTTGGAAGCTCCATACTCCTGTATGGCGACGCGGAGGGTTTTGAGCTCGTCACCGAAGGTGCGGTCCATGGTGGCGAGGACCTCATGCCAGGTGCTGGGCTCAGGCGCGGACGCCGTCGTCTTCACCTTCAGCTCGCGCAGGACCTGATCCGGCTTGGGGCCGCGGGTGACGATGCGGATGCGGCGCAAAGCATTGAGGAAGGTTTCGCGGTCGAATTTGGTTTCGACGGTTTCAAGCAGCGCTCGCACGCCGACGCCGGTGAGGAAGAGGACGACGTCGATCTCGCCGGCGATGAGTCTGGCGGCAAAGTCGAGCGCGTGCGTGTTGGACTCGAGCTTGACCTCGCGCATTGCAGGCACGACCAGAGGTTCGCCGCCATAGGTGCGGATCAGCTTCTCGACCTCTTTGGCCCGGCGCGATTCGAGTGAAAGAACGCGGAGTCCGTCGAAGCTTGCGTGTGCCATGCGTGACGAGTAACACACGATTCCGGGGGAATGCAAGGTAGGGACAATATGAAACTTCAGCCGGCACAATTTGCACAATTGCTATTGCGCGCGGATGCGGCAGCCGATAGGATGTACATATCGAGGCGATGATTTTTCGTCGCCGGGCCGCTCGAAACGATGAGACCACGCCGTCTCTCGCGAAGCAGGACAGGCCGATCCGCAAGCCCGGAAATGAGTCCGGGAATCCAGACAATGCTCCTCGATGAGCGCTGAGTTCACGACTTCCCCTGCGGGGAATGCCTGCGAGTTCGCGTATCGTCCGCTACTCCAGTCTTCTCCGGCAACGTCGACACCAGACGCATATCGCCTTTGAAGCACAGGAGTCCGGAGCATGCCGTCGCAAGCCGTCCAGGAGATTGATGAGATTGATGTCGCCGGCTTTCCGGCTGCGACCGGATCGTTCACGGCAGAGCAGAGCCGCTTCCTGGAAGACTTCTTCTCGGCGCTGCGAAGCCGCGCGCCGGTGAGTCGCCAGGCATCTGCCGCGGAGAATGCGCCTGCCCATGATGCCGCGAGCGCGGAGATGTTTCACGGAACGCCCGTCGAGGATCTCTGTCGCGAGGAGCTCTGGAAGTACGAGCAGGATCCGCTGGACGTGTGGGACAAGCTGCTGGCACATGCAGCGGAAGACCGCGCGCCTGCGCCGGACGACCTCTTCCGATTCAAATTTCATGGATTGTTCTATGTGGCGCCGGCGCAGGATTCGTTCATGCTGCGCATGCGCATTCCGGGCGGCGTGCTGACGTCCGCACAAATGCGCGGACTGGCGGAGATGGCGGAGGAATGGGGTTCCGGGCGCGCCGACATCACGACGCGCGCGAACCTGCAGATACGGGAGTTCCAGCCACGCGACATTGTGCGCGTGCTGAACAAGGTGCAGTCCCTGGGGATGAGTTCGCGCGGGACTGGCGCGGACAATATTCGCAACATCACGGCTTCGCCGCTGAGTGGCATCGATCCCGAAGAGCTGCTGGATGTGCAGCCTTACGCGCAGGCGCTGGAGCGCTACATCCAGAACTCGCGCGATCTGTATGGGCTGCCGCGGAAGTTCAATGTTGCGTTTGACGGCGGCGGAGCGATCAGCGTGGTTGCGGACACGAACGACATTGGCTTCCTTGCAGTGCGCGTTGGCGAAGGCAAGACGGCGGCCGCAGGAATCTATTTCCGCGTGGTGCTGTGCGGGATTACCGGACATCGCCAGTTCGCGAGCGACTGCGGGATTCTGATTCGGCCGGAGGACGCGGTTGCGGTTGCGGCCGCGATGATGCGAGTGTTCAGCGCGAACGGCGACCGCACCGATCGCAAGAAGGCGCGGCTGAAGTATCTGATGGACCGCTGGGGCGTGGACCGGTTTTTAGAAGAGACCGAGCGGCTGCTTCCCTTCCCGCTACTGCGCGTACCGGCTTCTGAGTGCGAACCGCGCACGACGATCGATCGCGCGGGACATCTCGGGGTGCATGCGCAATCGCAGGCCGGGCTCTTCTACATCGGAGTGTCGGTACCGGTGGGGCGGCTGCCCGTGAAGCAGATGCGCGCGCTTGCAGAGATTGCGGACCGGTTCGGCTGCGGCGAAGTGCGGCTGACGGTATGGCAGAACGCGATCTTGCCGAATATCCAGACGGAGCATCTGGACGCGGCGCAGGAATCGCTGCGCGAGGCCGGCCTGAGCTGGACCGCGGGCAAGGTGCTTTCGGGGACGGTTGCCTGCACTGGAAACAAAGGCTGCCGATATGCCTCGACGGATACGAAGTCGCACGCGGTTGCGCTAGCGAAGCATCTGGATGAGCAATTCAAGATTCTGGAGCCGATCAATCTGCATGTGACGGGATGCCCGCACTCCTGCGCGCAGCACTACATCGGCGACATCGGGCTCCTGGGCGTGAAGGTAAACGGCGAAGAGGGATACAAGGTGAACCTGGGCGGCGGAGCGGACCGGGACCAGGGTCTTGCGCGCGAGTTGATTGGCGCTATCCGGTTCGCCGATCTGCCGCCACTAGTGGACCACCTGATGCGCGCCTTTGAGCGGGGGCGTAACTCAGAGAAGGAAACCTTCCTGTCGTTTACGCGGCGCCACTCGATCGCAGAGCTGCGCGCCTTCACCCAACTTGCCGGAGAGGAGAATTAGCCGATGCAATCAACGCCTATCATTCCGGATTCCGCGCCGTTTTCGACGGAACAGCGTGCGTGGCTCAACGGATTTCTTGCAGGAGTGTTTGCCACGACGCAACCGGCGGTCGCGGCCGATCCGCCGCCGTCTCTGAAGATTGCTGTGCTGTATGCCACGCAGTCGGGAACGGCGGAAGGTCTGGCGCGCAAGGTGGCGAAGGAGCTGAAGTCGCGCGGGCACATTGCGACGCTGTCCTCGCTTGAGGGCTATACGCCGGCAGCGCTGGCAGAAGAGCGGTACGCGATCGTGATTGCGAGCACTTATGGCGATGGAGACGCGCCGGATTCCGCAGGGCCTTTCTACGAGAAGCTGTGCGTGGAGCACTTTCCGCGTTACCAGGACCTGACGTATGCGGTGCTGGCGCTGGGCGACTCGCACTATGAACAGTTCTGCAGGTTTGGGGCGGACCTGGACAATAAGCTGGCCGCGCTGGGCGCGGTGCGGCTGCTGGAGCGGGTGGATTGCGACGTGGAGCTGGATGAGACTTTCGCGAGATGGAAGCAGACATTGCTTGCAAGGCTGGAAGAGGTGGTGGCAGCGCGGCCGGCGAGGAGCGGACCGCCGTCCACGCAGTTACCATCGCGGTCGACACTTCCTGGCTCGCTTCCATCGGCAGTGGGCGGAGACACAGCGTGCAAGTCCGGCACAAATAGCGTGCCCACGCGCGAGAATCCATTCCCGGCACAGCTGCTGGAGAAGCGTCCGCTGACGGGGGGAAATTCAAGCAAGCTGACGATGCACATGGCGTTCTCGATCGCCGATGGCGGGCTGAAATATGAAGCGGGCGACGCGTGCGGTGTGATTCCGCGAAATGACGACGCGCTGGTTGGCGAGATCATCCATGCGCTCAACTTCAGCCCACAGGCCCCAGTGCAGTTGCCGAAGGCGGGCGCGACGTCGCTTGCCGACGCGCTGACCCATCATCTGCAGATCACGCGGCTGACGCGCAAGATGATTGAGGCCTACGCGACGATCGGAAGTTGCGGCGAACTGTTCGCGTTGCTGGCGCCGGAGCAGCAGGCGCATCTGGAGAAGTACACGTGGGACCGCGGGCTGGTCGACCTGATCCATGACTATCCGGGCGTGCTGCACAGCCCCGCGGACCTGGTGGCGATGCTGCCGAGGCTTTCGCCGCGGCTATATTCCATTTCGTCAAGCCCCGCGGCACATGCGGGCGAGATCCATACAACGGTTGCCGTGGTGCGCTATCGCTCGCACAATCGCGAGCGCGGCGGCGTGTGCTCGACGCTGCTGGCGGAACGCACCGCGGCGGGCGAGCGGCGGCCCATTTACATTCAGCCGAACAAGAAGTTCCGTCTGCCGAGCGATCCCGATACGCCGATGGTGATGATTGGTCCAGGGACAGGAATTGCGCCGTTCCGCGCGTTTCTGCATGAGCGGCGCGCGCTTGGCGCGAAAGGAAAGAACTGGCTTTTCTTCGGCGAGCGCAGCGCAGCCACGGATTTCTTCTACCGCGACGAACTGGAACAGATGCTCTCGGACGGGCACCTGACGCAACTCGATACGGCGTTCTCCCGCGACCAGGAACACAAGATCTACGTGCAGGACCGGATGGCAGAGCATGCGGCACGACTGTGGAGATGGCTGGAAGACGGCGCGAGCATTTACGTGTGCGGCGATGCGAGCCGGATGGCAAAAGATGTTCACGCCGCATTGCTGATGGTGGTAAAGACGCAGGGCGGGATGGGCGATGAGGCTGCCGAAAGTTATGTGCAGAGGATGAAGGAAGAGCATCGCTATCACCGAGACGTTTACTGAGAGAGCTTGCATCGCTTGCCGGCAAAGGAGAATCCATTTGGCACTGCCGCTGCATGATAGGGCTATCGACGGCAACAGCAACGCGCTCGTGCGACTGACAGAGCACGGCCTCGCAATCGACGCGGGAGGAACTTGCTCGACTCACTTTGCGGATGAGGGTCGCGATGCGGTGTTTCCATCCCTGATTCCCGCGCGTCCGCTGGCCAAGGGCGAGCAGTATCGCTTTCACTTCAACATGACGAAGTGCATCGGCTGCCGCTCATGCGAGGTGGCGTGCAACGAGCAGAATGGCAACCCTGCGGATATCCAGTGGCGGCGGATCGGGGAACTGGAAGGCGGCGCGTATCCCGACACGCATCGGCACTACCTCTCCATGGGCTGCAACCACTGCCTGGATGCAGAGTGCCTGCGCGGCTGCCCGGTGAATGCGTATCGCAAAGATGCCGATAGCGGCATCGTGCTGCACTCGGCGGATGCGTGCATCGGTTGCCAGTACTGCGTGTGGAACTGCCCGTATGGCGTGCCGCAGTTCAATCCGGAGCGCGGTGTGGTGGGCAAGTGCGACATGTGCCGCGGGCGTTTGGACGAGGGACTGGAACCAGCGTGTGTGAACGCCTGCCCGGAGGCTGCGATCGAGATCGAGATCGTGAATATCGCCGAGTGGCGCAAGAACTACTCTGGCGCCGAGAGTCCGGGCATGCCTGCCGCGGGACATACAATTTCCACCACGCGCGTGACGTTACCGGGACGCACGGGCCCGGCGCTGGAGCGGGTGGACAGCGGCCAGATCCGCGCGGAGCACGCGCACTGGTCGCTTGTGCTGATGACCGTGCTGATGCAGGCCGTTTGCGGGGCGCTGATGGTGCTGCTCGCACTGCGGCAACTGGATGCGGGCCGGTTGATGCTGCTGCTGGCGGGCACCAGCGGGGCGCTTATTCTCTCGACAACGCATCTGGGACGACCGGCCTACGCCTGGCGCGCGCTGAAGATGTGGAGACGCTCGTGGCTCAGCCGCGAGGTGCTCCTGTTCACTTTGTTCGCGCTCGCGCTGAGCACGGCAACCGCTGCTGCAGCAATTCCAGCGTGGCATGGCGCGCAAGGGTGGCGATTGCAGTTGCAGATGGATTGGATAGCGGCAGCGCTCGGCATCGCCGGGACGCTGGCGAGCGCCTGTATCTATCTGGTTCCAGCACGACCGTCGTGGAACATGCTGCATACTCCAGTGGATTTCCTGCTCACCGCAGGCTTTCTGGGCTGTCTGGTCGCGAGCGCGCTCCTGTATGCGCCGCATATGCTGTTTGCGCCTGAGGCGACTCCGAGAGCTGGGCAGGCTTCCGGCAGCGTCGTGCTGCTATCCGCGATTGGGTTCGCGGCGGGATGGATCTGCAACCACGCGGTGCGCATCGCGCGGCTGCGCCGCTCCGCGTTGTTTGAGGCACGTGCGAGCCATTCATTGTTGACGAGCGATCCATTGCGTACGCACAACGCGATCTCGTTCGCGCTGGCGCCGCTGAGCCTGCTGCTTCTCACGGGCGGACATCCGGCATTTGCACTTGCCGCAGGCGCGGCTGCCGCCCTGCTGGCGCGTTATCTCTTCTTCGTATCCGTGGTTCCACTGAATATGGGGATGACGTTTATCCGCGCGAGGGCGGCATGAACGCTTTCACGCGCGTTCGCCGGATGCTTGGGATCGACACCGCGCGGTCGCGTTACGCCTATGGCGAAGACCCGCGATACGGCCACGTGGCGGCGTCGCGCGTTGCGGAGCGCTGGGTGAAGACGACGTGCGGCTACTGCTCCGTGGGGTGCGGCATGCTGATCGGGGTGAAGGACGGCAAGGCCGTGAGCGCGCGCGGCAACCCGGACCATCCGGTGAATCGCGGCAAGCTATGCCCGAAGGGACTCAGCGAGCATCACGTGCTGGACGCGCCGGGACGTGCTACGACGCCGCTGCTGCGGAGGAATGGCAAGCTCGAACCGGTTTCGTGGGATGAGGCACTCAGTACGATGGTGGAGCGAGTGGGCGCCATCCAGGCGAGGCACGGCGCGGGCGCATTTGGTGTGGTGGGCACCGGCCAGCTGCTGACGGAAGAGTTCTACACGCTTGGGAAGCTGGTGCAGCTCGGCTTTCGCACGCCCAACTACGACGGCAATACAACACTGTGCATGGCCAGCGCTGTTTCCGGCTACAAACTGAGCTTCGGCAGCGATGGGCCGCCGGGCAGCTATCGCGATATTGAAGTAGCGGACGTAGTGCTGCTGATCGGCGCCAACATCGCGGACAACCATCCAATCCTTTGCAATCGGCTGGAGCGCAACAAGAAGCGCACGCTGATCGTGGTGGACCCGCGAGTAACCAAGACGGCGATGATGGCCGACATTCACCTGCCGTTGAAGCCGCGCAGCGACATCGCGCTGATCAACGGCATTGCGCATATCCTGATCCGCGACGGATTGATCGATCGGGATTACATCCGCGCGCACACTTCGGGTTTTGAGGAGCTTGCGGAGTACCTGCGCAGCTTCACGCCGGAGCACGTGGCGAAGGTGACGGGACTCACGGCTGCGCAGGTGGAGCATGTCGCGGTGCTGTATGGCCGGGCGAAGGCTGCCTTCATTGGCTGGACGATGGGGGTGAACCATTCCACACAGGGTGCGGTTACAGTTGCGGCGATCAATAACCTCGCCTTGATCACAGGCAACATCGGACGCGCGGGCGCAGCACCCTTTTCCATTACCGGGCAATGCAACGCGATGGGCACGCGAGAGGCGGGCTTCACCTCTTCCCTGCCGGGCTACCGCAAATTTGAAGATGCGGAGGACCGCGCGGAGTTGGCGGCCCTGTGGGGCATTGACGGTGAGATGATTCCCGCAAAGCGCGGGCTTGCGTATCCGGACATTATTGAAGCCGCGGTGCGGGACCGCGTGAAGGCGCTGTGGTTCATTGCGACCAATCCGGCGGTTTCATTTCCCAACTATTCCGTGCTGGAGCAGGCGTTAAAGAATGTGGATTTCCTGGTGGTGCAGGACGGCTTTCATCCCACGCCGACGAGCGACTTTGCAGACCTGGTGTTGCCGGCCGCGATCTGGGGGGAAAAAGAAGGGACGTATACAAATTCCGAAAGGCGGGTGAGCAAGGTGAATCGCATTGTGACGCCGCCGGGGGAGGCGCGCGCGGACTTCGACATCTTCCTCGATCTGGCGGAGCGACTTGGCGTGCGGAATACGCTCTTCCCCGGCTGGACCACGACGGGCGATGCCTTCAAGGAATGGCAGCGCGTCTCCGCCGGGCGCATGTGCGACTATAGCGGGTTTACGTGGGACGATCTCGAAGCCGAGGGCGGGATGCAATGGGGCGGTGAGCGGCTCTATGCGGATGGCATTTTTCCAACTGCCGACGGGCGAGCGAAGCTGCATTGCGTTCCGTGTGAGCCATTTCTTGAGCAGCCCAACACAGAGTACGAATTTATTCTCAACACCGGCCGCACCGTTGAACACTGGCACACGCGCACAAAAACCGCGCGCGTGGAGCAACTGCATGCGATGGTGCCTAACGCGTGGCTGGAGATGAACCCGATCGACGCAAAGCGGCTGAGGCTCAACTCGCATGACCGCGTCACTGTGGTCTCGCGCCGCAACCGGGTTGCCAACCTCGAGCTGCGCATTACGGCGATCGTAGCTCCGGGGCAGGTGTTTATGCCGTTCCACTTCAGCGAAACCAACTCAAATCTGGTGACGCTGGGCGCCTTCGACCCGATCTCACGAGAGCCGAACTTCAAGCAGTGCGCGGTGCGCATAGAAAAAGCGCACCCATAATTGTTTTTGCAGTGTGGCCATCGCGGGTTTCGTGTCGCCCCCGCTCGCGACCAACATTTTCGCGCTCCAGACATCTACTTAAATACCCAGAACCATCTCGTCGTCTCTTGAGCGGCCAAAGGAACGCGCGACCTGCATCCACGCATCATAAGAAGCAGGTTATTTCGCGCGGTGACCATGCCCAGTCTCGCACCGATTTGCATGTCCTCAACCCTCGATTGCGTGTGGAGCGGCGTTGCCTTATGCGATACGCCAGCCGTGCCAAATGCCGCCTTCGCGGTATAGAACTTTGATAGCGACGTGACCAGCTTTGAGAAAACACAGACCGAGTTTCAAGAGGTGCTCGCCAAACCAATTCGCGAGCTCGGGCTTAAGCTCGAAGGCTCGCCGTTGGAGCGATTCGTACAGCAGCTCTATGCCGAGCTGGAGGCCAAGGGTATCCACAAGTTTCGTCCGGTTTGCTATCTGACCGATGAATGGGGATGTCCCTCCGGCGAGCCGGTGATCGGCATTCCTTTTTATCTCGCCAATCCCGAACTGGCGCAGCTTGAGCGGAAGATGAACGACCTGGAAGATGCGCGCGAGATCATGATGTACATGCGCCATGAGGCCGGACATGCGTTCAACTACGCATATCAGCTCTACAAAACGGTGGAGTGGCGCGATCTCTTCGGTCCCTTTCGGCGGGCTTATCGCGACAACTACCGGCCGATCCCTTTCTCGCGGAATTTCGTGCGTCACATGGCGGGCTGGTATGCGCAAAAGCATCCGGACGAGGACTTCGCTGAAACATTCGCCGTGTGGCTGACTCCGCGCTCGCAATGGAGAAAGAAGTACAAGGGCTGGGGCGCGCTGGCCAAGCTGCGGTATGTCGATCGCATCGCGCGAAAGGTGGGCGACGCCGAACCTGCGCGCCGCCGCGGGCATACGGATATCACTGTCGACGAAATGGAATCGACCGTGGGCGAGTTCTATCGCCTGACGCTTCCGGAAGAGATTCCGCTGGAAGAACTGGCGCTGGATACCGATCTTGCGGACATCTTCAATGCGTCACGCAAGCGGCGCAAGGGCGTGCGCCTCGCGCACGAGATGCTGGGGCAGTATCGCAAATCCATTGTGGACAAGGTGGCTTACTGGAGCGGCGTGCAGCGTCCGATCGTCAAGCGCCTGGTGGAAGCCATCTGCAAGCGCGTGGAGGAGCTGGGCCTGTATGTGGATATGCGGCGCGAGCCCGAACACCTTACGGAATTCACTGTTTACACGACTGCACTCGCAATGAATTACCTCATCCGTGGAAAGTTCATTCATTCCTGAGTGTGGGCTGGAATTGGAGGACGCATGACCGCGAAGAAGCTGAAGGTCACAATTCTGTACGACCAGTGGGAAGAAGAAGCGGCGCCGGTGGAGGAAGAAGTCCCGCCGCCGCGGAAACGCAAAGGGCAGAAGAAGCGCAAGAAGAAGGTAGTGAAAGAGGACCGCGAACAAATATTCGAAGCGCTCGAAAAGCTTGGCCACGAGCCTTCGTACTACATACTCGATGGCCGCCCGCAATCTCTGTTCGGGCTCGCGAAATGCGGCGCCGACCTGATTTTCAATCTGATCGAATCGTATGCGGGCGACGACACGAAGGAGATGCATGTCTCCGCTTTCCTGGATTTGCTGGAGATTCCATACACGGGGGCCGGCCCTCATGCGGTTACGCTGGCACAAGATAAATCGATCGCGAAGAAGATGTTCGCGTTTCACGGCATTCAATCGCCCTACTTTGCGACTTCCTACCGGGGGCACATCGACCATGCCCACGACATCTCCTTTCCGCTGATCGTCAAGCCGACATCGGAAGACGGATCCATCGGCATCGACGCCTCTGCTGTAGTGAACAGCGTGAAGGAGCTGATGGAGCGTGTCCACTACATCCAGGCTGAGTTCGATTCTCCCGCGCTGATTGAGGAGTACATCGAAGGGCGCGAGATCTACGCCGGCATCCTGGGAAGCTATGAGAATGCGCGCGTGCTGCCGCTGGTGGAACTCGACCTGTCGAAGCTGCCGGAGGGAATGGCGAAGATTGCCAGCATGGACGTCAAGTTCATGAAGGATACCGAGGCTTACAAGCTGACGAAATCGGCGATTGCCGAAGACCTGGATGAAGAGACAGCTAACAAACTGACGGAGACCGCGCTGAAGGCGTATCGAGCAGTGAAACTGCGTGACTATGGGCGCATCGATATGCGGCTCTCTCCGAAGGGCGAGGTCTATGTGATCGAAGCGAACCCGAATCCGTGGCTCTCGAACGGGCAGGAGTTCGCGATGGCCGCAAGAAAATCCGGCCTCTCGTACACGCAGATGATCGGGGAGATCGTCGAGCTTGCGATGGCTCGACAAGTGTGAAAAAGAAATGATCTCCCAGACCGGCCGCCGGTGCGGGGCTACTTTACGTCCTGCGCCGCGTCGGCGCGTACCGTCCGGATCCCGAAGACGCCGGGAATCGCATCTCCATCCTTCGCCTGGAAGCGCACCGTGACCTTCTGCTTGCCTTTCACGATATCGAGGGGCAATGGATACTTCACGTCGAAGAAGCGGATGTCCTGCTCGGGCGTGCGGCGCGGCATGGTCTGCTCGCCAACTTTAGTTCCATCGACGAGGACATCGACGCCGCCCTGCCGGCCGCGCACCTCGTTGCTATAGGTTACGACGAGGATTGCAGGGGTGGCGGGATCCACGGGCAGATCGTAGGAGAACCAGCTGTTGCCCTGTCGTCCATAGCGGCCATTGAGCTGAACGGGCGTCGTGTCTTCTCCCTTCTCGGCAAAGTCGCGCTCCGCCTGCATCTGGCCGGGCTGAGCGAAACCGATGGTGGCCGCCTCAAGTTTCTTCTCGCTGTCCTGTTCCGCCTGGTATGCCTCGGATTTTTTTGCCCATTCGGTGGGCGTGAAGACGTCCCAGTAGATGGCATAGCGGCGGCGGGGCATCTCGTAGAACGGCGCGAAATCGATGTCTTCCTTCAGGCCGACGTTGACGGTGCGGAACGTGCCGGGCTTGTCAGCAACGGGCTTCAGCCAACCATCGAGGCTGGCGGCTGTGACGAGGGCCGGCGCGGGTTCCGGAGCGCTACCGTTCCCGCGGGCGGCGCGGCGGTTCAATTCCGGACCAAGATCGCCGGCCAGCACCAGCGGCCCCCACATGATCGCCATGCGGTTGGGGTTGTCGGGCAGAGGTTCCTTGCGCAGGGTCTTGGGTAGCGCGAGTTCGACGGTGTCACCGACCTTCCATGTGCGCGTCACGGCGATGTAGGTATCGGGTTTGGAGATATTCTGCACAGGCTTGCCGTTCACTTTTACGGTGAAGCCCGCAACCGCCCAGTATGGACGACGAAAGGCGATGGTGTACACCTTCGTTTTACCTGAGGTGACCTTGAGAGTGGCGGCATCACCCATCGGCAGGTCGGTTACCATTTCGAGCTTGATGCCCTGCGAGGTCCAGTCGACGGTGGTGGGAGCATACAGGTTGACCCACAGCTTGTTGCCGGACTCGTCGTAAATTCCGTACGCGTGGAAGGCATGCATCTCCATCTGCGATCCGACGCAGCAGGTGAAGCTGTCGAACTTGGTCTGATACTCGTGCTGCACGCCGCGGCCGACTGGAACCATGTAGCTGACGCGGCCGTCATCGGGGTCCTGGCCGCCGAGAATCGCGTTGAGGTCGGCGCGCTCGACAAAGTCGGCATAGCGGGCATCTGGCTCGAGCGTGAAGAGCGTTCGCGCCATCTTGATCATGTTGTAGGTGGAGCAGCTCTCCGCGGTGCGCCCATCGATCATGTCATTCATCTTGTCGGGCTGGCCGAAGTATTCATTCTTGCCGTTTCCGCCCGTGGCGAAGCTATGGTGTTCGGAGACCTCGTCGAAGAAGAATTCCGCGGCCTTGCCGTCGGTTTCATTGCCGGTATCGATGTAGCGCGCGAGCTCGCCAATCATCTTGGGGATATTGGCGTTGGAGTGTTTGCCGGCAAGAATGTCTTCGCCCTTGGACAATGGCTCGACGACGGCACGGTGTTCGAACTTGTCCGAGAGCTTCATCCACCGCGGGTCGTTGGTGTCGACGGAGAGATCGGCCAGGACTTCATTCATGCCGCCGAACTCTGTCGCCAGCATTTTCTGAATCTGATCGTCGTTGAGGTTGCCGACGATGCTCTCCACCCATCCCGCGAACTTGATCTCGACATCGAGCGCGGTGCGATTGCCGGTAAGGTGATACGCATCGCGCAATCCGGCAAAGAGCTTGTGCTCGACATACCAGGGCGACCACAGGCCGTTGAGGTCGAAGCCTCCGGAGCGGATCTCACCCTT
>DATNAU010000046.1:0-16373 GCA_035572415.1 Acidobacteriaceae bacterium
GGCGCGGCTGGGGCGGGAAGGTGGAGAGGGCGATCTGGAGGGAGTAGAGGATGGCGCCGGCGCGGCGGATGTCGAGCAGGTTGGCGGCGACGCGGTTGGCGATCTCAATGGCGGCGAGGCGGAGCGATTGGCGATCGGTGACGGCGGGGAGTTCGAATGGAAGGGTCGCGTTGCGGTCGATGCGAGCGCCGTTGACGTGATGGAAGCAGTAGTACTCGCCGCGCATGGCGGGCGCTCCGCAGCGATGGCCTGGGGTGATGCGGTGGACGCATTGCGCGACCATGGGTTTGAGGGCGGGCAAAGAAGCGGCTTCGTCGATGGGCGTGAGTTGCGGTTCGTCGAGCATGGGGTACCCCCCTGGGTATATGACATGGCTATCACCTTGAAAACAAGGATGATAGCCGTAAAACCTTGAAAACAAAGGAGCGAGGCAGCAAGTCAGCAAGTCAGCAGGTCAGCGACACGGCACTTAAATACGAAGGCCCGGCGCAATGGCCGGGCCGCTTGTGTTTTCGATCTCTACTTCAATTGTAGTGAGTGGAGGGAAACTAAAATGCCACTTTCGACAGAAATATATTTACCGATGGCACAGTGAGTTGCGAGGGAAAGTGAAAGTGAAGGGGGTTGACAGAAAATTTGGTGAACCCGTCGAGAGGTGCTTCGTGCGGGCCCGTCAAGGAATATGTGATCTTCCGTTTAGGGCAATGATGTAAGGTTCTGCCATGCGAACCAAATTAGGGGTTGTGGTTGTGGCTGCGATAGTGGCATTGCCCTTCGTTTGCAGGGCTGAGGACCTTACGAGCCGGATCAAAAAGGCTGTCGAGCGGAACACGTTAGACCAGCAGGGGACAAAGCCGTTTCATCTGAAGGCAGAGCTGGCTCCCAGCTTCGAACGCGATAGTGCCTCGGGACGAACCGGGGAGGTGGAAATCTGGTGGACCGGGCCGGACAAATGGCGGCGCGAGGTGCGCTCTCCCGGATTTCACCAGATTGAGATCGTAAGCGATGGATCTGTCTGGCAGAAGAACGACGGCGAGTTTTTTCCTGAATGGCTGCGCGAGACAGCCGTCGCGGTCGTCAAACCCGTTCCCGATTTGGACAAGCTGCTTGCATCCGCGAAGGCCGGCGAGGTGAAGGATGCATTCGGTACTACACACATCAGCTGGGTGGAGACGGGAAGCGATGGGGTGGTTTCGAAAGGAATCGGGGCCGGAATCGACCTCGGTCCGGAGGGCGTGTCATTTGCAGCCGGACTTGGTTACGACGCCGGTTTGGCGAACTTCTCCGATTTTCATGGTCGAAGCGTCGCACGAAAAGTGACGTCCGGCGGAGGCGGAGCAGAGGTCACTGCTAACGTGACGGTGTTGGAAGATTTGAGAAATCCTTCGCCGCAGCTATTCGAGCATGGGGCTGACGCAAGCGACCCCAGAATAGAGACACGCGTTGTCGATGAACTGGCCGTGCGAAAAAATCTGATCGCCCAGGATGCTGCGCCATGGCCTTCGCTGGCGCAGGGGCCTTTGAAGGGAGTGATGCTGGCGAGCGTAGTCATCGACCGTGACGGCAAGGTGCGCGATATCGCCGACATTCTGAGCGACAATCCCGGGCTGAACGAGGCAGCGCGCGAACGGATCAGCAAGATGAGGTTCAAGCCTTATGTCGTGGATGGATCGCCCGTCCAGGTAGTTACCACCATAACGCTACCGTTCGACACTGTGCGGCCTGCGGGGAGCGAGAGCTTCGACTCCGCCAAGACTTACTTCGATCGAGCCAGACAGTTAGGATTCCCCGCGACTGGCGCTACAGCACCGTACCTTTTGCGTGCTGAATTCACAACGCGTGGAAGTTCAGGCGCACTGGAAACGGGGAAGTACACAGACACGTGGGCGAGCAAGACCGATTGGCGGCGGGAGGTGGCCGTTGGCAATAGCCGAATTGTTCGAAGCCGGCATGGTGACAAGTGGTACCTGATCGAAGAGGGTCCGGAAGTTCCGCTTCTCCGCCTTGTTTTAATTGAGCTGGAGCCGATTCCTTCGACCGAAGTCTGGGCCGAATCGGATTGGAGGATCAAGCGCGACACCATTAACGGAATTGCGACGATTCGAGTGGCGCGGGGCTATGAGTCGAATGGAGTACTCGACCCGCAAGCTGAAGCGTACTGGGTTGATGAGACGGGCAGGTTGCTGAAGACCCACGGAATGGGCGTGGAGACATTGTTCGAGTCCTTTGCTGACTTCGATGGCGTAAATGTGGCGCGACGGTTGGACGTGATGAATAAGGGATCGCTGGGAATGCGTATCGCCGTCACGGAACTGCGACCGCTTGGGACCATCGACGCAAAGGACTTTGTTCTTAAAGGTCATGATTGGAAGAGGCAGTTTACTCCGGGCGTGCGCTGAGGTGCGGGTTCGGCTCGGGATGCGTGCCCTCAAACAAAAAGAAATGCCGAGATTCTGGACACGCCCCGCGGTCCAGAATGACGAACCAACAAATGCGGGGGTCCCTCGGCTTCGGGGCTTTGCGCCTTCGCTCGGGATGACGGCAGTTGAACTTGCGACAGCATCCCGCCGTAGCTTCGGCGGTTGCGACACCGGGGCGAAAGAAGTGCTGAAAAAGTGCGGCTAATCGGGATGAGGAACAACCCGCGGCTAAAGCCGCATTGATTCTGCATGACATTTACCGCGCGCTAAAGCGCGCTGCTACTCCGAAAAACGCCACTGCAAAACGCCACTGCGACTTTTTCAGCAGCCTCTGAAGCCCGGACCTATCTTAGGGCCAAAGGCAAAAAAGTAGTGCGGAGATTCTGGACGCGCTCCGCGGTCCAGAATGACGAACCAAACAGATGCGGGGATCCCTCGACTGCGCCTCTTTGCGGCTTCGCTTGAGATGACGGCAGTGGTGGTTGTGCCAAGGTCCACCCCCGCTCGCGATGCTCGCGAGTGTGGGACATGCGGATACGGTTCGCAGGTCTTCCTCAGTTCTCTGTCGGGGTTTTATCGTAGTGGTCGAGGATCATCGCGGGTACAGTCAACGGCTGCTTCACCAGGCGCAGGCCCAGTTCTTTCTTGATGGCATCCTGGATATTCATCCCTAGAACCGGCTCCGAGGGTGCATCCGTTCCTGCCTGCTGAGCTTTGGCGACGGCGGCGGCGGCGTCCGCGCGGAGTTTGGTGTTTCTGGTGTAGTAAAGCGTGAAGGTATATGAGTCCGTGAGGCCGGTCTTGTTGACCACGTGACTCTTGATCTCCGATTTGGCGAGAATCTGCAACATGTCAGTGAACTGGTCCATGGTGACGTTCTGACAATGGGATTGATTGTCGAATGGAGCGTCCGCCCCGCTCCTCATATCTTTTTCGCCTTCGGGCGGTCCATAGGCGCACAAGGTGCGCGTCTTCGGGTCGGCGATTTTCATTTTCGGGGCGTCTGACATCAGCACCCATCCATCCTGTGTCTGGTCGCCCCAGTGGTACTTGATGCTGAACCGATCGACGAGCAACTTTTGCATCATGCGGTTCACCTGGTCCTGGTCCTGCCACATCGCGCGGGCATCGATCTCCGGCGGCAGCTTCACCATGATGGTGTAGCGCTGCTTGGGGAGTGAATCCACCTGGTCGATCATGGCGCCGGTGGGGAGGTCCCAGGCCTGCACGAGCAGGTCCTGCAGCGACCAACTGGTAAAGGTGATCTGCGAGCCCCTCGGATCGATTCCACGCTGCTGGCCGCCTGGGGGAGCCAGTTTGAAGCTGGCCACTTCGAATTCCAGGTCGGCCAGCGGCGGAATCTGCTTGATGAGTTCGGGATCGTTGGGCGTCGGCGTCCGGTCAACGGAGTCCAGCACCATGGCTTCCTGCGGAATGTCCTGTGCGGCAATTGCCAGGCCCAATTGCTTTGTGAGCATGTCCGTAATCATCCGCACAAAGTCGGATTGCGAACGCAGATTGCTCTCGTCGAGGATGAAGGTGAAGTCATAGGACTTCTTCAGCCCTGTCTGATCCACGATCTTGTGTTGGAATACGCCGCCGAACATGTTGACGAGCTTGTCCATCGTGACCGAAGTGCAGGAGTCGGTGAATTGTCCCGGTGTGTCCTTCACCTGCTCTCCGTGGCAGTTCATTGGAGCGTCCGGCGCCTTCGCAGGGGCGAGCTTCGCGCCGCCTTTGGCCTGAGTGATGACGTAGCCGGGCAGCGGCTTGCTTTCCATGTGGAAGGTGAGATGAAAACGCTGCGTGAGCACCTGCTGGATGACGGCGTCGATCTGCTTATCGGGACCGTCGTCCTGGGTTTCAGCGGGCAGGACCTGGTTTGGGTTGGAAGCGGGAGCGGGGACGCTTTTGGGCGCGCGCAGCGAATCGATCTTCGCGCTGAGGTCGAAGCGGTAGAAGTCGATCCAGGAGGGGCCGCCGAGCACCGTGTCTGGACGGCGTGACCACGCCATGGTGACCATATTAAGCAGGGTTGCATCGCGCATGTCGAAGCGGCGGTCGCTGATATTGGTGTGGTAGCTGATGTTGTTGCGGTACGGCGATGGATGGACATCCACGATGAGCGGGCCGATTGCGGCGGCGGGAGCGGTTTTCGCGGCGGTTTGTGCCGGTGCACAGGAGAACGAAGCGTATGTAAGGAGAACCGGCAGGAAAACGGCAGCAGAGCGCAAGGTCTTCATGAGCCTCTTCGAAACCGCGATGCAGATCGACCGCAGCGACCATCATCCGGCAGGCTCGCAGATGTGTAAAGGATTCTTTTGCAGTTTTTTCGGGTGCGCCAGTGCTGGTTATGGCGCGATCCTACCCTAGCTCGCGCGGGTGCGAGGGTTGGGCACCCGGCGCCATGCGGAAAGAAGTTCGCTATCGGGGATCGGGACGAGCCAGGTTTCGCCTTCGGTGAGGGCGCGGATGCGGTCCTGAACGCCGGCTTTGGCGGCAGCGGCGAGGAGGCGCGGAAGCGGTTCCGACATGGGCTCGCGGCCGAGGCGGAAGGTGTTGTAGTGCATGGGCACCATGGTGGTTGCGCCGAGATCGAGGAAGGCGCGCAGGGCTTCCTCCGGGCTGGTGTGGACGCTGCGATAGGAGTCGGGGAAGTAAGCGCCGATGGGCAAGAGGGCAACGTCAGGATGGAGGCGGCGGCCGATTTCATGGAAGCCGTTGAACCAGGCGGTGTCACCGGAGTGGTAGATGGTGGGGGCTGCGGGAGCGGCGATGGTGTAGCCGCCGAAGCCGCGATGCGTGTCGTTGAAGAGGCGCGCGCCCCAGTGCTTTGCGGGAGTCGCGGTGATGGTAAGCGCATCAAGCGCGGTGGACTGCCACCAGGCGAGCGAGCGGACCTCGCGGAAGCCGATGCGGCGGACGAGATCTTCGACGCCGTTGGGGACGATCGCGATGGGGGCGGGGAGTTTGCGGCGGCGCATCTCTCGCACGATGGCGCGCAGCGAAGGAAGGTTGAGGTGGTCCATGTGCGCGTGGGTGAGCAGTACGGCATGGATGGGCGGGAGGTCGCGGACGCGGATGCCGGGCCTGCGCTGGCGGCGGAGCAGGATGAGGCGGGTGGCGAAGACGGGATCCACGAGAAGCGCGCTGCCTGCGGTGCGCAGCAGGAAGGAGGAGTGGCCGATGAAGGTGACGGCGGTGTCGCCGGGGCGGATGGAGAGGAGCGGGGAGGGTTCGCCGGCGATGGGATGGTCGTGGCTTTCGCGGACCAGCCGCCAGAGCTGGCGGAATTTCGCAAGTGGAGAAGGATGACGCCGTATCGAGTTCACTTAAAGATTCGATGACGGAGCGGGCGTCTGGGTGCAGATAGGCGCAGCAGCAAAAGAAATGCGCTCAGGCTTCTGGGAGCTGGTAGGGCTTGCCGTTGACGATGACGTTTTCGAATTTGAGGTTGGTGACGCCGGAGACGTTGAACTTGTCGTTCTTGAGGGTGACATCGAAATCCTTGAAGAGGATGTCGCTGATGTCGGTCTGGCCGGGGTTGGGGCGGATGCCGCCGAAGGAGTTGTAGGTGCCTTTGATGCCGATGAAGTTGATGTTCTTGACGATGGATTTGGGCGGCGCCATGCCCTGAAGATCGAAGTACTGCGACCATGGCGCCATGTTGATGATGCCGCTGGAGGGGCCGGTGGAGGTGATGTTGCGGAAGGTGATGTCCTCGTAGTGCTGCGGGGTGTCGGGGCGCAGCTTGAGGGTGGCGACGCGGACGCCGCCGGTGATGGTGCAATCTTCGGCGATGACGTCGCGGACGATAGTGGCCTCGCTGCCGCAGGTGAGCACGCCGCCGCCGCGCTTGAAGGTGCAGTTGCGGACGCGGATGCGCTCGACGGGCGGGCTGTCGGTGTCCTCCATGGCGCGCGGGCCCTTGGAGCCTTTGCAGGCGATGCAGTCGTCGGTGACGGAGAAGAAGCAGCCGTCGACGGTGACGTCGCGGGAGCTGTCGATGTCGATGCCATCGGTGCTGGGGGCCTGGCGGTAGTCGTCAGGCACCTGGAAGTGGACGTTGTGCACCAGGACGCCGTCGTTGTTGTAGAGATGGCAGTTCCAGAACTGGGAGTCCTTGAAGGTGATGCCTTCGATCTTGACGTCCTTTGAGCCTTCGATGAGCGCGAGACGCGCGCGAGGCAGGCCGGTGTTGGTGAAGTTGCGGTCGGCGGCGCGGCCTTTGAAGAATGCCTCCCAGACGGGCATGCCCGCGCCGTCGAGCGTGCCGTCGCCGGTGAGCTGGAAGCCGTTGCAGTTTTTGGCGTTGATGAAGGCGGGGTTGAACTGGATGAAGTGGCCTTCAATGCGGGTGCGCTGCACGGGGAAGTTGGAGAGATCGGTGGAGCACTTGAGGACCGCGCCTTCCGTGAGGCGAAGGTTGACCTTCGGCTTGAAGAAGAGAGCACCGGAGACGAAGACGCCTTTGGGGACGACGACGGTGCCGCCACCTTTGGCGGCGAGCTGATCGATGGCAGCCTGGATGGCTTTGGTGTTGAGGGTGGAGTCGTCGGCGACGGCGCCGGTCTTGGTGATGAGGAGTTCGCGGGTGGATGCGGCGAAGGCTGTCTTCGCGGCGAGCGGCCAGAGAGGAGCGGAGGCGATGAGGGCGTTGAAGCGGCGGCGGGAGTAGAGCTGCGATGGCATCGGGATGTCCTTGGCGTGGATGGCGGTGTTCATCTTAGGGTGCCCAGCAGTGGGTGAGGCTGGCGGCGGAGTCGGCGCGGATGGTTAGGTCGCGATGGGAGACGGGAACGACGATGGCGTGGCCGGGAAGCGCGTCAATGGCGGGTTCAGAGTCACCGGCGATGGTGGCTGCGCCGGAGAGCGCGACGAGGCAGCCAGGGTTGTTTGCGGGAACGGAGACTTGCTCGCCGGGGGCGAGATCGTAGCGATCGACGGTGAAGTATTTCTGTTCAATGAGGCGTGTGAATGGATGACGACCGGAGGAGTCGCCAAGTTTCCTTGCTGCGACTTTGCCGGCGGCGGTGTGGGTCTTCATCACGCGGAGGGCGTTCTCGACGTGGAGCTCGCGCGGGCGGCCATAGTCGTACATGCGGAAGGTGATGTCGCAGGTCTGCTGGGTTTCGAGCAGCACCATGCCGGGACCGATGGCGTGGACGGTGCCGGCGTCGACGAAGATCATGTCGCCGGAGGCGACGGGCACCCATTCAAGGAGGCCTTCGAGGGTTCCGGCAGCGATGGCGGCGCGGACGGATTCTGCCGAGAGTTGCTCGGGTTTCAGGGCGGGGTTGAAGCCGAGGGCGATTTGGGCGCCGGGGCCGGCGGAGAGTACGTACCAGCACTCGGTCTTGCCGCGGGGCTGGCCCATGGCTTGCGCGTGCGCGTCGTCAGGATGGACCTGGACGGAGAGCTTGTCGGCGGGGAAGAGGAGTTTGACGAGGAGTGGAAATTCGGGGGGAGGCGCAATGGCTGCGGGCATTGTGCCGAGTACTTCGGGCGCATGGGATGAGGCCGCTTCGGCCAGGGTCTGCCCGGCGAGCGGGCCGGTTTCGATGATGCTTTGAGGGCCGGTGAGCCAGGCTTCACCGACGGGTTCGGATGTGCCGACCTGTGCGCCGGAGTACCAGGGTTCGAGCGAGCGGCGGCCCCAGGGGCGTGGGCTGAACCACGGTTTGAGACGGAAGGGCGCGAGCATGCTCATCGGGAGCATTGTTTCATGGGGAGCAAGAAAACAGATGCGGGGTCCTTCGACTCGGCCGCTCGAGCGGCTGCTCGCGGGACGGCGTCGGCTTTGGCGATCGGCAGGAGTTGACGCGAAAGTGTTAGGCCTGCAAGCTGGCGAGACAGGGCCGATTACAAAAGTCTTACAGTGCGACACCCGACATACCTGCTAGCGTGGGACATGTTACGGCGGACGATCGCCGATGAGTGAGAAGACAAAGCAACGAGGCCCTCCCTAAATTATGTCCCCTGTACTGGTAGAAGAACCGACCGCAGAAGCAGCCCTTCCCGCCTCTCCCACCACCACAAAGGTCATCACTCCAATTGAGATTGAAGCCGCGCGCAAACTCGCCGCAGATGTTGCGCTGAAGGTCAAGCAGGACCTGCGCATGGGGCGCGAGCACCAGGAGGATCGCGTCAACTGGATCACCGCGATCTTTATGGGGCTGTTCCATGTGGGTGCGATTGCGGCGCTGTTCTTCTTCTCGTGGACGAACCTTGCCGTCGCGCTGATCACGTATTTCTTCGCGATCAACGTGGGCATCGGTATGGCGTACCACCGGCTGCTGACGCATCGCGGTTACAAGACGCCGAAGTGGGTGGAGTACTTCATCACGGCCTGCGGCACGATGGCGCTTGAGGGCGGCCCGATCTTCTGGGTGGCGACGCATCGCGTCCATCACCAGAACTCGGACCACGAGGGCGATCCGCACACGCCGCATGACGGCACGTGGTGGGCGCACATGGGATGGATCATCAGCGGGCGCGCGCTGCATAGCGAGACGGCGCTGCTGGGCCGGTATGCTCCGGACCTGACGCGCGACAAGGGCCATGTGTGGCTGTCGAAATTTCATTGGGTGCCGATCACGGTGGTAGGCATTTTGCAGATCGCACTGGGATTTACGCTGGCTGGATCGCACGCTACGCTCGGACATCGCATGATGGGCGGACTTTCGATGCTGCTTTGGGGGACGTTCCTGCGCACGGTGATTGGCTTGCACGCAACATGGCTGGTGAACTCCGCAACACACATGTTCGGTTCGCGGCGGTTTGAGACCAAGGACGACTCGCGCAACTCATGGTGGGTGGCGATGCTGACCGGCGGCGAGGGCTGGCACAACAATCACCATGCGCATCCGGTGAGCGCGCGGCATGGCCTGGCGTGGTATGAGTTCGACCTGAACTACTGCGGCATCTGGCTGCTGGGCAAGCTGGGGCTGGCGGAGAAGATTCAGATCGCGAAGTTCGATCCAGCAGACCCGAAGCCGGCAGGGATGTGACCTGCGAGGGACCAGGTGCTGGGGACTAGGGACTGGGAAGAGCTGCTGATGAGGCGGCTCTTTTTGCTGCGCGGCGAGTTATACCTCCGGCAGGTTGAGTGCCTTCTCGACGAGTTCACCGGCGCGGAAGAGATCGACCTCGCGGACTTCGACGAGGAAGGCGTCTTCGGTTGCGGCGCTGCCGTCGGGGTTGGCGGTGATGCGGTTCCAGATTTTGGCGTCGGTCAGAACGCGGGCGACATCTTCGGCGTCGGCGCGTTTGGCGAACTGGCCGACGATGGCGGCGGTGCCGTCGTCGATCCACGTGTCAGGCTGCTCAACCTCTTCTATGGGGAACAGACCGCGCTTGTCATGCAACTCTCGAACGGCGCGATCGCGGTCTCGCTGATCGACGACCAGCTCCAGAGCCACTGACGGACCGCTGCTGTAGAAAACAGAGGAGGATTGCGGTTCTGAGCGGTCGCGAACCTCAAATGGGATGTCAGCTGCATCCAGTACCTCAACGGCCTGCCGGGCCTCAAGCGCGTCGTAGAAAGTAATCAGCGAAACCGTCCCCTTCTCCAGGGGCTCACCGAATTCGGGCTTTGAGAGAGGATCGGGTACCTGCGAGAGGATTGGGTTAGGCGGCAGATTCACGGGCTCTGGCTGGAACGCTGCTTCGTTGGCAGATCCATTGCGTTCATTTGGCCACGCGCGTTCGAGGCCTCGGCCTGCGAGTTCTGCATGAACGACCTCCTGCGCGGTGGGTGTGAGGTCGTCGGGCTTTACGGCTGCGTCGAGGAGCTCTTTGTCGGAGACCTGTTGGTAGTAGCGAATGAGCCGGGAGCGGATCTCGGAGTCGAGTTCGTAGGGCATGCGGGGAAGGGTATCACTGTGTTGCGGAATATTGATCGTGAGTGACCAGGATATCTCCCAGGGGCTAAAGCCCACGTTGATTTTGAGTCCATGAGTGCCGCGACTAA
Organism: Acidobacteriaceae bacterium; assembly: GCA_035572415.1. Classification (GTDB taxonomy): domain Bacteria; phylum Acidobacteriota; class Terriglobia; order Terriglobales; family Acidobacteriaceae; genus Edaphobacter. Next base: position 10,393 of record DATNAU010000046.1, read on the forward strand.
AGTCCCGGCCTATCTCAGAGGCAAAAGCGACCCAGGCTTCGCTACGCGAAGGATGGGCCACCCGGTCGAGACCTATCGCGACGTTTAGGATGAAAAGTTCTAGAGCTATCAGCTCTCAGCTGTAAGCTGACAGCGAAAACGAAATCAACCCGCCCTTCGCTGCGCGAAGGACGGGGCACCCGCATTCGTTACACGATCCCACCCAAGCGAAGCTTGGATGGGGCACCCGGCTCGAGAGGCTGGGGCGGCGGCATCATCGAAGGGCTTCCGGAATGTTTTACGGCAGCGGAGTACCGGCCTGATGGTAGTGGGATTTTTCGGCTTCGACGCGTTCGCCGTGGCGGGGATCGTCTTCGATGCGCGGCTTGGCCTCCCAGATCATGGTGGCGCGAGTCTTGTTGTCATACGTGGGCCAGAAGGGGAGCTTGCCGTCCTGCGTGGGCTTTTGCGCGGGGTCGTCGCCGTTGGGGTTGCCGGTGCGGCCGTAGGTGATGAGCATCTGGCTCATGATGGCGGCGAGGTCCATCGCCTGCTGATAGTGCTGGGGCTGGTCGCCGACCTGGCGGGTGGCGATGGCGATGTTGTCGAACATGAAGGGGATGTCGATGGTGTGCATGGCGAGGCCGTTGGCCCCGGGGAAGTTCATCTGGTAGACCCAGGTGTGTTTTTGGCTGACGGGATTGTCGGCGCGGCGCTCGGCCTCCATGCGCTGGCCGGCCCAGGCGCGGAATGCGGTGGCGGCGGCGCGGACGACCTGGAGCGGCGTGTAGGTGGGTTCGGAGGCGCGGATGGCTGCGACCGCGTCTTCGGGTTTGACTGAGCCGAGGTATTCGGGGACGGAGCGCTGGAGCGCTGCGGGAGCTTCTTCCCAGGTCATGTTGGGCGAGCCCTGCACTGCGGTTTCGTCATGCACGTTGCCGAGCATCATGGGGACGTCTTCACTGAGCTTCGGCGCGTCGGGGTCGAAGGGATTGCGGAAGAGGATGACGTTGTCGACGACGGGCAGCCAGTCAGAGGAGACGGCGCGCGCGCCTTCCTGGATCTGTTCCATGGTGAGCGCGTTGATGGCGTCGACGAGCGCTTTGCCTTTGGTGCCCTCGGGGATGCCTATCTTTGCGAGGACGGTTTTGGCGCGGCCGGAGGCAATCTCGATGGAGGCGCCTTTGATCTGCTGGCCGCTCATGGTCATCACGCGGTTGAAGTATCCCTTGGCGACGGGCGTGGCCATGAGGGCGGCGCACTTGGCTCCGCCGCCGGACTGGCCGAAGATGAGCACGCGCGTGGGGTCGCCGCCGAACTCGGCAATGTTGGACTTGATCCATTTCAGAGCGAGGACGAGGTCGAGCTGACCGGCGTTGCCGGATTCGGCGTATTCGGGCGCGAGGTCGCCCAGGTACATATAGCCAAAGGCGTTGAGGCGGTGGTTGACGGTGACGACGACGACATCGCCGCGCAGGCACAGGCGGCGGCCGTCGTAGAGGTCGCTGTTGACGGTCCCGTTGTTGTACGCGCCGCCGTGAAAGTAGACGAGCACGGGGCGGCGCTTGCGATCGCGCAGGCCGGGTGTGAAGACGTTGAGGTTGAGGCAGTCCTCGCTCTGCGTGCCTTCATCGCGCGGCGCTCCGGGGACGCCGGAGGCGGAGGTGGGCGCCCCGAAATTGGGCATGTTGGTGCTTGCTCCCGGAGGCAGGCTTACTGGACCGGCGGCAGGGCGTGCGCCTGCGGGACGCGCGCCAGTGCGCGGACCCTGCAGCTGCGGCGCCATGGTGGTGAACTGCGAGCAGTCTTTGACGCCGGTCCATTTTGCGGCGGGGAGTGGCGGCATGAAGCGGCGCTTCGCGGTATCCGCGCCGTAGGGAATGCCTTTGAAGACGTTGATCGAGTCCTGGAGTGTGCCGCTGATTTTGCCGGAGGCAGTGGTGGCGATGGGCGTGCTGGTTGCGGCGTCGGCCGCCCAGAGGTTGGTGCGCAGGGCGATGCCTGCCGCTGCGAGTCCTGCGCCCTGCAATACCGTTCGCCGGTCGATCTTCTTCATTGCGTTCTCCCTGTCGCCGAGTTGTCGGACCAATTTTCCGCGAGGCAATGATACCCGGTGGCGAGGCCGGATGGCACGTGGCGTTGGAGGAACTTCGGCGGGGTGTTCCGCGTAGTAGTCTGTACCACAACGGGCTGCCCGATGTTCCACCTACTCTTCCTCGGGTTTTTGTATTTCCTGCCGACGATCCTCGCGACGCGGCGCGGGCATGACGTGCTGCCGATCCTGCTGCTGAATTTCTTTCTGGGATGGACGGGGATTGGCTGGCTGATCCTGTTTATCTGGGCGCTGTGCTCGTATCCCTATCCGCGGCACTACTACTATTACGGAGCGCCGCCTCCGCCTCCGCCCGGGACTTACTACGATCCGGGGTATCGGTACTGGCGGCGATATTGAGTTTGCAGGAGTAGGTCTGCTTGGAAAGAATGATTCCCGGGGCTAAGCGCGCAAGATTCGAGACGGCCTTACCGCGGGCTAAAACCCGCTGCTACTCCGGCGATGGCTGAACCCATGCCCTGCCGGATTGCTGCCTGCTCATAACTTCGGCGAGAAGTCGGTGAGCTTCAGGAAGGTGCTTTCGTGCTGCTTGACGAACGCGCCGTCCTTTTCGGTTTCGGTTTGGAGGGCCTTCCACTCGGGATCGGCCCGGAAGGCGTTCCATGAGGCATCGGCGGCCGCGCGGCTTTTGTGGCGCAGCAGATATACGATGGTGCGGCCGGCGAGCGGCTCATCGGTCGGCACCCAGTATGCGACACCGTGCATGCCATGCCGTGCGAAGAAGTCGCGCTCCTTGGTGCGAAAGCGGTCCAGGATGGCGGCCTGCTTGCCTTCGTTCAGGTGATAGATGCGCAGCTCGTAGACCGTTTCGTCGGTGATGGGGCCGTCTTCGCCGCCGCGCGAGGGCTGCGCCTCGGCTTCGTTGGTGAATACCGCGGCCATGGCCAGCGCCACGGCTCCGCCCATGGTTTTCATCGCGTCGCGTCGTGCCAGCTGCTTCTTCATCGAATCGCCTCCCACGCCACTATACTCATCTCGACATGAACCTGACGCGCCGCCGCGGAGCCATCGCACTTGCCATCACGCTGGGCGTGCTGATCGTGGGCGGACTGATCGCGTTTACGCTGCCTTGGATTTTGCTGAATGAGCGCCGCTTCTGGCTCAGCATTCTGGGTATTGTTCTGGCGTGTCTGCTGATTGCGGGCGTGGTGCTGAACACGATCTTTCTGGTGCGCGAAGTCCGGCGGAACGAGCGTCAGGATTCATTTATGAATGCGGTGACGCATGAACTGAAGACGCCGATTGCGTCGATCCGCCTGTACCTGGAGACGCTGCAACGGCGCGAGCTTCCGGAGGCGCAGCGGCAGGAGTTCTATCGCATCATGCTGGCGGACTCGGGCCGGCTGCTGACTACGGTAGAGCAGGTGCTGAAGGCGGGCGAGCTGACGCATCGCGCGCGGCGGGATTCCGAGCGCACGATGTTGGAACTGGCGCCGCTGGTGGCGGAGTGCATCGCGATCACGCTGGAGCGGAATCATCTGCCGGCCGAGGCGATCCAGCTGGCGCCGGTGCCGGGCGCGGTGCGGCTGCATGTCCGCGCGATTGCGGAAGACCTGCGCACGGCGGTGCTGAATATTCTGGACAATGCGGTAAAGTATTCCCCGAACGGCGTGCATGTTACGTGTGCGATGGCGATTGTCGATTACACGCAGGTAGCGCTCACCGTCACTGACACAGGGGTGGGGCTGGCGCCCAGCGATTTGAAACGGATTTTCAAGCGCTTTTACCGCGTGCCTGGGCGGATTGCTGTTCGGGTGAAGGGAACTGGGATAGGGTTATTTCTTGTGCGCACGATCGCGAAGCAGCATGGAGGATCGGTGGCGGCGGTCAGCCCTGGACCCAACCAAGGGACGACGATCACGCTGATGCTACCGCTGGCTGCGAGCGATGGGTCCGATTAGCTCGGACGGAATATGATCAGCGAATGAGGCCCATCATCCGAGACATCACTATCGAGCATGAACCGCTGGAATCGTTTCGGCCAGTGGATGCGCGAGACTTTGCAGTTAGCCTAACTATTTTGATCGGTCCAGAGAGCCAGCCCGGCGAGGAACTATTCTATCTCAGCATTTGCACTGCGGAATGGCTCAGGAATCAATGCGAAAAGCATGGCTATTTCTTCACGGGCCGACGACTGGTTATGGATCATTGGGATTTCGATCTCATAAAGCAGTTTCTCGATAAACGGATCTCGACCCTCGTGGCAGAGTCATGGGAGGATTTGGCGACGATGATTACGAGAATTGCGTACTGGGAGTTCGAGGACTATCGTGAGGCGCCTGCGAAGTGACCGACTCGCCGCTCATTGCGCTGATTGAAGATGAGGAACACCTCGCACAGGGGTTGCTGTTCAATCTGCAGGCGGAGGGATACCGCACGCACCACGAGTCGGACGGAGACGCGGCACTGGGATGGCTGATGGCGGCAACGGCGCCGGGAAGTTTGCAGGCGCCTTCCATTGTTGTGCTGGATTGCATGTTGCCGGGCGCGGATGGCTTTGCGATTGCGCGCGCGCTGCGTGAGGCCGAACGGTACACGCCGATCCTGATGTTGACGGCGCGGTCGCGTCCGCAGGACGTTCTTGAAGGGCTGGAGGCCGGCGCGGACGACTACCTGCCCAAGCCGTTCGATCTGTCGATCCTGCTGGTGCGCATCAAGTCGTTATTGCGGCGGACGCAATGGGCGTCGGCACGAGCGGAGGCTGGGGCGGCGACGGCTGCTGCGCAAAATGCGGAATCGTCACCGCAGCCGGATATATATACCTTCTCCGGCCGCACGATCCGGTTCGATGCGCTGGAACTGGTGGCCCTCGGCAAGACGACGCACCTCACCGTAATGGAGGCGGATCTCCTTCGTTATCTGACGGAAAGAGAAGGGAAGATTATCTCTCGCGCCGACATTCTGGAGCAGGTCTGGCGGGTTCATGCGGACACGGACACGCGGGCGATCGACAACTTTATCGTTCGGCTGCGGCGCTACATCGAGGATGATCCAACGCAGCCACGGCATCTGACGACGGTGCGTGGCGTAGGTTACCGCTTCGTTGCGAATCCCTGATTGAGCCTTTTCGGGTTACCGATGCCGTTTTGGAAATAATCCCCGAAAAACCATCTTTCCCGCGATTGTGTCCAAGGAGTAGACTGAGGCCCGCGCGGGCTGGGTGCCCACGCGCTCTCCGCCGGGAGGCCTGTCATGTCGCGTTGCACGGTTCGCCGCATCTTTACCGTCCTGATTTATGCCGGTGTCGCGATGTTCCTGTACCCCTATGCCACGGGGCAGCTATCAAGTGGATTGATATTCCTGGTCGCAGGCATCGCCATCGCTGTTCTTGCGGGGATTCTCCGATGCGTTTGCGTAGAAGGCGATTGTTCTGAGAGAGAGGCGCAGGCATCCCTCGACTCCGCCGCTTCGCCGCGACCCGGTAAGACGCCTCACGCACCCTCTCATCCCTAGTACGTTGTCTGCCTCGGTAAGATGTCGCATGTTCTTGAGACAATTTCCAGCTGATCCGCTAACGGATATTTGGTAGTGCGGCATTTTTGAAGAATTGACCTCAGGGGCTGAAGTCTCGCTTTAAGAAATGGCCCGCGTATGGCGTGGCTGAACCGGCGCCTTCTCGTCGGGTATTTCATGCTGCTACCTGAAAGCCACCATTGATCTGGTAGACTCAAGGACGTGGTGACCCTTCCGGGTTGCGACAAGGTGGAGCGGGACTCGCGAGATTGATTGCAGCGGCTGGCTTCAGGTGACGATCTATCCCGGTTGTGAGAGCAGCCTGGGGACGTAGCTCAGTTGGTTAGAGCGCTGCCCTGTCACGGCAGAGGTCGCGGGTTCGAGCCCCGTCGTCCCCGCCATCAATCTAAAGAACTTAGATTGATGAGTGACCCCA
>DATNAU010000047.1:0-74077 GCA_035572415.1 Acidobacteriaceae bacterium
AGCCCCACCTGCGCGCAGAGAAGCGTGTCCTCCCCGATCGTGCAGCCGTGGCCCACCTGGACGAGGTTGTCGATTTTGGCGCCGGCGCGGACCCGGGTTTCCCCGACAGACGCGCGGTCTATAGTGGCGTTTGCCTGCACCTCCACGTGATCCTCGAGAACCGCGGGTCCGGTTTGGAGGATCTTGTACCAGGCTGGAGTTCCCGCCGAAGCCGAGGTCTGGCGGGCGAAGCCAAAGCCGTCCCCGCCGATTACTGCACCGTTTTGCAGAGTGACATGGTCGCCGAGGCGGCAATGCTCCCGGACGACAGCGTGCGCGTGTGCAAAAAAATGCCTGCCGATCTGGGCATGGGCGTAAATTACGACGTGCGGCAGCAGCGTGGCATTCGCGCCGAGTACAACGTGATCGCCGACCACCGCATAGGCGCCGATGTGAGCGCCGGAACCGATCTGCGCGGTAGGCGCAACGACTGCAGTGGGATGAATACCCGGTGAATAGCTCGGTGGCTGGTAGAACAACTCCAGCGCACGGGCGAAGCCAAGGTACGGGTTCTCGATGCGGAGGGTCGCTGCGGCAATCTGCTCGAAGCCTGGTTCCACGACGACTGCCGTGGCGCGCGTGCTGCGGGCCAGGGCCGTGTATTTCGGATTGGCAACAAAGGCGAGCTGGCCGGGCTGGGCGTCTTCCAGGCCCGCTGCGGAGGTGACCTCGGCGTTCGGATCGCCGTTGAGGGTTGCGCCCAGGTGGGCGGCGAGGTCGGCAAGTTTCATGGGGAGATTGTAGAGGAGGTGAGGGAACCGAAACACCTCCGCCCGCGTACGATGAATTGTTCCGGGAATGTGCCGCCGGTTTCCCAAACGCAAGGAGTTGTAACGATGAAGCAACTATTGGCATGGATCGTGATTGCAATGGTGCCAGTCAGCGTCGCCCCCATGTGGGGGCACGCGCAGGGTCAGCAGGGCAATGCCGCGGCGGCGAATGCCTCAGCGCCTGCTGCTGCAGGCGACCTGACCGGCAACTGGCAGGGAACTCTGGCCCTGGGCAATGGCCAGCGTGTGCTGATCAAGGTGACGAAGGAGGGCGCGCAAGGCGCACCCTACAAAGGAACGCTCTACTTGATTGACGGTGGTGGCCGAATGGCCGCCTTGCCGGCGATCGCGGTCCATGGGTCGGACGTGAGCTTCTCGATTCCATCGTTGGGAGCCGGTTTCGATGGGTCGTTGAATGCCGAGGGCAAGACCATATCCGGCAACGTGAAGATGGGGGACGGATCCAGTCACGCGTTGAATCTCGATCACGTCACGAATGACGTTGCATGGGCAATCCCCGAGCCGCCGAAGGCGATGCCCGCGAACGCGAAGCCAAAGTTCGATGTGCTGACGATTAAACCGAGCGACCCGAACCGGCCGGGCAAGCTGTTCACGATCAAGGGACGGCATGTTTTGACGATCAACACAGCGGTGAGCGATTTGATTACCTTCGCGTACGGCCTGCACCCGAAACAAGTGGTGAATGGCCCGGCATGGCTCGACGAGAAGTACGATCTGGACGGCGTGCCCGACGTGGCGGGGCAGCCCAGCACGCCGCAGATGCGGATGTTGATCCAGGATGCTCTGGCAACGCGGTTCGGGCTGAGGTTTCATCACGAACAGCGCGAGCTTGCGGCCTACGCGGTTACGGTCGCCAAGGGCGGACCAAAGCTCACCGTGACGAGTGATCCGCCGAGCGCACCGGTGAATTTTACATTCGCCAGGCTCGGGCAACTTCGTGTGACGAACGCGACGATGAAGGATTTCTGCGATGGAATGCAGGGCGCCGTGATGGACAAGCCGGTGGTGGACCAGACCGGACTAACACAGCGCTATGACTTTACCCTGAGCTGGACGCCGGATGAAAGCCAGTTTGCAGTCCTCGGAGGCTACAAGGCTCCAGCCCAGGAAGACCCCAATGCGCCACCCAGCCTCTACACGGCCCTGCAGGAGCAGCTTGGGCTGAAGATGGAGAATACCAAGGCCAATGTCGAGACGTTCGTGATCGACAGCATTCAGAAGCCCAGCGCGAACTAGCCCCGCTTACGCGCGAACACCGGCATAGGCATCCATCCTGAGCGAGAACTGATCCGCAAGCCGGGCGAGAACTAAAGCCGCCCTTGTGTCAACCTGAACCGCCCTCGCGTATGCTGTTCGCGGAGAAGTTCTCCAGAGGGGCACGATGCGGGTTGGTCTGATGACGCGGGAGTATCCGCCGCATGTATACGGCGGCGCGGGTGTGCATGTGGAGTATCTGAGCCGCGAGCTGGCGAAGCTGATCGAAGTAGAGGTGCACTGCTGGGGCCAGCAGCGCGCGGATGACGGCAATCTGCATGTGTTCGGCGATGAGCCGCCGTCGGATGTGACGGCAGGTTGCGAAGCAAAATTCAAAACCGCCGTGGACGCGCTGGCCCTGAACCTGTCGCAGATGAAGGAACTGGGCCGCATCGACGTAGTGCATACGCACACGTGGTATGCGTCGATGGCCGGCTTTCTGGCGAAGAAGCTGTACCGCATACCATTTGTGCTCACCACGCATTCGCTGGAGCCGCTGCGGGCCTGGAAGGCCGAGCAATTGGGCTCGGGCTATGCGATGAGCTCATGGATGGAGCGCACCGCGATTCTTGACGCCGATGCGATCATTGCTGTCTCGAACGGAACCAAAGCTGACATCCTGCGCGCCTATCCGGAGGTGGATGCAGCGAAGGTTCACGTGATCTATAACGGAATCGACCTCAAGGAGTATCGCAAGACGAGCGCGACGGATGCGCTGGTGAAGTACGGCGTCGATCCTGCGCGGCCGTATGTCCTCTTCGTCGGCCGTATCACGCGCCAGAAGGGCGTGGTGCATCTGGTGGATGCGGTGAAGTATCTGCCGGAGGGAACCCAAGTGGTGCTGTGCGCAGGCGCCCCGGACACACCGGAGATCGCAGCCGAGATGCGCGAGAAGGTGGAGGCGGCGCGCGCGGCGGCCGGGAACAGCACCGCGGCCACGAAGATCGTGTGGATCGAGAAGATGATCACCAAGCCGGAAGCGATCGAACTCTACTCCAACTGCCGCGTCTTCTGCTGCCCGTCCGTGTATGAGCCCTTCGGCATCATCAATCTGGAAGCGATGGCCTGCGGCGCGCCGGTGGTGGCCAGCGCGACAGGCGGGATTCTGGAGGTGGTGAAGGATGGGGAGACAGGTTATCTAGTGCCCTTCGACGCCGATCCGGTCACGAGCTTTCCCATTGACGGCGAGAAGTTCTCCCGCGATCTCGCAACGCGGCTCACGGAACTGATGGCTGACCCGGCTCGCTGCGCGCAGTTCGGCGCGGCAGGCCGCAGGCGCGTGGAAGAGACCTTCGCGTGGGAGGCAATCGCAAAACAGACAGTGGAGCTGTATGGGACTCTGCTTGAGAAGTAGGCTTCACTCTTCGACACTCACTCAGTCACCAGCCCACTGACTTGGCAGTGAACATAAGCAGGGATTTTTTCTGACGGCGCCTGCGTGCGATCGATGATGCATGGCTTGTATAGAAAGAAAAGATGGTGGACGCGCCAGGGATCGAACCTGGGACCAGTCGATTAAGAGTCGAATGCTCTACCAGCTGAGCTACGCGTCCGCCTCTGTTGCGGCCGTTGAGAACGGGCGTGAACCCTGGGAAGGGGCCGATATGCAGGCCTCGCATCCGCGCAGTTCACCTCAAGCAGAATAGCACAGCGTTGGGAGGAAAATCGGACCGCAGGCGGCGCGGCGGCGACTCATTCAGTCCGTGAAGTCGACGCGGGCCTGGTGCGGGATGATTCCGCGTTCGTAGCCCATGGCGAGCAGGCGGCGAATGGCCTCGCGGCCATCCTCCCCGTAATTCAGTGTCCGTTCGTTGACGTACATGCCCACGAACTTGTTGGCGAGTGATGGATCGAGATCGCGCGCGAATTGCATCGCATATGCAAGAGCCTCCTCGCGGTGGTCGAGGGCATGCTGAATGGAATCGCGCAGCGCCTGTGTGGCCATGTGGGTGGTCTCTTCGCCGAGGGAACGGCGGATCGCATTGCCGCCCAGAGGCAAGGGCAGTCCTGTCTTTTCGCGCCACCATTGGCCAAGGTCAAGGGACTTGGACAGACCGTTATTGCCATAGGTGAGTTGGCCTTCATGGATAATGAGGCCGGCGTCGAATTCCCCGGCGACCACGGCGGGGATGATCTGGTCGAAGGGCACGACGGCGGTTTCCACTTCAGGGGCGAAGAGCTTGAGCGTGAGATAGGCCGTAGTGAGCGTGCCGGGGACGGCGATGCGCGTTTTGGCGATCTCGGCGTGGGTGAGCTTGCGCGGCGCGACGACCATGGGACCATAGCCTTCGCCGACGGAGCCGCCGCACGGCATCAGCGCGTAGTTGTCCTGCAGATAGGGATATGCGTGGAAGGATATGGCGGTAATGTCGTAGAACGCTTCGCTGATGGCCCGCCGGTTGAGCGTTTCGATGTCAGTCAGCGTGTGGGTGAAACGGTAGCCGGCGACGCGGACCTTGTTGGTGGCGAGGCCGTAGAACATGAAGGCGTCGTCGGAGTCCGGACTGTGAGCAATGGTGATTTCCTGGGTGGCGGCAACGGTCTCGGACATGGCGGGAAGTTCCTTGGCAGGCAACGGTTCAAAAAAGCCGGGACGGTATTCCGCCCGAAGTGACAAAGTTAAGGTTCGTACGTGATTGGATGCGGCAGGCCGCAGCCATGGCTAATCGTACAGACCGTAGTTGAGAGCGATACTTCAAGGATACCAAGCGGACCGCACGCGCGGAATGGCTCGCTCTGTGGATATGCTGGCCGTGCGAGTGCGGCAGCCGGTACAAACTTGATTCCTCTCGCCGATTGGCGGCCGATGGGTCTTGATCCACAGCGGTGTGGGGCACGACGATGAACCTGTGTCGGATTCCGGCCAAGTCGAATCCTCCGGGCGTTTTGCGTTCGTGCGCGGGTTGTGGGTCGCTGCGTTTGCTGGCCGACGCAAGGCGGCTACGCTGGCGGCAGCTGCATTGGCGCTTGCGGTGGGCTATCACGTCGTCTTCGGAGCTAACGGCCTGACGGTGTATATGCAGAAGCGGGCCGAGACCCGCGCATTGAAGCAGCAGATGGTGGGGCTGGAGCGGGAAAATGAGCAGATGGGCGCTCACGTCAACCGGCTCCGCAATGATCCCGATGCAGTCGAGCACCAGGCACGCGAGGACCTTCATTACGCCAAGCCGAATGAAGTGATCTATACGATGCCTGGGAAGTAGTTGTCCCAGATTCACTTGGCGATGGAAGCCGGGACAAGAGCTTCGTCTGTGCTGCTGAGATTCGCCGCGATCCGCGGCAGGGTAGCTGCTGCGGTCGTGCCTTTCCCGGGTGAGCTTTCCAGTTGGATTGAGCCGCCGCCGCGTTCGGCAATGGCTTTGCAGATCGAAAGTCCCAGGCCGGCGCCGCCACTGCTGCGGGCGCGCGAGCTGTCGGCGCGGTAGAAGCGCTCAAACACATGTGGCAGGGCATCGGCAGGGATGCCTTCGCCGTTGTCCGCGACACCTAGGATGACAGAGTTGCCGTGAGTGGCGACCGAGGCCGAGACACGGCCGCCGGCCGGCGTATGCTGCAGCGCATTCATGATGAGGTTGGAGCAGAGGGTCTCGGCTTCGTCGATCGGTAGGGCGACTTGGCAGGGCTCGCCGGTTTCGATCAAGAGGCTGATCCGCTTCTGTTCGGCGACATCGCGCAGACGTTCAGCGACCGCCCGCACTGCGGAGGCGAGATCGCATTCGGCAGCGGGATCGATGGGCGCTTCTTCCAGACGGGCAAGCGCGAGCATGCGCAGGGCGAGCTGCTCCATGCGCTCGGTGTCGGTGATGAGGTCGTCGAGTCCGGCCTGGTACTGCTGGGCGGTGCGAGGGTTCATGGCGAGCAGCTGCAGGCTGGATTTAAGGACGGCGATAGAGGTTTTGAGCTCGTGCGCGCCGTCGCCGGTTAGCCGCCGCTGGCGCTCAAAGGCCTGATGCAGGCCATCCAGCAGCTTCTCAATGGAAACCGCGATGGGCGCCAGTTCGGCCGTCCGCAGGACGGCATTGGGAGGAACGAAATCCCAGGACCGCGTGGAGACGCGCCCGGCGATTGCAGCCAGTTCCTCGAGGGGCGAGAGGCGGCGGCGGAGAAACCACACCAGTGCAACGCCGGTGAGCGCGAGCAGCACGATGCTTGCGACGACATAGAACTGGACGGCCTCAACGGCCTCACGCCAGAGATCGTGCGTGGATGAGGCATAGAAGATGATCACGGGACGCCGGAGCCCGCCGGGCACTTCGTCGCGGTCGATAACTCGCATGCCGTCGAAGCGAATGGCGCGATAGCGCTCAGGCCCGATGCGCAGGTCGAAATATCCTGGCTGGTGCAATGTGTTCAATGCGGCCAGATCGGCAGAGGAGGCCTGCGGTGAATAACTGACCAGTTTTCCCGCGGGCGTCACGACCTTATAAATGTCGCGGGGCGGAAGGACAAGCTCTGACGGATCCAGATAAATGTTGTCCGCGGAGTCTTCCGCGTCGTGAACCGCGCCAAGCAGGGAATCGGCGCGGCCACGCAGCATCACGTCGAAGGCGCGACGGCGGCCATGCATCTCGTGCAGCAGAGCCAGAGCGGAGAAGATGCCGGCGCAGATGAGTTCAGCAAACAGGACGCCCGCAATGAGCTGACGGCTTAGGGAACGGCGTTTCATAGTTGCAGATCCGGCGACTCCAGACGATAGCCGCGTCCGCGCAGTGTTGCAATCGAGGTCTCTTCGCCGGCTGCGCGAAGTTTCTTGCGCAGATTGGAGATGTGGGCCTCGATGACGTTGGAGTGATGCTGCCAGTTGTAATCGTAGAGATGTTCGAGCAGCTCCCGCGCGGAGACGATGGCGCGCGGACGGAAGATGAGATATTCGAGCAGGCGGTACTCAGTGGGCGAGAGATCAATGAGCTGCCCGGAACAGCGCACGGTCTGCTCGACGGTATTCAGGGTGATGCGGCCGACGGTAAGCTCAGGGTGCGGAGCGCCTTTGCCGCGGCGGATAAGCGCCTTCGCTCGCGCGATCAGCTCGCCGAGATCGAAGGGCTTGGTCAGATAGTCGTCGGCGCCTGCATTCAGCAACTGGACCACCGTGGTGCGTTCGTCGCGCGCGGTCAGGATGAGAATTGGCGTCATATCGCGGCGAGCCCGGGTGCGGCGCACGATGCCGAGCCCGTCAAGACCGGGCAACATCAGGTCGAGCAGCAGCAGGTCATAGTGCTGAAACTCAGCCATGGAGACACCGTCGGCGCCGTTTTCGGCGATATCGACGGCGAAGCCGCAGCGCTCGCGCAGCGCCTGGGCGATGTTGTTTGCCAGCCGGGTTTCATCTTCCACCACGAGCACTCTCATGAGGAGAAATTTACTCTACTCCCGGCATCCTTAAGCTGCCGTTAAGCCCATGTTGTCAAATTGATAGTTGCGATGGTTGCCGATCGGCATCCTATTGCATAACGGTTCTCCCGGTGCTTTTGTTCGCATGAAGACCACGACTCTCTGGCTGCGCGCCGCGTTGATCACGACCTATGCATTGGCAGGTTTGCCGGCAGTAAGCGCCCAAACTCCTGTAGTGCCTCAGGCAACAGACGCATCGATGCCGCAGACCGCAACGCCGGCCATTACTCTCAATGACGCGATCACTCGCGCTCGCGCAAACGAACCCACGTTTGCCAATGCCGTTGCCACGGCGAAGAACGCGAAGCTGGACCAGTCCATCGCGCGTGCGGCACTCCTGCCCAATGTTTCGGCAGAGAACCAGTTCCTCTATACCCAAGGCGGCGCCGGCGTCATAACAAATCCCATCAAGGCGCAGCAGCCTGATCTTCAGACGACCTCTGCGCCTCGATTCATCGCCAACAATGCCGTGCATGAATACATCAATCAGGCAGTGGTGACGGAGACCATCGGAGGGCAGCAGTTCAATGCGCTGAGCAAGGCGTCCGCATCGCTGGCGGTTGCGAACGCAGAGTTGCAGATCGCCGAGCGCGGTCTGGTGGTGACGGTTGCGGGACTGTATTACGCGGCAGCAACTGCCGAGCGCCGCGTTGCCGTGGCGCAGCGCGCGGCGGATGAAGCGGCCGGCCTCACGAAGCTGACCAGCCAGCGCGAGCAGGCAAGGGAAGTGGCTCATGCCGATGTAGTGAAAGCCCAATTGCAGCAGCAGCAGCGCGACCGCGATCTTTCCGATGCCAAGTTGAATGCGGCGAAGGCGCGGCTCGATCTGGGCGTCTTGCTCTTTCCCGATCCGCGCACGCCCTACACGGTCGCAATTCCGGATACAGCAGCGCCGGTGCCCGCCCGGGCAGAGGTTGAGGCTGCGCTGGCGAAAAACAATCCCGAACTCCGCAGCGCCCTGGCCGGCGCCCACCTCGCCGATCTCGATGTCATTTCGGCGCGGCTGGGCTATCTGCCGGACCTGACCCTGAACTACAACTACGGCATCGATTCGCCGCAATTTGGCCTGCACAACGATCTCGGCGATCGCAATCTCGGCTATTCCGCCAGCGCGCAGTTGAATTTTCCCATCTGGGACTGGTTCACCACGCATGACAAGGTGAAGCAAAGCGAGAACAGCCGCACGGCCGCCAGGGCGACGCTGACCAACACACAGCGCAAGACGATCGCGGAACTCGAGGAGTTCTACTCCGAGGCGATAGCCGCGCACGATCAGCTCGACAGCCTGGAGCTGAGCGCCAAGACCGCTGCGGAGAGCCTGCGGCTGGTGCGTCTGGCGTATACAGCCGGCGAAGCCAAAATTCTGGACGTCGTGGATGCGGAGAATTCGCTGACCAGCGCGGAGCAGGCGCGCGAGGATGGCGTGGTGCGATACGAGACAGCGTTGGCGAACCTGCAACTCCTGACTGGGACACTTTAGAGGACGATGCGCATGAGAAGGCGGCGAGAGAGAACGCAACGTGAAGCAATCTCAACACTGCGGGTGATCGTGGTGCTGCTGTCAGTCGCGGCGCTGCTTCCGCTCGGTTGCAAGAAAGACTCCGACGACGATGACGATAAAAAGCCGGCCGCCGAGGTTTATGTGCAGGCCGCGCACCCGAAGATCCAGAGCATCGGCGACCAGATCGTGGCGGACGCCATTCTGACCCCACTGGCGCAAGCGGCGATCTCCCCGAAAATATCCGCGCCGGTAGCGAAGTTCTATGTGCAGCGCGGCGCAAAGGTACACGCGGGCGAGTTGCTGGCGACGCTGGAGAACAAGGACCTTTCCGCAGCGGTCGTTGACAACAAGGGCGCATACACTGCGGCACAGGCTACTTACGATACCGCTACGAAGGCGCAGGCGCCGGAGGACCTGACAAAAGCGAAGCTCGATCTGGCGCAGGCAAAGGCCAACCTTGACCTCAATCAATCCATCGTGAACGCGCGAACTGAGTTGTTCACACAGGGCGCCATTCCGGGTCGCGACCTGGACACGGCGAAGGCAACGCTGGTGCAGGCGCAGGCTGCATTCAACATCGCGCAGCAGCATTTGGACTCGCTGCTCAAGGTGGGCAATGAGGCAACGATCAAGAATGCGCAGGGTACGCTCGAATCCGCTCGCGGCAAATATCTTGGCGCAGAGGCGGAGTTGAGCTACACGGAGATACGCAGTCCGATCTCCGGCGTAGTGACGGACCGGCCTTTGTTTGCCGGTGAAACGGCCGCCGCCGGCACGCCGTTGATTACGGTGATGGACACCTCCGCGCTGATCGCCAAGCTGCATGTAGGGCAAACCCAGGCGCAGAGCCTGAAGGTCGGCGCGCCCGCCACGGTCACCGTGCCGGGCATCGACGATCCCGTCCCGGCGAAGGTCTCCCTTGTCAGCCCTGCGCTCGATCCCGGCAGCACAACAGTGGAGGTATGGCTGCGTATAGAGAACCCCAGAGGGACCTACAGGCCCGGCACGCCGGTTCATGCATCGATCACCGGCCGCACGGTGCCGAACGCGTTGACTGTTCCTGCCGAAGCCATACAGACTGCCGCGGACGGCAACAGCAAGTTCGTCATGGTGATCGGGGCCGATTCCGCCGCGCACAAGAAACCGGTGACGCTTGGAATTGTCACCAAGGAAGACGCACAGGTGCTCAGCGGGATTACCCAACAGGACATGGTGATCTCAACCGGCGGATACGGGCTGGACGACGGCACAAAAGTGAAGATCGGCACTGACCCTGGCGCCAAGCCGGATACGGACGACAAACCAGCGGGAGGAAAGGACGCGGACGACAAGTGAGCTCGCCCGGTCTCAATCCGCAGCTGGTTGGCGGAACGGAGCCGCCGGAACGCGGCTTCTGGCTCGCGCGCATGAGCCGGACCATCTTCTTCCTGGTCGTCGTGCTTACGGTGGCGGGAATTTACGCTGCGCTGCAGGTGCCGATCTCCGTTTTTCCGGAGACAAATTTTCCTCGTATTGTGATCGGTGTCGATAACGGCGTGATGCCGGTCGAACAGATGCAGGTCACCATCACCAAGCCCATCGAGGACGCGATGAACAGCGTTCCGGGCCTGCAAACGGTGCGCTCCACCACATCGCGCGGAGAAGCGGAGGTCGATCTTTTCTTCGGCTGGGATTTCGACATCGCGCAGACCCTTCAGTTGGTGAACGCCGAGCTATCGAAAGTGCGCCAGACGCTGCCCTCGACGGCGGTCATCACGACCAACCGGCTCTCCTTCGCGACCTTTCCCATCATTGGCTACGCGCTGACCGCGGACAACAATTCTGTATCGCAGACGCGGCTGTGGGAAATTGCCACCTACGATCTGAAGCCGCCGCTGAATCGTGTTCCCGGCGTCTCGACAGCGCTGGTTCAGGGTGGGCAAGTGCCGGAATACCACATCGTGCCCGACATGGCGCGGCTCGAGAACTCCGGCGTAACGCTGACCGACCTCGTCAATGCGGTGCAGAACTCAAACATCATCGATTCACCCGGCCTCTATGAAGCGAACCACGAACTCATCCTTGCGCTGGTCGGCTCGCAGGCGCATGATGCTGCCGCACTGGGCAATCTGGTGGTCAAATCCACCGCGGCGGGCGCGCCCGTGCGGATTGCGGACGTAGCTGAGGTTCGCCAGGGCACGGAACCGGTCTACACCACGGTGACCGCGAATGGTGTGCCGTCGGTCCTGATCAGCATTTCGCGGCAAATATCGTCCAACACCGTTGCAGTCGCCGACGGAGTGGCACGCGAGGTCAGCGTTCTGCAGAGAACACTGCCGCCGGGCGTCCATCTGACGCCGTTCTACGACCAGTCGCAGCTGGTCCGCGAATCCATCGCAAGCGTGCGCGACGCGATCCTCATCGGCCTGCTGCTGGCCTGCATCATTCTCTTCCTCTTTTTGCGTGACTGGTCCAGTTCTCTGATCGCCGGAATGGTGATTCCGGTTACGGTCGCGGTGACAATTCTTTTTCTCTGGATCATCGGCGAGTCCTTCAACCTGATGACGCTGGGCGGCCTCGCCGCGGCCATCGGTCTCGTCATCGACGACGCCATCGTGGTAGTGGAAAACATCGTCGTGCACCGCGACGCGGGCGAGAGTCGCGCGAATGCCGTTCGTCTTGCCCTGCGCGAACTCTCCACACCCCTCATCTTCTCCACCATCACCCCGGTCGTCGTCTTTCTTCCGCTGATTGCAGTCACTGGCGTGACCGGCAATTTCTTCCGTGCACTCGCCGTAACCATGACGGCCGGCCTGCTGACCTCCCTCGGGTTGGCCGTCAGCTTCACGCCCGCGCTTTCGCTTTCACTCCTGAAACACAAGAAGCACTCCGAAACCGGCGAGGCGCATTCGCACGAATCAGGGCGCGTGATGCAGCGCGTCCTCGCCTGGCACGAGCGCGCATTGGGCTGGGCGCTGGCGCAGCCGCTATGGCTTGCCGTTGCATGCCTCGCGCTTGTCGCCGCAACGTGGGTCGGCTACAAGTCGCTCGGTTCCGACATGCTGCCGGCGATGGATGAGGGTTCTTTCATCCTCGATTACCTCACGCCCGCCGGCACATCGCTGGCTGAGACGAACCGTATTCTCACGCACGTAGAACAGATCCTGCACAGTGAACCGGAAGTGGAGATGACCTCGCGGCGCACGGGATTGCAGCTTGGCCTTGCTGCTGTTACCGAGGCGAACTCGGGCGACTTCACCGTGAAGCTGAAAAAGGACCGCGACCGCTCGATCGATGAAGTCATCGCCGATGTGCGCGGGAAGATCAAGCGCGAGGAGCCTGCACTCGACATCGAATTCACGCAGGCGCTGCAGGATATGATCGGCGATTTGTCCAATCAGCCGGAGGACATCGTCGTAAAGCTCTTTTCGCCCGACGCCAATCAGTTGAGCGACCTCGGCCCAAAGGTCGAGGACGCGATCAAGAAGATTCCCGGCGTAGTCGACACGCAGAACGGCATCGACAACACCATCTCGGGTCCGGCGACGAACTTCCAGGTCGATCCCACGCTCGCGGCGCGCATGGGCTTCACGCCGCAGGAGGTCGCGGAAGACGCAACGGCCATCCTCGACGGCCTTCCGGCGCAGGAGCCGATGATCGTCAACGGCCGGCCATACACCGTGCGCGTGCGTTTGCCGGACGCGACGCGTGCCTCGCTGGACGCGATGGAGAACACGGTCTTCAATTCCTCCAGCGGGCATACCGCGCCGCTCGGCTCACTGGCGGAAGTGACGCAGTTGCCGCCGCAGAACGAGATTCTGCGCGAGGACCTGCAGCGCTACATCGCAGTCACAGGACGCCTCCAGGGTTCCGACCTGGGCAGCGCAATGCGCCAGGTAAGGCGGACCGTGCAGGCGATGCACCTTCCATCGAGCGTCAGGGTCACGTACGGCGGTGTCTACCAGGAGCAGCAGAAGTCCTTCCACGATCTGCTGCGCGTGCTGGTCCTGGCGCTGGCGCTGGTGTTCGGCGTGCTGCTGGCGGAGTTCCGCAACTTCTCCGCGCCGGTGGCGATCCTTTCCAGCTCCATCCTCTCCATCTCCGGCGTGGTGCTTGCCTTGTTCATTACTGGCACGGACTTCAACGTCGCAAGTTTTATGGGCCTCATCATGGTCATCGGCATCGTCGCCAAGAACGGCATCCTGCTGCTGGATGCGGACGAGCGGTATCGCGCAGAAGAGGAGGCCGGCGCGCGCGGCGAGAATGATGCCTCCAGAGACCTCGCGCGCGAGGCGATGCTGCACGCCGCGCAGCGCCGGCTGCGGCCCATCATGATGACGGCGATTGCGGCGGTGTGCGGAATGCTGCCGCTGGCCTTCGCCATCGGCGCGGGCTCGCAGATGCTGCAGCCGCTGGCGATCGCGGTGATCGGCGGGCTGCTGATCTCGGTGTTTCTGTCGCTCATCGTTACTCCCGCCGTCTACTATCGCCTCACACGCAAGCGCCACGAAGAAGCAGAGGCTTAGTTGCCAGCCAAAAACGCTTATACGTCGCGACCGCCTTCCGCACCTGTCATGCCACCGCCTTCCGCACCTGTCATTCTGAGGCGTAGCCGAAGAATCCCCGCATTTAATTCCGCCGAGGATATTCAGAGCCCCTTTCCCATCCGAAACGTCCTTACCACCTCCGCGACATCCTTATGCTGGCCGTCGACCAGGTCGTTCATGGCTTGCATCTCTTCGGCGCTGACCTTGCCGGCAAGCCGGGCAGTTGCGATGGCGATCTCGGGGTGGCGCGTGATCGAGTCTTCGCGGACCAGCGGCACGGCGTCGTAGGGCGGGAAGTAGTGCTTGTCGTCGGCGAGCACGCTAAAGTGCAACGACCGGATTGCCCCGTCGGTGGAGTTGCCCGCGACGATGTCCACCTGATGATTGCCAAGCGCGCGGTAGAGCAGGCCGAGGTCCATGGTGCGGATGCTTGCAAAGTGCAAGCCGTAGGCGGCCGAGAGGCCAGGCAGGCCGTCCGGGCGGGACTCAAACTCATAGCCCACGCCGAGGCGCCACGGGTGCGTTTCTTCCCCAGAATGCGGGTGCCCCAGGTCTCGATTCTGAGACCTGGGATCGAGCAACTTGGCTACGTCCGAGATGGTGTGCAGGTTGAGGCGCCGGGCATCGTCGCCGCGGACCACCATGGCGAAGGTGTCGTCGAAGCCGAGTGGCTGCGCGACGCGCACGCGGTACTTGGATTCGTAGAGCGCGCGAACGGTGGCGAGGACTTTGTCCGGGTCGTGCTGGGTTGGCAGCGGCTGCTTGAGGATGGCGGTGAGGGCGGTGCCGGTGTATTCGACATAGGCGTCGATGCGGCCGCTGGCGAGCGCCTGCTGGCAGATGTAGCTGCCGGCGAGGTAGAAGCGCCGGTCGACCTTCTGCGGGTGGCCTTCCTGCGCGTAGACGGCTTCGATCTCCTGGGCGAGGAGCTCGCCGAGGACGACCTGCTCGGTGAAGTTCTTGGCGCCGATGACGATGTGCGAGCCGCGCGGCGGCGCGCAGGCGGTGAGAAGCAGAAGAAGCGAGCAAGTCAGCGAGTCAGCGAGCCAGCGCCTGCATATCATCGCTAAGGTGCGGATTTGACGGCCTGCAGCGAAGGGAAGGTTTTGATGTGCTGCGGCGGTTTCCGTGGTTGCGGATGCTGCGAAAGCCCGGCGCATGGTGTACCCCCTCCCCCCTATCAATCTTGCAAAATCTAGAAAGCAAATGGCTTATCAATTTCGATCTTGAAAACAAACGGCTTATCTCTGAGATCCTGATTTTATTGGAGTTATGGAATCTGGAGCGAGGGGACACAATCCTGAGGCTGATGGATTCTGTGCTGGCTCTTCTTTTAAGTGTACGTCGAGTGTCAAGGGACATCATGTCTGGAAAGCATCGATTCATCTTTATCACCTCGGGTGCCGTGCTTGGTTTTATGCTCTGGGGCGGCGCAGCATCCTCAAGACAGCCGGGCTTAAAGTAAGCCACCCAATGTGGCTGACGACATGAGCCGCATGAATGCCGTAGGCGTGCGTGAATCGTACCGGAGCGCCCAAGAGTTCGACCTGCTTTATCGGCGCTTGTGCCGCCGTGGCTCAGCTTCCGCTCAGCCGGTGGTCCGCCAACTGAGATGGCCGGCAAGTCCATGAAAGAGTAAGGCGGAAATCCAGCCGAAGAGGAACAACGGCAGCGCAAGCATCGTGACCAGCAGGACGCACAGGCAGCCGATGAAGAGCCAGCTGCGGCGGCGCGTGCCGCGCGGGTCGGCCAGCGACGAGGTAAGCAGCGCGTAATTGCGGCGGTTCGCCTTCCACGCGATATCGAATAAGTTGCCGAGCACGGGCACAGATCCGAGCAGCACCTCAATGCCCCAATTCACCACCATGCGTGCCAGCGTGACGTAGGAGACGCCGCGTGCCCATGCCGCGAACAGAATCACGCAGGAGGCGATGCCGCCGATGATATCGCCGATTCCGGGAACGAATCCGACGATGCCGTCCAGTCCAAAGCGAATCGCGGTTCCTGGAATGCGAAACCAGTCGTCGAGCAGGTGAGAGAGCAGGTCGAGCGATTCATCGTCCAGCGCGCGGCCCCCGCGGCGCAGGCGCGGAGAGAGGATTTCGGGTTCAGACGCGGGAGGCATAGGATTGGAGGGCGGCGCATGGCAGAAGCGGCAAGCGCCCGATGCTATAATCTCGAAGTATACGGCGGCTATAGTTCAGTGGCAGAACGCCGCTCTGTGGCAGCGGATGTCGTGGGTTCGAACCCCACTAGCCGCCCCAAACATCCCCTCCCAGTTCAGCTCGCGCCGTACGAGTTCAACTTTGCCCCGTACCAACCAGACCGCCCCATCGCCGCCGCTCGGATTCAGCCAGGCGCCTGCGGGGGCCCAGACCGCTGCCTCGAATCCCGGGTGGTCTGCCGTTCCAGCCGCAATTCACGCAGGCACTTCGGGCTGGGCCTATGCGCAGTGGAAGCCGGCGTTTTATCCCGAAAAGCTGCCGCAGAAGAAGTTCCTTGAGTACTACGCGTCGCAGATGAATTCCGTGGAAGTGAACTACACCTTCCGCGCTTTCCCTACGCCTGCGATGGTCGAAAACTGGCTGGCCGCAACGCCTGCAGGTTTTCGCTTCAGCTTCAAGGCGCCGCAGCGCATCACGCACATTGGCCGTCTGCGCAACTGCCATGAAGCAGTGGAGCGCTTCGTCAGCGTGTTGGAGCCGATGCGCGCAGCCGCTAAGCTGGGACCGCTGCTGTTCCAGTTGCCGCCGAACTTCAAGGCCGATGCCGCGCAGCTGGGAGATTTCCTCGCTGCGCCCGCGCTGGTTGCGCCCAATGCGCCGATGGTTGCATTCGAGTTTCGGCACGCGTCCTGGTTCCGCGAGGAGATTTATGCAGTACTCCGCGCACGCAATGCGGCGCTCTGCATCGCCGAAAGTGACGACCTGCGCACGCCCGAAGTACAGACTGCACGTACCCATGCCTGCTATCGCCTGCGCCGCAGCGGCGGTTACAGCGCGGAAGAGATCGAGGCATTTGCGGATCGCTTCACCGCGCTGGCTGGGGAGCGTGAGGTCTACATCTACTTCAAGCATGAGGATGAGCCGAGCGGCGCGCTGAATGCCGTGGCATTTCTCGAAGCCTGCGCGAAAAGGGCAGGGAAGCGATGAGCAAAGTTGCGGAGGTCGCGCCTGAGGATCGTTTAGTGGATCCCGGAGCAGGGGCTTTTGACTATGGTCCCTTTGTTCCGCGCCGGTTCCTCTCGAATGGTCACCTGCAGACCATCGTCGGCAACTTCCTCCCGCGTGCGGATCATCTCCCTCCGGCGGAGCCGGAGCTGATCGAGGTCTCGCCCGCTAGCAGCGACCAGATCGCGAGCCGGGTCCTGTGTTTGTGCCACTGGCAGCCGCAGGAAGTGCGTGCGAAGCGGCCAACCGCGATCATCGTGCATGGGCTTGAGGGCTCGTCCGAGTCGCAGTATGTGGTCGGCAACGCCAACAAGTTCTGGCGCGCGGGCGGCAACGTGGTCCGCATGAACATGCGAAACTGCGGCGGCAGCGCGTATGAAGCTGCAACGCTGACGCCGACCCTCTATCACTCTGGCCTTTCCGGCGATGTGGATGCAGTGATGCGGTTCTTCATCCAGCGCGAGCGGCTGGAAAGTATCGCGTTGATCGGCTATTCGATGGGCGGCAATCTGGTGCTGAAGCTGGCGGGTGAACTGGGGCAGGACGCACCACGCGAGTTGCGTTCGGTCGTCGGTATCTCGCCGGCGATGGACCTTGAGGCATCCTCCACGGCGCTGCACCGGCCCATCAACCGCGTGTATGAACGCCGCTTTCTGCGCGCGATGCTGAAGCGCTACCGCAACAAGGTGCGTTGCTTTCCGCGGGCCTACGATCTAAACAGCGCAGCCGGAATCCGGTCGCTGCGTGACTTTGATCGGCAGATTACGGCATTCTATTCCGGTTACAGCTCGGCGGAGGACTACTATTACCGCGTGGCTGCGGCGCGCGTGGTCGATCGCATCGCGGTGCCGGCGCTGATCCTGCACTCGCTCGACGACCCCTTTGTTGTGCTGATGCCGGAGACAGTAGCAGCGATCCGCGCAAACCCGCACATTACCTTCGTGCAGACCGGGCGGGGCGGACACTGTGCCTTCCTCACTGCCCCTGATTCCGTTGCGGGCGATGACGGCTACTGGGCCGAGCAGACGCTGCTGCGGTTTGTGCTGGCGCATGCACGCTGAGTGGCAGGTGGAGTGCGGCGCGGACGACGCGGTGGTCGTTGTGCCGTGGAGCGGTCCCGACAGCTTCTTTATCGATTTGCGTGCCCATCCGGACGACATCGATCGCGTCCCAGAGGCCGAAGGGCATCCGCCGCTGATGCAGGCATTGCGCGCGCTGAATACATCTCGCTCTCCCGTATTCACCGCGAAATGCGATGCGTGGGCATTGAGCGAGGATGAGATCGCGCAGCTTCGGCTCGACCTTGCACTCGATGCGGTCGATGCGTCTGGAGAAGAGTTGGCGGGCCATGATTCAGAAGCGCCGGACTCCGGCTTCGCCAGCTATGTGGATATCATCTGCCGCGACCGCGCGCTGTTCGCTTCGTTTGCGCGGCAAGAGCATCTGCTCCGCCGTGTGGCGCGGCTGGCAGCTGCGATCGAGCGGCCGCGTGCCGCGCTGGAGTGTGTCCTGCGCCCGGCATTCGTCAGCATCGAAGAGGCGCGGGAGGGCTATGCGATCAGCCTCTATGTGAAAGCGCTGGGTGAATCTGCACAGATGGCGTGGAGCGCATGGGCCGATGCTTTGGGCGATGTGGTCGAGCTGCTGCGGGTTGGCGGCATGTTCCGCTAATAGCTGCCGGCGAAGATCGCCTTGAGCTTTGCGCGCAGGCCCTGCTCTTCGCTCGCACGGCGCACCTGAGTACGATGCGTGTAGAGCAGCATGCCGACCGCGACGGCAAACTCAGGCGCCGCCAGTTCCTGCGGCATGCGCGAGAGCGGGACGGGAGAGCCGACCCGCGTGGGCACCCGCAGCAGGCTTTCCGCATTGTCCAGCAGGCCGGTGAGCAGCGAACCGCCGCCGGTGAGCACGCAGCCGGCTCCGAGAGCATCCAGCACGCCGCCCTGGCGGAGATTGTCTCGCAGCATGGTGAAGAGCTCACGGGCGCGTGGTTCAAGAATCTCGGCGAGGAAACGTTGGCGGACAAGGCGAGCGGGTTGCAACTCACCCCCCTGTGCTCCCGTCGCGAGATTGCCGCCGATTTCGATCTCATTGTGCTGCGGCACAGCAGTGACCACGCAGTTGCCGTAGACGCGCTTGACCTCCTCGGCCTCTTCCACGGAGACGTGCAGGCCGACGGCGAGATCGTTGGTGAAGTGATCGCCGCCGATAGGCAGCACGGCAGTATGCGCGACCGAGCCTTCGAAAAAGACCGCAAGCTCGGTGGTGCTGGCCCCGACATCCGCGACGCAGATGCCGAGTTCGCGCTCATCCGCAGAGAGCACGGCTTCGGCGGCAGCGATGCCTTCGTAGATAGTGTCGACCACTTCGAGTCCGGCGCGGTTGGCGCACGTGACAACGCTTTGCGCGGCTCCGCCGGAACAGGTGGAGAGATGGAGGTTTACTTCCAGCTTGTTGCCCACCATGCCGATGGGATCGTGGATCCCCGGCTGGTCGTCAAGGATAAATTCCTGCGGCAGCAGATGAAGAACTTCGCGATCGGGCGGCAGCGCGACGGAGCGCGCGCGATCCACCGCGGCGCGGACCTCCTCGCGCGTGATTTCACGCATGCGGCTGCCCATGGAGATGCCGCCGCAACTGTTCACGCCGCGAACATGCGCGCCTCCGATGCCCACAACGGCAGATTCGATGGTGCCTCGCGCCATGCGCTCGGCCTCAAGTGCCGCGCGATTGATCGCTTCCGCGGCAGGGCCGAGATCCGCGATAAGGCCTTTGCGCATGCCGCGTGACTGTTCGATGCCGTGGCCGCGATAGCGCAGGACGCCGTCCTGCAACTCGGCGACCAGCACGCAGATCTTACTGCTGCCGGCATCGACGACGGTGATCAGGTTGTCCTGCCGGTTGTTCACTGCGTCACCCCGGATGCAGCATGATGCGCCGACACTGCGGCGCTTGCAGAGGAATGCGCGTGCACTGATGCGGCTTTTCTGGGCCGCGCCTTTGCGCGCGCCGGCCTCACCGGATGAGGCACTGTTTTCGCAGTGACCATATGCGCAGGAGCTTTGGGAGAGATGTTGGAGAGCGAAGCGCTTCCTGGCTGCGCCGCCGGCTTGTTTGCGGGTACGGCCGTGTTAGCGACGGGAGCCGTCGCAACCGTTGTCGCCGCTGCCGGGTGCGATGCGACAGCTGCTTCGGGCTTCATGCCCAGGACCACCTGATGGTCATAGCGCATGTCAACGCTGGTGAGATGCGGATACTGCGCGCGCCATTCAGCGAGGTGTTGACGATAGGCGTGGTAGCGGTCCAGAAAATGATCTTCGCCGAAGTGCACCAGAACATCCGAGCCGCCGGCATCAGGAATGACGGCGCGCAGATCTTCGGGATCGGAAAGGTCCACTTCACTCAGCTTGCTGGAGATTTTTTCTCCGGTAGCATCCAAAGCCGCGACAAATGCCATGTAGATCTTCATCCGCGCCGCGCGGGTGGAGAGCGGATCGGCTGCCGACATGCCGGTGAGCACCGGGAACGAATAATGCGGCGCAGTACCCCCGGCCGCCGCGATCATCTCCGGGCTGGGCATGTCGAAGAGCGCGCCGGAGGCGTCGACCAGGCCAATGTGCGTTCCCTGGCGCACAAAGGCCACAGGTGTACGCTCGACGATGGCTACGCGCAGATGGTCCGGCAGCAGCCGCATAACAGTCGCGTGCTCCACCCAGGGCAGCCGTTCCAGTTCAATGCGCCGCTCGTTGAGTGGGATGGTAAAAACGTTTCGGCCCACGTCCTGGCCGAAGATGCTGAGCAGTTGCGCGTGCGTGAAATGGCCGGCGCCCGCGAGTTCGATCGCCTCCGGGGCCGGTACGACGAAGCGGGCATCGTGCAGGAGAAAGCTGCGGATCATAAGCGCCGACGCAATTGCAGCGCCACTGACGACCACCAGCGCGCAACCGGCGGCAATGCGCCCCCAGAGCGTTCTCGGGATAAGTCCTTCGCGGAAGCTGATGCGCACTCCGCCCCTGGCGCGTTGGCTCTGGTCGGGCGCGTCGTCGTAGCGGTCGTAGTCGTCCCGGGAAGCATCGCGCCGCAGCGGCATCTCAGTGACCGGAGCCGAGCGCTTGAGGCCCGCGGAACGCTTCTGCGGGGCGCGCGCCGTCTCCGGCGCATCCAGCACCGCTGAGCCACGATTCGAAAACAGATTGCCCGCTCGCACGCCTGAAAGAACAGTCCCGAGAGAAATTCCTCACCCGATGATAGCGGCTGGCCTCGCGCAAGCCCACTGATTTGGCAAGGATGTACCTCATACGCAACTCACCGGCCGGATTGGACCGGGATCCAGGGCAGGCAATGCACCCGCCGCGAAGAGAATTATTTGTCCAGTTCTTCCAAAACAATGGCAGCCGCATGCGAGACGCTCCCCGCCCCGAGCGTGAGGATCACATCGCCGTCAGACGCTACGTTTGCGAGCGCGCCAGCGCCCACGGCCATCGAAGCCGCATGCTCCACACTGCCCCTGACAGTCTCTGTCCGGCGGATCGCGTCGACCAGGGCAGATGCGTCGACCCCGGCAATGGGCTCCTCGCTGGCGGCGTAGATATCGAGTACGTGAAGTGTATCGGCGTCGGAGAAGGCGCGCGCAAACTCTGGCTGCAGGTCGCGAGTACGGGTATACCGGTGCGGCTGGAAGAGGACATGCACACGCTTGTAGCCCGCGTCCCGGGCGGCGCGCAGGGTCGCGGCGATCTCCGTAGGGTGGTGGCCGTAGTCGTCGACGACCGTGATGCCGCGCACGATCCCCCGCACCTGGAAGCGGCGGTCCACGCCACGGAAACTGGCCAGGCCGGCGGCGATGCGGTCTGGCGACACGCCAAGCTGCACGCCGATCGCGACCGCTGCCGTCGCGTTGAGCACGTTGTGGCGGCCGGGCACGTGCAACTCGAATGGGCCGAGCGTTTGCACGCTGCCGGCTCCATCCCGGCAGGCAACTTCAAAGCGCCAGTGACCCCCGGCGCTCCCTTCTGTCGAAAGCGGGCGCGGCTCGAAACGGCGCTCGATGAGCCTGAGCTGGAAGTCCGCGCTGGAGTGTTCGCCGTAAGTATAGATTCTGCGATGCACGCGTTCGATCGCCCGCCTCAATAAATCGTTGTCCACGCAGGCTGTTGTCGCGCCGTAGAAAGGCACGCGATCCATGAACTCGACGAACGCGTTCTCGACGTCGGCCATGTCGCGATAGCAGTCCATGTGCTCGCGATCGAGATTGGTCACAACGGCCAGCACGGGCGAAAGCTTGAGGAACGATCGATCGCTCTCATCCGCCTCCGCGACCAGATATTGCGAGCTTCCGAGGCGAGCATTCGATCCGAGCGCATCGACGCGGCCGCCGACCACCACCGTAGGATCGAGATTGCCTCCCGCTGGGCCCAGCACGGCGGCGATGAGGCTGGTCGTGGTTGTCTTCCCGTGCATGCCGGCCACGGCAATGCCGTACTTCAGCCGCATCAGCTCGGCAAGCATCTCCGCCCGCTGAATGACAGGAATCTTGCGTGCGCGAGCCTCCATCACCTCGGGATTGGTGGAGGAAACCGCGGAGCTGGTGACTACGACATCAGCTCCGCTGGCGTTCTGCGCTGCGTGACCCTCATGGATGGTTGCCCCCAGCTTTGCGAGGCGGTCGGTGGCGGGACTGCGGCGAAGGTCAGACCCCGATACCGTGTAGCCCATGGTCAGAAGAATTTCTGCAATTCCGCTCATGCCGATGCCGCCGATGCCGATGAAGTGAATACGGTGCGACGGGGCAAACAAAAAATGTCCGGGCAACGACATGCGAGGCGCTCTCTCCTTGGCGCGTTGGCGAATCTGTTCCGCCGCACCCGACCTTCACTCTACCAGCCGCTGCCAGAGCCGCCGGCGTCCAACGCAACCCGCCTGTCAGTACTGATCCAGAGCGCGCCGCCTACGCTCGGAGGGCAGAGCAATGTGCGCGTACTCCCGTTTCCGCAAAGCATAGAAGTTCCCGGCTGCGCAGAGGCTTTGCCGCCGAAACGCGCCGGAATCCGGTAGCGCCGGATTCGTAAGCCGCCCCATCCCACCCGCCGAGCAGGGCCAAACGTTCGGCGGGAGGGATGGGGCTTACGTGTCTTTCCGGCGCATTTCCTACGGTTCGCCACCCATGCGCCACCCCATCGCCAGCGATACGCGGCAAGCTTGCGACAAACTCAGCTTGCCTTAAGCTAAGGCAGAAATCGGCAAGCTTCTTTGCGGTGCATTTGGGACGCTCCGCCCTAACCCCTTTGGCTTCAGCCTTCCAAAAGCGCAACCAATTGGAGTATGGTGTGTCTAAATTGGAGAGAGAATCATGGAGCTGCATTGAGCCGCAAGCGTTCCGGAGACTCCTTTGATTTGGTCCACGCCATTCTCGAAACCCGCCGCTCCAGGGCAAGTGCGGGCAAGCGAAGAAGGGGAAGGACAGGGACAAATATGACGATCACCAAAGCTTTGAAAGCCACGCTCGCCGCACTCGTTATCGCTGGTGCTCTGGCTGTCGCGCCGGTTGCTGCGCACGCAGGAGTATTTCTTTCGGTCGCTGTCGCACCTCCTCCCATTCCTGTCTATGCGCAGCCGATCGCGCCAGGCTATGGCTATATCTGGACGCCCGGCTATTGGGCGTGGGATGAGAACACAGGCTGGTACTGGGTTGACGGCGCATGGGTCTATCCTCCCTACGAGGATGCGCTGTGGACACCGGGCTACTGGGGCTGGGATGCGGACCTCTACTACTGGCATCCTGGTTATTGGGGCCGCACGGTTGGCTACTACGGCGGCATCAATTACGGCTTTGGCTACTTCGGCACCGGCTTCTACGGCGGATACTGGAATGGCGGCCACTTCTTCTACAACCGGGCGTATAACCACCTGGGCTTCCGCGACCACGACCATGATCGCTTCGTTTACAACCAGCGGGTTCGCGGCTTTGACGGCCGGCCCGGCGGAGCGGCCTTCACTCGGAACACCGGCTTCGAGCGCGGCGTGAACCGTGGCGCTGCGGTCAACGGCCGCACGTTTGAGAATCGTGGCGGCTCTGCCCAGCGCAACAACGGCTTCGCGAATCGAGCCAATGTCGGCGCGGCGGAACGTGGCAACTTTGCCAACCGTCCGGCCTACAACGGCAGCAACAACGGCTTTGCCAACCGCGGCAATGCTGCCGCAACTGAGCGCAACGGCTTCGCAAATGGCGGTAACCGTCCAGCTTTCAACGGCAACAACAGCGCGGCCTTCCGCGGCAACCAAGGACGGCAGAGCTTCGGCGGTGGCGCGGCGTTCTCAGGCCGTGCCGGCAATCCGGCTCCGCGGGGTAACTTCAACGCCGGTTCACGTGCGAACTTCAGTGCTCCACAGGGCCACTTCAGCGCGCCGCAAGGCAACTTCGGCGGCGGCGGCCACGCGAACTTCGGCGGCGGTGGCCACGCGAACTTCGGCGGCAACTCCGGCGGGGGCTTCCACGGCGGCGGTGGTGGCGGTCACGCGAGCTTCGGCGGCGGTGGTGGTGGCGGATCGCACGGCGGCGGCCGGCGGTAAAGATCGCAAAGCTTCTCCGAACCTGAAGAAGCCAGCAAGAATGTACGAGAGCGATGCGGATGGGCTGAGGATCAATTCCTCGGCCCTTTCGTTTTTGACACGCGCGATTGGAAGGGCCGGCGTAAGCGGAGTTTAGCTGTGCGCGAGCTCGACGATCATCGTGGCGATACGCTCAAGCGCGCCTTCTTTCGCGAGCGAACGGGCATTGGCGGCCATCTGATTGCGGCGAGCTGAGTCGGTAAGCAGACCGCGAACAGCGTCCAGCAGCGCAGCGGGGGTCACGTCTTTCTGCAGCAGCATCAGGGCTGCGCCGGCCGCGACAAGTACCTCGGCATTCTTGCGTTGGTGGTCGTCGGCCGCCGTGGCGAGCGGCACCAGCACGGAAGCGCGGCCCGCGGCGCAGAGCTCCGCGACCGTGCTGCCGGAGCGTGCGAGGACCAGGTCGGCGGCCGCGTATTCGGCGGGCATGTCTGGAAGAAAGGCTTCGACGCGCCAGCGAGACGGATCGGCCCCACTCGCGGCATAGGCGGCGCGAGTGCTCTGGAGTTGGCGCACGCCGGACTGATGTGTGATCGTCAGCCCAGGCGCGGCGGCGAGCAGATCTGCGGCGATCTTTGGCATCGTCTCATTGAAAATCAGTGCGCCATTGCTGCCCGCGGTGATGAGCAAATGGGGCGGTACGCCTTCAGGACGAGGTGCAATCGCGAAGATCTCGCGGCGCACGGGAACGCCGGTGACCTGCGCATTGCGGAAGTACCGTACCGTCTGTGCGAAATTCACCGCGGCGGCAGACACCCATTTCCCGAGGCGGCGATTGGTCAGCCCGGGAACGGCGTTCGGCTCATACGCAAGGGTAGGCACCCGCTTAAGGACAGCGGCCAGCATGCCGGGGCCGCTGGCGTATCCGCCCACGCCGACGACAACCTGCGGCTTGAACTCGCGGATCAGCCCCAGGCAGGAAAGAACGCCGAGCGGCAGATCGAATCCGGTGCGGAGCTTCGTCGCGAGACTCACATTCTTCCACTGTCCAGAGCGGACGAGCGAGAGTCGGAAGCCACCCTCCGGAACCAGCTTCGTCTCCAGGCCGCGCGCCGTTCCGACGAAGCGCACCTCTGCGCCATGTTTGTCGCGGAGCTCCCGCGCAATGGCAAGGGCAGGAATAACGTGCCCGCCGGTCCCTCCACCTGCAACAAGAATGCGCAACGAATCCAGCTCCTGATCTTCGCCCGGGCTACGTGTTCTTTTGCAGATCCAGTCACCTGCAAGAAAATGCTGTCAAGATGTCCGGTGGCCTCGATTTCCGGTAACTCGTTATTCCCAGGCCAGATAATTCTTAAAACAAATTGGCATTTTAGTTTTATCCGGTTCGCTACAATTAACTTAGCGAATGTAGGAGCACGCCCCGTCGCCTTCCTTCTGCCCCCCCGTCTGGCCGCCGATATCGCCGCAAGTGATTGATTTCAGAAATTTTGTGCGTAAATTATCTGCAATCAATATTTTGCAGGCTTTGACTCCTTATAAGTTGTTGATTCTGGAAATTTTACGCGACAAGATTCAAATTTAAAACACACCACTGCCCGTCAGTCAATCTCGCGAGTAATATTCAGCAACACTCCCAGGCTGGCCAGCGTAATGAAAACCGACGTCCCGCCGGATGAGATCAGCGGAAGGGTAATCCCCTTGGTCGGCACGATCGCGAGCACCACGCTGATATTGAAGAATGCCTGGATCAGGATGGCTGAGGTGATGCCGAAGGCCAGGAATCGAGCGAAGGGATCGGTCGAAAGCACGGCCGCGCGCAGACCGCGATAGCCCAGAGCCACGAAGAGCGCGATGATGGCGAGCGCGCCGATAAGGCCAAGCTCCTCGCAGATGTTGGCGAAGATGAAGTCGGTATGCGGCTCGGGCAGATAAAAGAGCTTCTGCACGCCTTCCATCAGGCCGCGGCCGAAGATGCCGCCTGTACCAACGGCGATGAGGGATTGCAGAATGTGGAAACCGGCGCCCTTGGGGTCCAGTTCCGGGTTGATGAAGGCCAGCATGCGGGCCTTGCGAAAGGCCACATGGAAGAGCATGTAGTAGAGCACAGGCGCCGCGGCTGCGGCGGCTATGAAGAAGTACTTCACCTGCGCTCCGGCGAGGTAGAGCATCAGCCCGGTCACGCCTGCGCATACCAGTGCGGTGCCGAGGTCAGGCTGCTTCAGGATCAGGGCGATGAACACAAGCGGCGGCAACGCGGCGCGCAATACAGTGCCCTTCCAGTCATCGATGGCGTGAACGCGCGTCTGCAGGAAGTAAGCAAGGAACAGAACGATGACCGGCTTGGCTATCTCGGACGGCTCGAGCGTCACCGGCCCAAAGCCGATCCAGCGATGCGCGCCGTTGATCTTGCCGTGCATCACGAAAACCGCGAGCAGCATGACGGTTGTGACCGCTACCGCTCCGACCACGACCGGATAGCTGTTGTAGCGCCGGTAGTCGATTCGCATCAGCACCGTCAGGGCGATCATGCCGGCCAGCGCATAGCCTGCCTGGCGGATGACGAAGGAGTACGGTGAACCCATGGTCTCTTTGGCCATGACGGCCGAAGCGGAAAAGACCATCACCAGTCCGCAGAGGACCAGCAGCAGCACCGTCCCGTACATCCATTTGTCGACGCCAACCCGCTTCGCCATCTGCTACCAACCGCCCTCAGCCCTTGATCTCGCCGACCAGCTGCTTGAACACGCGCCCGCGGTGTTCATAGTTCTCAAACTGGTCGAAACTTGCGCACGCCGGCGCCAGCAGCACTACATCGCCCGCGCCGGCGTTCTCGGCGGCGATGCGCACGGCTACATCCAGCGTTCCGGCTGAGACGATCTTCGCCGTTCCTTTAAGGTGCTGCTCGATCTTCTCCGCGGCCGAACCAATGGTGTAAACAGTTTTAACCCGCGCGCGGACCAGATCGGCCAATTCGGTGTAGTCGGAGTCCTTGTCCTTGCCGCCAAGGATCAGATGAATGCCGCCAGCGAACGCTTCCAGCGCCTTCTTCGTCGCGTCCACATTGGTCGCCTTGGAGTCGTTGTAGAAGTCGATGCCGCGAATGGAGGCGACGAATTCGAGGCGGTGCTCGACGGCTTTGAAGCTGCGCACCGACTCGCGGATAGACGCCGCGGGGATTCCCGCCAGGCGCGCGGCACAGATGGCGGCGAGCGCGTTTTCGACGTTGTGCGCGCCTTTGAGAGGAACCTCGGCGACCGGCATGATCGGCTCGGCCTTGCCGCCCTCGCGCGGCAGGAAGGCGATGCTTTCGCCATGGACGAACGCGCCCTGCTTGATCGGCCGGCGCGGCGAGAACCAGAAGATCTGCGCGCGCGTTTTGGCCGCGACCATTTGCGTGGGCTTGTCCTCCGCATTCAACACGAGAAAGTCGTCCGCGGTCTGATTTTCCGTGATGCGGGCCTTGGCGGCGGCATAGTTCTCAAAGCTGCCGTGGCGGTCCAGATGGTCGGGCGTGATGTTCAGCACGACAGCGATGTGCGGGCGGAAGGTGGCGATCGTCTCAAGCTGGAAGCTGGAGACTTCGAGCACGCTCCATACACCTGCATTGTCATTCCGCAGCGCAGCGGAGGAATCCGCTTTTAGCTTCTCCGTCAGCCGGATGCTCTGATCTACAAGGCTTATAGCCGGCGTGCCAATGTTGCCGCCGACCAGCGTAGCGAGCCCCGAGTCGGCGAATATCTTTCCGATCAGAGCCGTCGTCGTGGTCTTGCCGTTGGAGCCGGTGATGGCGACGATCTTGCCTTGCAGGAAGCGGCTGGCGAGCTCAACCTCTCCGATGATCTCCAGGCCGGGGACACCGAGGGTGCGCGTCTGCGCCAGCTCCGGCGTGTCGTAAGGAACTCCAGGGCTCACGACGATCAGGTCCTGCCGCCGGAACGTCAGCAGGCCGTGTCCACCTGCCTCGACCATGATGCCGGCCTCGAGCAGCGCGGGGATTTCCTTCTCCAGCGCCGTCATGGAGCGGGTATCGCTCACCGTGACGCGCGCGCCCTTGTCGCGCAGAAACAGCGCCGCGGCCAGGCCGCTCCTGCCCAGGCCCACGACGAGCACTCGTTTGTTTTTCGGTTCCATAGTCAAGTGTTTTCCTAATACCAGAGCACGAACGGGAGCGCAGAAAGTACGCCCACGGCCCAGAATATCGCTATGTAATACCAGCGCGGGGAGAGTAGGCGCCCGGCAACAATACTCCCGGTTATCGAAAGGAGTATGAACCATGGAACGACCAGAATCTCGTGGTAAGCACTGAGCTTTTCCCCACATCCTGCCAAGAGCAGCGATGTAAGCGAAGTCGCCGCCGCAGCCCAGCCGACTTTTGTACGCGTAGCAGTCATCACATTTCAGCGTAGTCAGATCGGTCCCAAAAACGATACTGCTATCATTGCAGTGTGGATAGCCGGAGTAACTATGGCGCGGACCATTGAAGTGGAAATCGATGAAGCCGGCGTGATTCATCTGGTTGACCCGACTTTGAAGCTTCCTCCCGGACGGGCCGTACTTGCGTGGCCCGAGAGCGAAAGTATCTACCCGGCCCTTATGTCGGAGAAGGCGCTGGCCGATTGGCTTCGCCCTGAAGAGGACGAAGCATGGGCGTATTTGCAGCCGGTCAAGTAGCGCTCCTTCCGTTCCCATTTTCCGATCTCAGCCGAAACAAGTTGCGTCCGGCGGTTCTTCTCGCAGAGTCAAGCCGCGAGGACTGGATCGTTTGCCAGATCACAAGCAATCCCTTTGGCGATAACCGCTCCATTCCGCTCAATCCCTCGGATTTCTTAGCTGGGTCGCTGCGGCATGTGAGCTATGTGCGGCCGGGGAAGGTATTCACAGCCCACCAATCCCTGATCGCGAGCGTCGTCGGAACGTTGAAACCGGAAACACTATTCTCGGTCCGCAACTCGATCATTGCCATCCTTCAACGGCCTTAATTGTCATCTCAGCTTCAAGGTCGTCAGGGCGAAGAGAGAGAAGATGAGCGCCAGGATCCAGAAGCGGGCGATCACTTTGCTCTCGCTCCAGCCCAGCAGCTCAAAGTGATGATGCAGCGGCGCCATTTTGAAGATGCGCTTGCCGTTGCGCAGCTTGTAGCTGCCCACCTGCAAAGCCACGCTGACCAGCTCCAGCACAAAGACACCGCCGATCAGCGGCAGCAGCAATTCCTGCTTGATGATGACCGCGACGGTCCCGATGGCGCCGCCGAGCGCGAGTGAGCCAACGTCGCCCATGAACACCTCAGCCGGGTGAGCGTTGTACCAAAGGAAGCCGATGCTCGCGCCAACCATCGATCCGCAGAAGATGGTGAGTTCGCTCACCATCGGCATGCGCTGCAACTCAAGATAATCGGCGAAGACCACGTGGCCGCTGACGTAGGTGAGCACGGTGAGCGCGCCCGCGGCGATGATGGTGCAGCCGATCGCCAGCCCGTCCAGGCCGTCTGTGATATTGACCGCATTGCTCGATCCGGCAATCACAATCATCACGAAGATGACGAAGGGCAGGAACTCCAGCCAGTGCAGATGCGGGATGCGGCCCATCCAGCCCCATACCAGGTCCGGGCGGAAGCGCTTCATCAGCGGCACAATCAGCCGCGTGGAGTAGAAGCCACGCTTCTCCTCATGCACCAGCGCGACTGCCGCCAGGGCACTCACCGTGAACTGACAGAGCAGCTTCTGCTTTGCGGTCAGGCCGAGGCTGCGCTTCTTCACCACCTTGGTGTAGTCGTCCGCGAAGCCGATCGCGCCGAAGGCGAGAGTACTCAGCACGGCGATCCAGATGGCCGGGTTGGAGAGATCCGCCCAGAGCAAAGTGGGCACAAGGATGGAGATGACAATGAGCACACCGCCCATGGTGGGCGTGCCACCTTTTTTTCTGTGAGTCTGCGGGCCGTCGTCGCGGACGTACTGGCCGATCTGGAACTCGCGCAGCTTCTCGATCACATACGGACCAATGAGCAGTCCGATGGCAAGCGCCGTGAGGGAAGCGAACGCCGTGCGGAACGTCAGGTAGCGAAAGATCCGGAAGACCCGGAAGTAGGGAAACAGCTTCTGATAGAGCAGCCAATAAAGCAATGCGCGTCCGCCTCATGGCGCGCTGCTCGCGCCGCACGCCGATTCCATCGCTATCTTACAGGGCGGCGAAGTGTGGATTCACCGCGCGGAATCAGCGTTTCGCAGGCGCGTGCCAACTCCGTTACCCCGAAAAGCGAAGCGCTCTCCCGGCCACGGCGCAAACGGGGAGAGCGCTGGAGGAAAAGTTCCTGCTTATGCGATGGTCTGGTCTTCGCCAGCGCGGCTCATGCGCACACGGATGTCCGTGGACTTGTTGAACGAGAACGCCGGCGGCGAACTGGGCGCGGTAATGTCGATGAAGTCCGCGCGGTGCACATCGTCGGTATAGATTGCCGGCCGCGCGTCCGGCTTCAGCGGCCGGACCTCCACGTGCGCGAAGGAGATGCGCTTAACGTGCCGGAGGTAGAAGCCGTGGGCGGGCAGGTAACGGGGAGTCCTGATACCGTTTCTGCCGGCAGGGGCTGCCGCGGGGGCGGCCGACGGAAGAGGCGCGGCAAGCATGTTCGGCTCTGGGTACATGGTTTCGTTCTCGGGAACCACGACGGACGCCTCCTCGGCGGTGCCTCCGCCGTTGTGCTCGACATAGATGTTGGAGAGCTGCACGTCTTCCACGAAATAGCCGGGGATGCCGGTGATGTTTGAACCGTACTCGGCATTGGTGTTGTAGCAGTTGACGTTCTGGATAAGCACACGCCTCAGCGTGCCGACGACGGTCGACTGGTCGCCCGTGCCTTTCGGTCCGCGCAGACGCGAGCCGAGCCGGATAAAGATGGGGCAGCTGATGATGTCGCGCATGGTGAGGTTCGAGACGGAGAAGTCTTCGAGAAGCGCGCCGTCTACGGTTTCGAGCGCGAGGCCCTGGCAGCCTTCAAAGACGCAGTTGGAGATGGAGACATTCTTGAAGCCGCCGTTGGATTCCGTGCCCATCTTGATGCGGCCGGTGCCGCCGACTTTGTGGTCCGCCTCCATGGTGAACTTCTTCCATGTCCCGTCGAGCACAGTGCCCAGTCGATATGCGCCAGTGACGAAACAATTCGCGATCGTCATGTTGTCGCACGAACGGTTGTAGCCCAGCGCGAAGCTCGACTTGGGCACGATGGCATCGTCCCATGGTGAGTTGACGGTGCAGTTCGACACGTGGACGTTCTTGCAGCAGTCGATGTCCATGCCGTCGCGATCGGTATCGATCGTCAGATTGTCGATGGTGAGGTTGTCGACGCCGGTCAGCAGCAGTCCGAAGTGGCCGCCTTTCAGGATGGAGAAATCGCGGAAGATGACGTTGCGGCAATTCTTCAGCGCGATGGTCTTGTTGCCGACGCCCGGCTGTTCGGCCTGATACATCGGGTAATCGCCGCGGGTGCGCGGCCCGAAACCGGCTCCGCGGCCTCCACCCTGTCCGCCTCCACCTGCAGGTCTGCCCGCGCTTCCTGCAGGAGCGGAGCCTGCGATGCCCTGCGACTGTCGATCCAACTGCGCAGACTCACCGGCTGCAGTCGGACGGTCCATGCGCTCCGGCCCGAAGCCCGCGCGCTGCGGCGCTCCCGGGGGACGCCCCGGACCTGCGCCGAAGCTCAGGCCGCGGCCCCACAGAAGGCCCGGCCCAGTGATGGAGATGTCCGTAATTCCCTCGCCCCAGAAGAGCGAGTTGTGCCAGTGATTGTGGCCATAATCCTGGTAAGCGTCATAGCTCGTCTTCGGCTCGGCCGCGTCGTACGTACCGCCCATGTAGCCGGTCGTCTCGCCCGGCTTGGGTGAGTCCGCTGCGATGATGGTCGATCCCTGCCCGAGATAAAGATCGACCTTGGTCTTCAGCCGGATCGAGAAACTGATATACGTCCCTGCGGGAACCAGCACGGTCCCGCCGCCGGCGGCAGCAGCGGCTTCGATGGCTTTATTGATCGCAGGCGAATCGACGGTCTTGCCATCGCCGGTTGCGCCAAAGTCGCGGATGTTGAAATATGCGGGCGTCGTTGCCACGGATTGCTTCTTGGGCGCGGCAGCCATCGCGGGAATGACTGAGACGGCAGACGCGGCAAGACCCATGCTGCTGAGTCTCAGAAGATCGCGACGATTCGAATCGAAGGTTTTTGGGAGGTTTTTCATATCGCCGGAAATCCTAGCAGAGTGGTCCTGCCAATAGGAAATCGGCCTCCGGCGAAGATGACCTATGTCCGCAATGCTTCCATCTGCGGCCGCTCGTCGCGGTCTCCGATCAAGTGCAGTCGCATGAAATTAGTTGCGCCTGATTTCGTGCGGGTTCCGGCGACGATGCCGACGATCTGGCTGCGCGAGACGAAGCCGCGAGCCTCCAAAATGTCTTCTGCGATCGAGACCAGCTTGTCGGTATCTCGCGCATGCGGGCAGAGGATCGGAAACGTTCCCCACAGCAGCATGTCGCGGTTGACGACGTGCTCATAGGGCGAGAGCGCGAAGATCGGCGGTTCCGGGTGGTACTTCGACAGGAGGCGCGCGGTTGAGCCGGTCTCTGTGAAGATGGCAATGGCGGCGAGTTCCAGATCGTCGGCGGAATGCGCCATGCACTCGCAGATCGTTTCCGCCACGGAGAGATGCGCGTTGAGCGGATTGTGGCGGCGCGGCGGCGGATCAAGCCGGATCTGGTGCTCTGTCTCCGTAACAATACGGGCCATCATGGCGATCGCTTCCACGGGATACTTCCCTGCTGCCGTCTCGGCGGACAACATCACAGCGTCGGTGCCGTCATAGATCGCGTTGGCGACGTCGGACGCTTCCGCGCGCGTGGGCCGCGGGTTCTCGATCATCGATTCCAGCATCTGCGTTGCGGTGATGACCGGCTTGCGATACTGGGCGGCGCGGCGGATGATGTGCTTCTGGATGGCCGGCACCTTCTCCGGCGGCACTTCGACGCCCAGGTCGCCGCGCGCGACCATGATGCAGTCGGTCGCTTCCAGGATGGAGTCCAGATGCTCAACCGCCTGCGGCTTTTCAAGCTTTGCGACGATCCAGACGTCGGATTTGAGTGCGTCCAGGCGGCGGCGTACATGGCGCACGTCATCCGCGGTGCGGACAAAGGATACGGCGATCGCATCGGCTCCATTCGCGACGGCGAACTCGAGGTCTTCCTCGTCCTTTTCGGTGAGCGAGGGCACTTTCACCGGAATGCCCGGCAGATTGATGCCTTTGTTCTCGCCCAGCAGGCCGCCGTTGACGATACTGCAAATGGTGTCCGCGCCGTCGATTCGCTCGACGCGCAGCTCAATCAGGCCGTCGGACAACAGAATGCGCGAGCCCGGCTCGAGGTTCTCCGCAAGCGTGGTGAATGTCGTTCCAACGATCTGCGCGGTGCCCTCCTGCACGGGAGGGGAGATCGTGAACTGGTCACCGGCGACGAGCTGGACAGGCTTGTGGTCCTTGAGCTTGCCTGTGCGGATCTTGGGACCCTGCAGATCGGCCAGGATGCAGATGGGCTTTTGCTCCTGGCGGGACACCTCGCGGATCATCTTGATCAATTCGAGCTTCTGCTCGTGGCTGCCGTGCGAAAAGTTCAACCGGGCGACATCGAGCCCCGCGCGAACCAAATCGCGGAAGACCTCCGGCGTGCTGGAAGCTGGGCCCAGGGTAGCGACGATCTTGGCGCGGCGATACTTGATTGCGGCCGCGGCGGAGGGAGGGGCAACTGTCATCGGGTCTCGTTCCGGTTCTGTGAGATCAATTGGAGTATGTGGGTTGAGCGAAGTTCACGGCATGAAGGCAAGTCTGCGAAGCGTCACCAGACATTCTAAACGCACGGTGCGTCATTGGCCGGTATGTCCACTGGGATGTGCGGCAGCGAGAAGATCGAACTGGGCGTTGAACTCCGCGCCGCACAACACGCTGAGAGAGATGATGTACAGCCAGAACAGCAGGGCGATGGCTGCGCCGATGGAGCCGTAGACCTCGCCATAGTTGGCGAAACGCGTGACGTACCAACCGAAGGCGAGCGTCGTCAGGAACCACATCGCGGTGGCCATCATGGCTCCCGGCAGCACCGTGTGCCAGCGCCGCGGCGGCATCTGGAGCGACTGCTCACCCCCAGGCACGCCGGCGAAGGACGGCGTGATGAGGGCCGATCCCAGCGTGCTGCGCGAGGCAGCCCGCCACAAGGCGCGCGAACGCCGGCCGGCCGTGGCGATTGGCGCAGGAATGCTGTGCTGAATCGCCGCCGGAATAGCGGCAGGAATGGGCAGTGGGAACGCGCCGTCGGGAACACCGAGGTGGTAGATCAGGCCGATGACGCCGACGCTGGCGGCAAAGCAGATGGCCCAGCGCACCAGTACGGCAACCATGTAGATGGGCGTGCGAGAGACTGGGCCGATGCTGGAGACCAGCAGCGACGTGACTGCGTGTCCAAAGACGATTAGCAGGCTGGCGGCGGCCAAGGGAATCAGCGAAAGAGGGACAAGCTCGAA
This sequence comes from Acidobacteriaceae bacterium, assembly GCA_035572415.1. Classification (GTDB taxonomy): domain Bacteria; phylum Acidobacteriota; class Terriglobia; order Terriglobales; family Acidobacteriaceae; genus Edaphobacter. Next base: position 34,770 of record DATNAU010000047.1, read on the forward strand.
CGTGCGGCGGCGGCGCTGCCAGAAGCTCCAGCAACTGATGGGAAGATCGCGCGCGCGGCGCAGGCCCTCCATCAAGGTTGAGATGATGTTGCTGGCGCCGAGGAAGCTGACCAGCGCGGCGGATATCAACGCACGCATCGAATGCGCGTGTGCCGGCGAGTTCTCAAATGCCGCGTCCAGCAGAGGACTGACACCGGGCGGCAGGACCCGTTCAAAGAAGGCGGCGAGTTGAAAGCGCAGCGGCGCGGTGTCCGGCAGCAGCCCGATCACTGCGGCCGCGACCAGCAGAGTGGGGAAGAGCGCGACGATCGCTGAATATGCCGTCGATTGGGCGAGATTGAAGCATCCGTGCGCGCCGGCTGCAAGTGCGGTACGGTGCAGCGCGCGCAATAGGAACGAATATCCGGCGCGAAGACGGCGAATGCGGCCGCGCCACGTCCTGCGCGCCAGTCTGGCCATCCCAGGTTCGCTCTCTGCCGGACGAGTTGGTGCAGGCGCGATCAACCGCTCGACCTACCCTTTCCACTTCTCCAGGAACTCTGTGACCGACTTCGATTCCATATGACGCATGCTGTTGAACTGGCCGGTCTGCTGCGAGTAGATCACTTTGCCGTCGGGCGCCAGCACCGCCAGCGCGGGCACGCCCTTGGAGATGGGCACACCATACTTCGCGGCGAGGTCGATGTTCCGGTCCATCTGCCCGATCCAGACATGGACCAGGACGAAGTTGCGATGCAGCAGCGTCGCATTCGGCTGCTGGCGGAAGTAGATGTCCAGCACCTGGCAGTCCGGGCACCAGTCGCCGCCGAAGTCCAGGATCACGCGCTTGTGTTCGCGCTTTGCCTTCGCAAGGCCCGCGGCAATATCGGCCCTGGGGTTGGCCGTCTCTGAATAAATGTGCCTCGGCGTCATCACGGGCGTTTCGGGCCGATCCTGGCCGGCCGCTGGAAAGGCGGTGGTGAAAAGACATGTCGTCGAAATGGCGAGCGCGGAGAAAAGAATCCGAAGCTTCAGAGCATGGGCAGGCTGTAGCATGGGAGCACCTCGTTCGCCATCGCCTTCTGCGAGGAGAAGCCAAGGCATTCGGCGGCTGAACTCCATGATGCCTGAGGCTTCGCGGGCGGCGCAAAAGATAACTCGCTTCGCTGGTGTATTGTTTAAGCAAAGCGATGATATTTTCCAAGGATTACGTCGGCTATCTGGCGCGCCAGACGGTAAAGCAGCTGATCGACGCCAAAATGATCCAGACGGCCAAGCCGCCCGTGCTGAATGAGCGGGTTGCGGCGGCAATGGTCGAGGAGCTCTCCCTCGAAGACCGCATCAATGAAGAGGTCCGCGTCATTCTGGACGCCATTCAGGAAGACATGCGGAGCTCGGGGGCCAGCTACCCGGAGATGTTCAAAAAAGTGAAGCAGAAGCTGGTGACCCAGTACAAGGCGGTGCTGTGAGGATCTCGCGCGACAAGGTAAACAAGCTGGCCCACACGGTGGCGGACACGCTGGCCGAAATTCCCGAGTGCGACTTCCTTGAGGACCGCAATACCATCCGCCAGGAGGCGCGCAAGGCTCTGGAACGGCTGCTGACCGAGGAATTGAAGATCGACTCCGCGGCGCGCCAGAAGATCGCATCGCAACGCAAGATCATCCTCGAAGGCTCCCAGGAGTGGGACATCCTCTACCGCAAGTACTACAACGATGAGGTCAAGAAGCTGGGTATATAGTCGCTTTTCGGCTATACTGGATTCTGCGCTGGAGATATCATCCTCCTGCCGTGCGGGGCGTCGACAACGTCCGCAGCCACTTCGATGGCGATATGGTGTAACTGGTTAACACGTCGCCCTCTCAAGGCGAAGAGTTCGGGTTCGAGCCCCGATATCGCTACCAAATCCAATCCCAAATACACATAAACATTTGGTTTAGGGTTCGGCTGAAGCCCCTTCCTAAAAGACTTCCTAAGGAAATCTTTTTATGAAATTCCTTCCGGGCAGGGGTGGGTACACAAGCCGCTGATTGTTTCCTCCGAAATCTGGGTATCAGAGACGAAGGAACGAAGATGGCTATACGCAAGGTCTCGCTGTACAAGTACGCTCCACTCCCACACGGCTGGCGATATGTCCGCGCAGTGTTCCATTCCAACGGCAATATCAAACCCCACATCGTACTCATCAACAAGCAGGAGCAGCGCATTACAGATGGCTATTATGTGCTCGGATATGCAGGGAAATGGGAACGAGTGGGCAACGACCCCAAGGAAGCCACTCGGCTGATGAAGTGCCGGAGCCACGAACTGGGGGCGGTGGCGGCAGGCTCGACCGCACTGCAACTGGAGCAAGGCGGCGGTATGGCGGAGGGGGAAACGTTGCTCACCGCTATTGCCAACTACATCAAGCAGGAGTTCATTGACCGTGGTCGCAGCCTAAAAACTGTCCATGCCCACCGGAACTGTCTGGAGGAGTTCGCAAAAAGTTGCCAGGTGGAAATGCTCTCAGCCGTCACACGCCGGCATTGCCTTCAGTACGTCAATGCTTACCTCATCAATCGGGGTAACGCCGATCACACCCGTGCCAACAAATTTGGGAGGCTTAAGGCATTTCTGATTCATGAGAAGTTTGAACTGCTCACTAGTAAGGACAAGCCGGATTTTGCGGAGGAAGCGCCACTCATCCTTGAGGACGACGAACTCGCGCAATTTTGGAAGGCCTGTCCGCCGCACAAGCAGGTGATGTACACCGTTTTCTTGACGTGCGGCCTTCGTTTGGGGGAACTTCAGACTCTCCGGTGGGCGGACATCGACTTTCAAAAGGGGTTGATTCGAATTCAGCCCCGCCCGGAGTACAACTGGGTTCCCAAGAAGCATCACTGTCGCGCGGTTGGCGTCTCTGACACGCTGCTAGAAAAACTACGTGTGAGAAAGCTTACATCCCACTTCCCGCTTATCTTCCACACTCGATCTGGCAAGAAGCTGACACATCTTTGGGAGGATACGCAGGCGATCTTCAAGAAGACGAAGGTGAGCATGGCGAAGGCGCATCCCCATGCTTTTCGCGGGACCTTCTGTACGAGCCTCTTCCGTTCGAATATGGACTTCCCGTCCATTCAGAAGCTAATGGGACACGATCCGAAGTACCCGGAGGTCACAATGAGGTATGCGGCACCGCTCACCGAGGACAGTCTCCGCGAAAAGAAAAATCGCGTTAGATTCGCAGTCGCTGCCGAATAGTCGGCACAACACGCCGGCAATTTTGCCTGCTTGTCTGAGCCTGGCCGCCGCAGTCGGCTAGTGTAGTTGCCGCCAGCCTGTCGGTGTATGGTAGCCGGCGTTTTGGGCTTCGACTTATGGTAGCCGGCTCTGTTCTTGGCTTCTGGGTGGGCTGAAGTAGTCTTCCCCGGCGGATGAAGCCTGCCGGCACGAGCGAGAGTAGACTACCGGCCTGGAAAGGAACGGCGGCCCTTGACGCTGAGCATCCTGCACCGCGAGTGCACACTCTGGTTGGTGTGTATATAGATAGGAACAGAGAGAACATACATATAGGTTGTCCCTTGGAGGGGCAACCGACGAAGAGCCAGAAACCCCATGTTTACTGGGAAATCTCGCCTTCCCTCTCTGAGCTGACCTCGAAAAATCCCAACAATACTGGAAAAACTGACCGTCACCGAAGAAGTCCCTCCAAGGGACATCAGATGTCCCTCCGAGGGACTTCCTGGCGCACGTGGCGGCAGCACGCAGTGAAGTTTTTTCGTCTGAGCGCCCTCCATCTCGCCGCCGAAGCTAGTAATAGCAACCATACCCAACGAACTCCGGCTACTTCAGAGTAGTCGGCTGGGAGGAGCGGCACCCCATTCCGCCGCTCCTCCGCTTCGTTCGCCGGGTGGGTTAGGGATGGGGAGCTGTTGGGGTCTGTTGGAATGGGCAATCTAGAAAACATCGCTGTGGAGCAGGTGCGTGTGAACGCGGCTGTTGCTGTTGCGGAGCCGAAGCCACGTCGGCGTGCTGGTCGCAAGACCGAGTACCTACCTCAAGTCGAGTGGGGCTGGTTCTGCCGCATGGCGGCGCTGAAGGGCAAGGCCGGCTGGGTGGGTCTTGCCATCTACCGGAAGACAGTGATGCGGAAGAGCGCCACTGTGACGTTCTGTTGCCGGCAACTGGCTGAACAGCTCGGGATAAATCGCAAGGCGGTTGGTTACGCCATGAGTGCGCTGGAGGCGGGTGGGTTCATCCGCGCCCGGCGGGGACGGGGCAGCTACGCGACGGTCGAGCTGCTGGTTGCGCCTGAGGTCTGAGGAGTGTTGGCGGCACCGTTGAGCCGCCGGCCATGAAGCTGGTCTTCGAGAACAGCAAAAAGGAATGGAACCATGGATAACTTGAAGGAAACGGGTGGTGCAGCGGTGCTGCCCACGGAAGTAGTGAATCAGGTTGTTGCGGTGCCGGCTGCTGCAACGGTGTCGAAGTTCGATCCGGCGCGGCTGCGGGTGTCGCAGAGCTTCGGCGAGCTGGTGGCGACGCGCAAGGTGCTGACCTCGGTACCGGTGACGAAGCCGAACAAGCAGCAGTGGGTGCGGGTGCATCCCGAGGTTGGGTATCGGGAGAGCTTCGCGCTGATCGAAGAGAAGGAATCGCGGACGATGTATCTGGTCGAGCCGAGCCTGGTGTACGAGCTGTCGGAAGAGGTCATCTACGTGACTCTGCACACGGCGATGACGCGGGAGGGCACGGTGTTCCTGTGGCCGGTGCGGCTGCCGGATGCCGATGGCCGTCCGAACTCCTGGTACGACTCGGCGCGGGAGGCTGCTGCGGAGGCGGTGAACCGCTGGGTGCGTGTGGTGGCGAATATGAGCACGGGTGGCTATGACCACTGGATCGCGCCTGGGACGCTGGCGGAGCCGGAGTGGCCGGCGACGAGCTACAGCGAGCTGCTGAGCATCGCCTTCAAGGGCGGTCGCTTCATCGACACGCTGGACCATCCGCTGGTGTCGCGTCTGAAGGGGGTGAAGTAGATGCGTGGGCTGGAATCCTTCAACGAAGTCGTGGTGGTGGACTTCGAGTTCCGTCAGCCTGAGGGCGAGCGTCCTGAGCCGGTGTGCGTGGTTGCGCACGAGCTGGTCTCGGGCCGCCGCCACCGGCGGATGCTGACCTCAAAGGTTCCTTCTGCCTCGCCGTATCCGGTGGATGAGACGACCCTGGTGGTGGCCTACTACGCTGCGGCGGAGATGGGCTGCCATCTATCTCTGGGGTGGACACTGCCGGTGCATGTGCTCGATCTGTATGCGGAGTTCCGCAATCTAACCAACGGGCTTGAGCTGCCGGGAGGCCGGAGCCTGCTCGATGCCCTGGTCTACCACGGCCTGGATGCGATGGAGGCGGTGGAGAAGGAACGGCTGCGGCAGTTGGCGATGCGTGGTGGTCCGTACACGGAAGAGGAAGAGCGGGCGCTCGTCGATTACTGCGAAGAGGACGTGGTGGCGACGACGAAGCTGTTGAGTGCGATGCTGCCTCAGCTCGACGTGCCGCGTGCGGTGTTGCGTGGGCGGTACATGAAGTCGGTGGCCCGTATGGAACGCACCGGCGTGCCCATCGACACCGGCTCACTGGCGAAACTGCGGCGGCGGTGGGAGCCGATCCAGGACAATCTGGTTCGGCGGGTCGATGCCGGCTACGGCGTCTACGAGGGGCGGACCTTCAAGCAAGACCGCTTCGCCGGCTACGTTGGGGGCCAGAACATCGAGTGGCCGAAGCTTGAGAGTGGCCGGCTGGCGCTCGACGATGACACGTTCCGGCGGATGGCACAGCTCTACCCGCAGCTTGAGCCCGTCCGTCAGCTCCGCACGATGCTGTCGCAGATGCGGCTCGCCGATCTGGCGGTAGGCCACGACGGCCGCAACCGCTGTATGCTGTCGCCGCTGGCGGCGAAGACCGGCCGCAACCAGCCATCGAACACGCGCTTCATCTTCGGACCTGCGGCGTGGATGCGTGGGCTTATCCAGCCGGAGCCTGGTCGCGGCCTGTGCTACGTGGACTGGTCACAGCAGGAGTTCGGCATCGCGGCTGCGCTGTCGGGCGACCGTGCGATGCAAGCGGCGTACAACTCAGGCGACCCGTACCTGTCGTTCGCCCAGCAGGCCGGAGCTGCCCCTGAGGATGCGACCAAGGCCAGCCACCGGGCGGTGCGGGAGCAGTTCAAGCAGTGTGCACTGGCGGTGCAGTACCAAATGGGAGCCGAATCTCTGGCCGCACGCATCGGTCAGCCGGTGTATCGGGCTGAGGAGCTGCTGCGGCTGCACCGGGCGACCTACCCCGTGTACTGGCGGTGGTCGGAGGCGGCGACGGACTATGCCCGGCTACATCGGGAGCTGCCGTCGGTCTTCGGCTGGCGGCTCCATGTGACGGCCGAGACGAAGAGCCGCACCATCGCGAACTACCCGATGCAGGCGAACGGGGCGGAGATGCTGCGGCTGGCCTCGTGCCTCGCGACCGAGCGTGGGGTCGAGGTCTGTGCTCCGGTGCATGACGCTCTGCTCATCGAGGCACCGCTGGCGGAGCTGGACGAGCAGGTGCGGCGGACGCAGGCGGCGATGGAGGAGGCGAGCCGGGTGGTGCTCGACGGCTTCCGCCTGCGGTCGGATGCGAAGCGGGTGGTCGCCCCCGGCCGGTACGAGGACGAGAAGGGCGCTGCGATGTGGAAGCTGGTCTGGGAGGTGGTGGCGGAGCTGGAAGAGGAGGAGGCTCGGTCGGCCGCTTGGCTGTAACCCGTAAACCCGGAAACTGGAGGCCGCTTGCCCGAGGGGGTGAGCGGCTTCTTCTTTTAGCGGCCGGTTCTGCTCTCCAAGGTGTACACCGGCGGTGTATACTAGGGTCATGCCGCAGAAGACAGTCAAGGTGGTGGTCTGGGTCTGTGCCCGGTGCGGTCACGAGTGGCAGTCGAAGAACGAGGAGCGGCCGGTTCGCTGCTCGGGCTGCAAGTCGCCGTACTGGGACAGGGAGCCGGCGAAGGCCAAACCCGCCGCCAACCCCGTGCCCAAGTCCTCCACCAAACCCAAACCCCGGAAGAGGAAGTGAGCCGGATGCAGGCCGAGTCCATCTGCCGGGTGTGTCTCTACGCTCGGGTGAGCACCGTCGGTGCACAAGACCCCGAGATGCAGCTCCGGGAGCTGCGGGAGTACGCAGGCCGGCGGGGCTGGGAGGTGGTCGAGGAGTTCGTTGACCACGGGGTGTCTGGCTCGAAGGAGTCGCGGCCGGCGTTGAACCGGCTGATGGCGGCGGCTCACCGCCGGCAGTTCGATGCGGTCGTCTGCTGGAAGATAGACCGGTTCGGCCGGAGCCTGAAGCATCTGGTGAACAGCTTGGCCGACCTCGCGGCGTACGGGGTGGCCTTCATCTCGTTGCGGGACTCGCTCGACCTGAGCACGCCGTCCGGCCGTTTAATGTTCCAAATCATCGGTGCCATGGGCGAGTTCGAGGGGTCACTTATCCAAGAGCGGGTTCGTTCCGGGCTCCGCCATGCCCGAGCCAAGGGCAAGCGGCTGGGCAGGCCGCGTGTGGGAGTGAGTCCGGCGAAGGTCGCCGAGCTGCGTGCCGAGGGTCTGTCGTGGGAGAAGGTGGCGGCGAAGCTGGGCGTCGGGGTGGGGACGGCGTGCCGAGCGTTCGAGCAGGCTTCCAAAAACCCTGCGGCGGGTGGCCGTGTAAGTTGCTGATGTCAGGAGACCGGTGAGGGGCTCCTCCGACCTTCGAAATAGAAATCTTTTTGGGAAGCTGCTACGGGATGCGTTGGCAGGAGGCAGCACAGCCATGTTCCAGTTCCGAGCAAAGTTCCTGACCACGAAGCCGGCCACATCCCAGAAGCCGGCGACCACGCCGGCGACGAAAACCCCGAACGCCGTCCCCACCACCCAGACCGACCAAACTCAGAGCCGGCTGATGCAGCAGCGGCCGAACCCCGTACCTGTCGTTCGCCCAGCAGGCCGGAGCTGCCCCTGAGGATGCGACCAAGGCCAGCCACCGGGCGGTGCGGGAGCAGGTCAGCCGGTGTACGGGTCCTACTTTCGCGGGCCTGTCTTCCGCCGCATGGACGGATCGGAGCGAATAACGTCGTAGATGCCTTCATCTAACCCGCGTACCAATTTTGCTATTGGAGTTTCGAAAGCTTCGCAGATGCGGAGAAGCGTGGCCACGGTGATAGGACGTCCGGCTTCAACCTGCTGCCAGTGCCTGGTCGAGAAACCGAAGCTGAGCATATCTTCCTGCGAGTAGCGACGCTTCTTGCGAAGCTCCCGCACTCGTGAACCAAAAGCCCGGAAGAACTTGTCTTGATCCGCCACGCTTTGGGTTGTAGAGTTTTACGAGCAGGAACACCACGAGCAGATTAGCGTACCGGTACAGTCTTTGGAGGCTTCGTGAGTAGGTGTGTGTGCAGCAGAGTTTTAATATGCTTGGCGATCTGGCCATCTCTTTTATCAGCACAGCGGTCTTCATCGACTCCACCGAAGAAAACCACCATTCAACCGGGAGCTTGTGAAGCCGAAAAGCGATCACTCGCAGCCTTTACTGGCGATATGAGCAATGCGGCATTTATTGCAAAGCTTCATCAAGAGTGGACGATGTATCAGAATCAGAGAAAGCTGAAACAGGTTGGTCTTCAAGAAGACTTGTGCCTTGCGGAATGGGAGGAAGGCATCTTTAGTATGCCGGCCAATGTTATTGAGGCTGCGAAAATCCCCATACAGCCTGATTCGCTCTGGGTGGACATCGTCACGACCGCAACCCTGATAAAGAGAGCAATTCCCGCATATAGAGCGAAAGGTCGGATCGACGATGCTGACTCGCTCCAGATGCAGCTCGACAATCTGCAAAATTACCTTACCTCGCAGGACTCAAACCACACTGTATTGCCCAGCTTTATTAAAGTTCGTATGACGGCAGGGAAAGAGCACAGGCTAACGGCTTCTGAATTGGACGGCATCTGGCCGGCATTCACTGTCGAGAATAGGGCTATGACGCTTGCTTTGACGAACGTCTCACTCACCTGCATCGTTACAGACGCAAGTCAGCAAGTGGTGTGGAAGAGCGTCGTCTCGATTCCCAGGATTCCCCCACTTCAATCGGTCACAGTTCAGGGGGACGGGGACATGATAAAGATGACAAACAATTCAGAAATTTTCTTGCAGCAGCCGAAAGATGTTGACTTCGAGATTCAGCCAACGACGGATGCAGGCGAGATCGAGCGGTCTATTCAAAATTTAGGGAAATAGAACATTAGGAGAGCGACATGAGACGGCAACGTACTGTAGAAATTTTGTTGCTAATCGTCGCCTCGTCGGCTGCGTCATCGTGCAAGTCGCCAAACAAAGTTGCTGAGCATCCTATTGAGCCGGCCAGTTCTCCATCCGCCAAGCCCCCTTACGATTCGATTAGCGAACTCATCTCGAAGAACAGTAGTTTTACCGATTGCCGAGTTCAAGGGCTGGTATTCGTTCCCTATGAGGCGACCGATGCTGATGCGGTCGGCTATAGAACAGGGAACCTCACCCGCGATTCGGACATCGAATCTGTGGGGTCACTCCGCCTGCTTTATAAGACTGGCTACATACGATTGCAAGACTCACCGATTTTCGAGAACAGAGTGTTTTGGGCCCCGACGGAGAAGGCAAATAGGGCGATGGGCCCCGAGATTCAGTCGGAGAGAATTGCGTTACCCATCGCACCGGGATACCCTGACGCCGGCACCTACGCTGCGTATAGATGGACCCTGATACTAGGTTGTCGTCAACTTCAGCAGATCGACGCGACAACTCCCCTGGCAGATGGCCTAAAGGTTGACTTTAGCTGGACATGGCACGCAACCGAATTGGGGGGTGCCAATGGTTTGGGGGGTGAACGCGAACGCGGTGTTGCGTACCTGACCGGCTCAAGCACTCACCTCGCAGTTGACCAGATCCATTTCAGTTCAGCAGGCCGGGAATGAAGCCTTCGGTTGGTTGCGGTGTATGTGCTCAGTGGTAGAAGACCCAGCAGTAGCGGATGCAGGTGCTCTGCTATCCGCAATGCTTCCATTTGGCGAGTGTTACGGTGAGCCGACACCTTTGCGTGACTGCGACGTTTACCACTCCGGGCGGAATCAAACGAGCGCAGGCTTGGGCAGTTTCTTAGGTAACGACAAGCAGAGCGGAACGATAACCCTAGAGATGGCCGCCGCGCTCTGTTCGACGCGATCTCTGCAGCCCGCTTCATTATCGACCCATTCTTGGGTCTTCTTGATCGCATCCAGCAGACCCATTGCTGCAAGTGCCAAACCGTACTTGAAAACGAATTCCACTGCTGCTTCTTCTTCCGACGGGCGCATCTGCTTGGCATCGACAAGAAGTTGTGATTCGACGTTGATTAGAAGATTAAACCTGCCGGTCTTTGGGTCTTTCTCAATCTTGATCGGCGGATAATCGGGTCCCTCTTTCACTTCCTTTACGTTGGGACGACTCGGTCCGGCGTCTACTTTGGGGTCTGGTTTTGGTCCTGGCGGCGGAGCCGGAGGCTTATCGTGGTCCTTCGGCGCTACTACCTTTCCGAAGATGGTCAGTAAAAACGGTCCACTGCCTTTGTTGTCAGTGACAGTGGCTTTGGCTTGCAGAGTGGCCCCTTCTGGAACTTTCTTTTCGACATGGCAAGTGAATGTCAACCGTCCATTAAAGAGATGCGAAGTCGGCTGAAACCCATCATCGAAAACAAAAGTGCCACGATGCTTCTTCCGAGTGAAGTAATTGTTTTTAACATCTGTCCTAAAGGAGACACGAGTCGATCCCCCTTGTTCCAACTCGACCTCGGCGGTCGTTGTTCCGTCGGACCGACGGAAGTAAGTAGGAAAATCAAGCCCAACAAATGGCTGCGGTGTCCCGATGATTTTGCCGCCGGTTCCATTTGGAGCGGCTTTACTGGCTACTTTGCCGCTGACCAATCCGCCGAATAGGTCGGCCAACGTGGGATCGGTTTGTAGCAGCTCCTCTAGGGCTAGAATGCCATCTTCATCGTTCACCGCATTCTTGATTTTGTCCTCGTACCTTTTGATATTCAGTTCCTGCAATCCCTCATGATCGTGAAGTTCTTTTTGCAGCTTCTTAAACAACTCGTGCAAAAGTGGGTCGTCTCGGAAGGTCTCTCGATTACTCATGAATAGGGCATTCCTTGAGGACTGGCCCAACTCAGTGCAGTCAAGGACCACCAACATACTCCCGGCAATATGTTCCAGATCGACGGCCTTCGTGCGGAAGAACTGTGCGTCCCTTTTCGCATGAGATTGGCCATTGATTAGCGCACGGAGGCCCGTTTGCGGGTGGTCGATGTCTACGTCGCTCTCGGGTTGGAGTTTGAAAACGCGAACCTCCGCCGGAATCGTTTCGCCGGTCGATAGCTTAACTTGTATGCTTGCGCCGTCTTCGAATCCATCCTCCAGTTTGTTTTTGCCCCAAACACCAAGCCGATCCCACACGTTGTTGCCCATGACCTTGGCCGCATACTCTTTTCTGCACTCGACGAGGCGCATTGGCAAAGCTGGGCGGAGAAGATAATCTTCCAGCTTTCGGAATAGCTCGCCGCAGATATTGCTCTTTGGCGCTTTATAGTCGTACATCTTCACAAGCGTTCCGCTAGGAACATAGCGTTCACGGGGAGCACAGATTTCGCCCGATTTCGCGCCCAGCTTTGGCACCAAAGCGAGTGGACCCGGTCCAGCGGTCATAACATGCCCATCTGTCCCTACAAGGTAGCGCCATGAGGGAGCCTGACTTGATGGGAAAAAGCAAAAGAGGGTGAAGGCCCATTCATGCTCGGTAGTATTGGCTACTTCGTCTGGTACTCGCGAGACTATTAGTTGCAGCATTCGTTTCTCGCTGCAGAATGGGAGCACCCCTGTCCCTCCCATATTGAACCGTCCCTGAACGAACGGAATCGCGCCTTTGTAGGAGCCGTCGTCCGTGCCATAGATCAGCGAGCAAAACGTCTTCGGGAAATCTTGCGCGAACTGGCCTTCTCCAGCATCATAGAGTGCGAGCGATGGCCTCGGCTTCGATCCCGTCGCGTAAAGGACCAGGTTGTTCTCGGCGATCTCTCGGATTTGTCCGTGGTCTTTATCCGAAAGATCACCGAACCATTCCGTGATTGCATCTGCCATCGACGCAGGTGCATTGGGTCCCCGAGGATTAATTCCCTGAGCCTTACAGTGCTTGAGCAGGATTGCATCCAATCCGTTTGTGAACTTCTCGACAAGTGCCGCCCCGGGTGAACTTTGTTGGTTCAGCACAATGGACTGGTTGTTCGGCATATTCCCCAAGTACTTCCATCGGCTCTCGTCAGCAAGCAGGCCCCTAGTCTCCAATGCGTGGAGAACTGCGGATTCGTCCTCGGCCTCAAGCAGTTCTGTCACCAGCTTCATATCGTTCATTGTGGTTGTGCCGTCCCATTGATTAGTTGTGCAAAGCAATCGTAGCCGTGGCCGCTGACGGCATAAGCGACCTTGATCCCGTCGCGTACCCGCGCGACAAAACCTAAGTCGCTCAGTCTGGAGATGACGCCTGCCCTTTGAGTAGTTAAGAAAGAGGACGAGAAACCTTTCCCATCTCGCTCTGGGAGGAATTCGCGTAGGGCTTGATCGAGCAAGTCTGGCGTGTTCGCTCCGTTAGCAATAAGCCTGACCACGGTTGTGAATGCAAATGCCTCATAGGGCACCGATTGGATGATGTGCTTGAAAAGGAAATCAACCTCATCCGCCGTGAACTTTCGACCCGGTTGCGTGTGGTCAGCATCCAAAACTGGATTCTCCATGCAAGCAAACGTCCAGCCATGATCGGTCAAATGTATCCGTGTTCCACGTGGCCCATCCGTCGCCAGCAGTTTGAGGTCGGCTGGCAGGCCAGTAAAGACACCTTGAGAGTCGATGCTTCCAACAAACTGAGACGCAAACCGAAGACGCGACTTACCCTCGACCTCCGCCTCGCTTTTCGGAAAAGCGTGTGCCAGAATCTCATCTCTTTGTAGTCCGAGTTCACGGTCTTTCCGACGAAGGTAGTCGCCCAGTTTCACCGCCTCCGAAGCAATCTCTGTCGCTGCCTTCGATAATGGAATGCCATCATTGGGCTGAGACTCCCGCATGGTCAGCCGCGCAATGGCTCGGCACGCAGCTTTAGCGGGTAGGAGCTTATTATGCTGTCCCCAAATCCACTGATCTATCGAGATTGCTTCTCCCTGAGCGAAGCCATCTAGATTGAGTGGGTCGGTCTTTATGGTTCGCCCCGATTGACCCTCCAGAGCCGAAAATAGGCTAGGGATTCCGTTGGATGAGGGATGACTCGGGTGTGAATCCCCAGAATGCCGCTTGGCTGTCTCGGTCGTAAGAATCATCGTGGCATTCGCACCGGTCGTGGCACTCCTGTGCAACAGGAGCTGGTTTGAGATAGCCACCGTTACGGCCTCCGAGTAATCGCGATACTGACCTTCGATCAGTAGTGCATCCAGCTCGTCCTTATTTTGTTGGCTAAGTTGCAAGCAAATAATCATTGTTGTCGAACACTATTATTATTTGGCCAGAATGGCAAGCATTTAACGGGGCTAAATAGATTAAAATGTGAAATTTGCACCACGTGCAGTGCAAAATCCCGGTCAGTCACATCACACCCCGGTAACTGGGCCGTCAGTGGGTCGTCTCCCGTCACACAAATTAGCTCCTTAGCTGGATAAATAGATTTGGCGAATCTATTTGCCTGTTGCTAATATTTGTTATCTCCTATTGTTCGTTGCTAACAAAAACTGTTGTGCAGCGGAGGGCTGAATGCGAGCCTTCGAACGTGGCGACATGGCTCAGTCTCGAAGAACTGTGTGAGTACCTGAAGATGCCGCGTTCCACTGTCTACCGCATGGCCCAAAGTAAACAGCTTCCCGGTCATAAGATCGGGCGGAGTTGGCGTTTCGACCGCGACGACGTGGACCGGTGGATCAAGAGTGATGCCAGGATTCACGCGGGAGGATCGAGATGAAGGCTTCTCTCAGCGATGAAAGCAAGGACCGGCTGGAGAGCGGAATCCTTAGCACTGCTCGCGTCGGAGGGTTGACGCACAACTTCTATCGTTATCCCGCCCGCTTCTCGCCCGAGTTTGTCCGGGCTGCGGTTCAGGAATTTACGAAGGAAGGGGACCTGGTGTATGACCCCTTCGTCGGGGGTGGAACAACGCTGGTGGAGGCAGCAGCACTGGGCAGAAGCTGCATCGGTACTGACATCAGCAGCCTGGCGAGCTTCATCTCGAAAACCAAGACCACCATCTTCTCTGATGAACAACTCGCGGGAATAGAACAGTGGGCCAATACGATTGCCCCGCTGTTGTCGGCGGCAAGTGCGTCGGTGCCGACCTCCCATGATGAAATTCGCGTGTACTATCAGCGCAACATAAACGGTCGAACAACGTGGCGCATTAGAAAACTGCTGGAGATCGGCCTCAGCAGTATCGAATCACTCGACGATCTCGACGAACAATGCTTGGCTCGATGCATTTTGCTCAAGACGGGCCAGTGGGCGCTCGATTGCCGCTCCGAGGTTCCCTCAACAAAGGAATTTCAAACACAGTTGATCTCCTACGCGGAAGAGATGGTTGACGCTGCGCACGAGTTTTCGAGCCTTGCGAGGCGTTATTCACCACGGCCCAAGGTGATGTGCGTCCACCGCTCGGCTATTGGGATAGAACAGGACTCTCGGTTTCAATCACTACGGAACGCGAAGCTTGTGTTGACATCGCCACCATATCCGGGACTTCATGTGCTCTACCATCGCTGGCAGGTCATGGGGCGCAAGGAAACAGCAGCACCTTTTTGGATTGCAGGAACTCAGGACGGCGACGGAGGTTCGTTCTATACCTTTGGAGATCGCAAACAGGCTGGGCTTGGAAAGTACTTTGAAAATGTTCTCGCTGCCTTTACATCAATCCACGCGGCTATAGACCAACAAGCGCTCGTCGTACAGATGGTGGCCTTCTCCGCACCAGAGTGGCAGTTGCCGAAATACCTTGAGGCAATGTCGATGGCGGGGTTTGCCGAAGAAAGAATTTCGATGAAGTCACAAAGCTCCGACGGGCGAGTCTGGCGTTCGGTGCCTGGGCGGAAGTGGTATGCCAGCATGATGGGAAAAACCGGAGGCAGCCAGGAGGTTGTGCTCTTCCATAGAAAAACATTGGCATAAATCGGTCCCGGAAGCCAAAGGTACCGCCCGATACCATTCGTGTTCCTAATTTCCTAAGGGTTTCGGGCAAAATACGACACCACGGTTTTCGCAGTGCTGATGGCAAAACCGCAGATTCGCTTCCTAAAATGCCCGTTTCTCATTGCTTCCGCGAGCCCCTAAAATTTACAGTGTTGTTGGAAGAAACATCACCAACTCGGTACACACCCCCGATATCGCTACCAAATTCGAACCGGCGCTGACCTGATGAGAATTCCTTACGAGTTCGATTCTTGCGGGATGAAATTTGCCAGTTTGGGCATAAACTTTCAGCTGCGCGGGCAGAACACTTGTTGCCGCATGCAAGGAGAGATCGATGGCATTGATTAAGACCTCAAATCCTGCCCTGGGAAAAGATACCTTCAACGACTTCGCCAACACTGCGCTGGACGACGCAACTCATGCGGGGCACATGACCCTGAGCGGCACGGTGAACAAGACAGGCGTGCTGCTGGTCTGCACCATGGCGACCGCGGCGTGGACGTGGCACCAATTCACGCGTACGCGCCAGTTCGATGACGTGGCCGCGCTGGTGCTGACCGGCGTGCTGATGGGCTTCGTCGTCGCGATGATCACGATCTTCAAGAAGGATTGGTCGCCGATCACGGCGCCGATCTACGCGGCACTGGAAGGGCTGGCACTTGGCGGGCTCTCCGCCGTAACCGAGATGCACTATCCCGGAATCGGTATCCAGGCGGTGAGCCTGACGTTCGGTACGCTGTTTGTCCTGCTGTTTCTCTATCGCACAGGCGTGATTAAGGTAACGGAGAAGCTGCGGCTGGGAATTATCGCGGCCACCGGCGGAATTGCCGCGTTCTACCTGATCGAGATCGTCATGGGCTTGTTTGGCAGCGGCGTGCATTTTGCGGCGATCAACGGCTCAGGCGCGCTTGGCATCGGCTTCAGCGTCGTCGTCGTCGGCGTTGCAGCATTGAATCTCGTGCTCGACTTCGACTTCATCGAGCAGGGCATCGCAGTTGGCGCGCCGAAGTATATGGAGTGGTACGGCGCGTTCGGCATTATGGTGACGCTGATCTGGCTCTACCTGGAGATCCTGCGGCTCCTCTCCAAAGCGCGCAGCAGAAACTGAACGAACAAATCGGACGGTGCCCGACGTCCGGCATCCCGGTCGATCGCTCTTCGGGGCGGCGACACGCGCGACGGGCCGCTCGGATTTTGTAAACTGAGAAAGCCGAGGATGCGGCGCCGGCCGGCAGCATCGACGTTCAAAAAAAACAATCTTGGCAATGCTCAAGCCATCCCACGCGGTGGCGTCTCCTTGGTCGCTCGACCACGAAATTTGGAGGTTTTTCACCATGAATCGAACGCTGCTGATCATTGTCGCGATCATCGCGGCATTTCGTATGTGGACGTTGTATGTTGCGGCCAGCAACGCAAAACGTTTGTTGCGGGATGGTGCGATCGAATATGGGCAGGGAAGCACGCTGGCAATCTGGCTTGCTACCGCTGCTATCTATGTTGGGTCCGCGATCGAGGGATTTTCCATCCGTCACGCGCAGTTCGATGGCATAGCCGTCGTAGGCCTAGTCATCTATATCTTCTCAGCGATTGCGTTGATCTTCGTAATGCGCACCTTGGGACGCTTTTGGAGCGGTAAGGTAATCATCTCCCCGCACCACGAGTTGGTTGTGCACCCGATTTTTCGCGCCATTAAGCATCCAAATTATTTTCTAAACATGATTCCCGAACTCATTGGATTCGCAATCATGCTCCATGCGTTCGTGACCCTGGCCATTGGATTCCCGATATTCCTGATAACGCTTTACTTCAGGATACGTGTAGAGGAGCAGGTGCTGAAGAACAAGTTCGAAGCGTACTGACAATCGCCAAAGCTCACGGCAAAGCTACTCGATATCGGCCTCTTCGACCGTGTTGGCGAGCGGGATAACGGAATCAACCTTGGTGAGTTGAAAGAGCTGCAGAACGCGCGGCGTTGCGCCGGCTGCGATCATTTTCACGTTCTTGCCCTTGCAGTGGGCGAAGTGGTTCATCAGCATGCCCAGCCCTGCGGAATCCATGTAAGGCACTTCACTCAGATCGAGAATGTTCTTCTGCGGCGGCTTCTCGCCGGGTGTCGACTGGAAGTGCAGCAGGTCTTCCAGTTGCTTCGGCGGCATATGGCCGAAGACCTCGCGCGCGGTAAACGGTCCGCGAAAACGGAAGATGACGGTGCACGGCGTCTTGCCTTCCTCGCGCTCCACGCTGAAGGGTGTTCGCTTCGCCGACTGCGCTTCGGTTCCCTGCATACCATCCTCCGCGGTCAAAACAGCAATGTTGGAATACACCGGATTGTTCTAGAGTCTCCGGCGATTTGCAAGGCGGCAACGCTTTCGCAGTGGAAGACGCTTGGCTCCAAACAATGAAATACTGTGGTTGGACCAGTAAACAACTTGAGTGCCGCGAGCAGGCGTATGATGCTGCGCGAGCAAGGATCGGGAGAGATTGGCAATGCCGGATGCAAGCTGCGATATCGGATTGATTGGCCTGGCGGTGATGGGCCAGAACCTTGTGCTGAATATGAACGACCACGGCTTCAAGGTCGCGGTGTTCAACCGCACGGTCTCGAAGGTGGATGACTTCGTCAACAATGAGGCCAAGGGCACGCAGGTGGTGGGCGCGCACTCCGCCGAAGAGCTCTGCAAGCTGCTGAAGCGGCCGCGGCGCGTCATGATCATGGTCAAAGCCGGCGATGTTGTCGACCAGACCATTGACCACGTGCTGCCCTATCTTGAGAAGGGCGACATCATCATCGACGGCGGCAACTCGCTCTACACGGACTCGAACCGCCGCACCAAAGATCTCGCGGCGAAGGGCATTCTCTTCATCGGCACGGGCGTCTCGGGCGGCGAAGAGGGCGCGCGCTTCGGCCCGTCGATCATGCCGGGCGGCAACCAGGCTGCATGGGAGCATGTGAAGCCGATCTTCCAGGCTATTGCGGCTAAGGTGGAAGACGGAACGCCATGCTGCGACTGGGTAGGCGAGGACGGAGCCGGGCACTACGTGAAGATGGTGCACAACGGAATCGAGTATGGCGACATGCAACTGATCGGCGAGGCGTATCAGTTGCTGAAGGACGGCCTCGGCCTGAGCGCCGATGAGCTGGCTGAGGTCTTCGCCGACTGGAACAAGGGCGAGCTCGACAGCTACCTCATCGAGATAACGGCGGAAATCTTCGCCAAGAAGGACGAAGACGGCAAGCCGATGGTCGATAAGATCCTTGATGCAGCCGGGCAGAAGGGCACCGGCAAGTGGACCGCGATCTCGGCCCTCGACTTGGGCATGCCGCTGACGCTGATCGGCGAAAGCGTGTTCGCGCGCTGCCTTTCAGCGCTGAAGGATGAACGCGTGGCAGCGTCGAAGGTGCTGGCCGCGCCGAAGTCGTCCGCCAGGATCGAGGACAGGAAGCAGTTCATCGAGGACGTACGGCGCGCGCTTTACTGCTCCAAGATGGTGAGCTACGCGCAGGGTTACATGCTGCTGCGCGCGGCGGAGAAGGACCAAGGCTGGCACCTGAATATGGGCGGCATCGCGCTGATGTGGCGCGGCGGCTGCATCATCCGCTCGGCCTTCCTGGGCAACATCAAGGCGGCGTTCGACAAGAACCCCGACCTCGCGAACCTGCTGCTGGACGACTTCTTCTCCGGCGCGCTGAACAAGTATCAGGCGAGCTGGCGCAAGGCGGTGGCGCATGCGGTTGAAGTGGGCGTTCCGACGCCGGCGTTCTCGACTGCGCTGGCGTTCTTCGACGGCTACAGAACGGCGCGGCTGCCGGCGAACCTGCTGCAGGCGCAGCGCGACTTCTTCGGGGCGCATACGTATGAGCGCACGGACAAGCCGCGCGGCGAGTTCTTCCACACCAACTGGACGGGGCGCGGGGGAAGAGTTTCATCGACGACGTACAACGTGTAGCGCATCGCTATCAAGCGAGAGAGCCAGCCTGATGTGGGCTGGCTCTATTCACTTCGGGTGATACAACAACAAATACAGAGATCCTGAGCTCCGCTCAGGATCACTGTTCCCATTGGAACTGGTGACGCACCGACGCGGATCGCGGCGCCGACTACGGGTGAATGCGCTGCCAGGCATCCCAGGTGTAGATGCCGACGATGGCGATGGTCATCAGCGCGGAGAGCACGCCGCTGACGCGGATGAACGGCTGCGCGCGATGGATGCGTTGCAGGATGATGGATTGCCGCTCTTCATCGACGGCGTTGGCCTCGCCGAGGTAGACCTGGTTCTCTTCATAGCGTGTGATGGTGCCGTTGTAGGCCAGCAACGCGAGGAAGACGCCGGTCACGACCGCCCAGACGACGATGAGGACTGGAATGGCGTTCATCATGCGAGACCTCCCTGCGGCGACATCTGAGTGGCATTCTTGTCCAGGCTAGGCAAACCTGGGCAGCATGCGTGGAGATGTGCCGACGGAAGCATCATACGCCCGCTCCGGAGGACAGACGCAACGATTCGCGGAGATTTGGGCACATCTGTGGTAACCGGGCGGGAGGCTTCGCGGGTAACTGCGGGGCTGCGCAGCGGGCGGTTTGGGCGGAAGGTGAATCCGGTTGTAGACTAGGCCATCTGAGATAAGAGATGAATCCACTGCGCCTGCTGATCGATGCTTTCGTGAACACCTTCGGGATTACCCGGCCAACGCCGGAGCAGGAAGCCCGCGCCGGCTGGGCCATTCTGGCCATGCTGGTGGCTGTACTGGCTCTGCTGCTGGGCGTGTTCGTGCTGGTACGGTCGCTGCTGCTGCGCTGAGCTTTCGGGCCTGCATCCAGGCGGGCGCGGCGGCCATCCAATCGATTGTCGCGACCGTTTTGGTCGCATATACTGGAAAGAGCAAGATCCAAGGAGAATTTCCTCATGTCTACTGCCGCCGTTACCCCTGAGGTTGTTACCGGAGCACCCGGAGCTCCAGCCGCCAAGTCGCAGCCAGTCCAACTGACGCCTGCGGCGGTGGCCAAGGTGAAGGAGATCATGGCGACGCAGGACCCGGTTCCGGCCGGGCTGCGGATCGGCGTGGTGGGCGGCGGCTGCTCGGGGTTCCAGTACTCGATGAGCTTTGAGAACCAGGCCGGAATGATGGACAAGGTCTACAGCTTCGGCGACCTGAAGGTGTTTCTGGACGCCACCAGCGCCATGTACCTGAAGGACTGCACGGTGGACTATGTGGAGACGCTGGAGGCAGCCGGCTTCAAGTTTGAGAATGCCGCGGTGAAGAGCACCTGCGGCTGCGGATCGTCCTTCTCGGTGTAAGGGGGGGTTCGGTCAGGTTATTCGGTTTTGCGAGGCGGCCTTCGGGCCGCCTTTTTTGCGTAATTTTTTGGGGGTATCTTGGCGCGCAAACTATCCGGAATGTGTCAGTTGCGGGAAAGTGATCACGCTAAAATATAGATTCTCGACGACTTACGCACAAAATATCCAGAATCAAAGAGTTGCGGAACTCAATCGCTCCTGGTGCCTGCTTAACCAGAGGAATCGCAGGCCATCGAGAGGACGTCTTTCCAACCCCTTCCTCTTGTCTAACTCTATTTTACCGGGCGGAGCATAACTGCTATGCCACAAGGCGGACATTTATATCTCCAGCAAACACAGCGGTTTAGCGGAAATGCCGGCTCCGAAGGCACTTGACAATGAGATTTGGCCGGTTTTTGGGGTCCGGCGAGTGTTATGCCGGATGAAAGAAAGGCAAGTCTCGTGAGCTATAAGCTGACAGCGATTCAGCTTATAGCCGGTAAGGGCGGTGCCGGTTACGGGTGGTGAGGGTTGAACATGGCGGAGGGGCGCAGGATACCGATGCGGCCGTGGGGGCCGACGACGTAGGACAGCGAGAGGGCGTTCCAGTGCTGGTCTTCTGGAAACCTGTCGGGAGGGTTGCTGGCAGAGGGATCGGGAAGCAGGGGACGCCAGTTGCGGCCGTCGTCCTTTCCGTTCGACTCGCTCCGCCCGCTCAAGGATGATGGCAAGCAGTATTGGCGATGCGGGCTATTTTGCCTGTGCCTTCTGCATCGCAGCGGCGTAGCGGACGCCGAAAATGTTTTGTGAGGCGGCGTCGAAGTGGAGTTGATCGCCGCGGTCGGTGAGACCGGTGGAGTCGGCGTAGCCGATGTGCGGCAGAGCCGCGGGCATGTTTTGAATGGAAGTCTTCACCGTGGCAAGGTAGGGGTATTTTGCGGGATCGAGGAAAGGGCCGAGCTGGCCGACGACGATGGGGAGATCGGGTTTGCCGAGGTCCGCACGGAGATCGCGAAACATCCGCGTCAGGCGTGCGGTATAGGTGCCGGCGAGTTGCTGGTCGGTGGTGTCGGCCTCGCCCTGATGCCAGAGCACGCCGGTGATGGTTCCGGTCTGCGCGACGATCTTTGCGCGAGCGACGCAGGCTTCATAGAGGTCACCGCCTTTGACCCATCGGCTGAGCGGCGTGCCGCCAACGGCGCAGGGAACGAGGCCGATGGCGATATCCGGGTCCGCCTTGAGCATTTCGACAGCGAAGGGAATTCCTGGTCCCTGGCCGGCCGGCTTCTTTGGGTCGTAGTGCATGGGCTCGCGAGCGACGACCCACTGGTTGTCGTGGTTCAGCGCCAGCACACGCGGGTTGTCGACCTGGGAGGAGAGGCTGCGGATGTCGCGGCCAACCATATTGGACTGGCCCATCAGGAGATAGATGTGGAAGGTGGCGGGACGCGGAGGCGTAACGACAAGGGTCGAGGTTGCAGAGCCAGTTGGTGGCGCGGAGGTGGCGGCAGGTTGCTGCGCCGATGTGGTGGGGATATGTGAGATGGGTAGAGCCATGACCGTAGAGACCAGAAGCATTTTTTTCATCATTGATATCTCTCCACCGCCCAAGTGCCGATCCAACTGCTGACCCAGGGGCTGAAAGAGGATGCTGAAAAAGTCGCCCGCGGCCGGTTTTGCATTCCCTCAGCGGCTAAAGCCGCCCCGTTTTTACTCTTTAACGGCGCGACTAAAGTCGCGCCCTTTCAAAGCAGGGCCTTTTCAGTACCTTCTAAAGCGCGCTGCTACTCCGAAAAATACCACTGCGACTTTTTCAGCAGCCTCTTAAAGCGCCCTCTCAAAACTCGTCTCTTTACGGCACGCTGAAGCGGTGCGCCTAATGAAAGCAAAATTGTGCTCTGAAGTTCGGGATTCATTTTTGCGCGATCTTCGTTACTTTGGCAACGAGTGTGCCCCTGGCGAGGCGTATGTCGATGGCTTCATCGCGGTGCGCGTTGGCGGCATTCCGGAGGAGATTGCCGCCGGAATCAAAGACGAGAGCGTAGCCGCGGTCGAGCACGGCGAGAGGCGAGAGCGCGTGCAGGCGAGTGACAGCGCGGTCAAGCCGCGCGGCGCGAGAGGCGAATGCGGTTTGCGCAAGGCGGCGGAGGGAATCGTTTGCGCGATCGAGACGGCGGCGGGTGAGAGCAAGACGCGCGACGGAGTTGTGTCGAGCGAGCCGCGCCGTGAGTTGCGAGACGTGGGTGGAGCGCGTGCGAAGGCGGCGCGCGGCGCCGGATTCGAGGCGATAGCTGAGGTCATCGACTCGCTGCGCGCGACGGCCGAGGATGGACTGAAGACGCGCGGCGATGGCGGGAATGGAGACGGCGGCGATGCGCTGGCGGGCGATCATGAGGTGATAGCGCGCCGCGCGCAGGATCCGCGCGTCGACGGCGGCGATGCGGGCTTCGATCTGGTGCTGCGCAGCGGTGATGATCTCGGCTGCGGCGGACGGGGTGGGAGCGCGCAGGTCGGCGACAAAATCCGCAATAGTGAAATCGGTTTCGTGGCCGACGGCGGAGACGACGGGGAGATCCGACGCGGCGATGGCGCGGGCGAGGCCTTCGTCGTTGAAGCCTGCAAGGTCTTCGATGGAGCCACCACCCCGGGCGATGAGGATGAGGTCTGCTTTGCCAGGATTTGCATTGAAGAAACGGATGGCGGCGATGACGGAAGCGGCGCAGCCGGGGCCCTGGACGGCTACGGGGTAGACGAGCAGGTTGAGACGGGCATGGCGACGGCGGGTCACTTTAATGATGTCGTGCAGCACGGCTCCGGAGGTGGAGGTGGCTACGCCTATGCAATGCGGGAATGGCGGCAGAGGGCGCTTGCGAGCGGAATCGAACAGCCCTTCGGCAAGGAGGCGCGCTTTGAGCCGGTCAAAGGCCAACTGCAAAAGGCCTGAGCCGCGGGCCTCGAGGGATTCGGCGATGAGCTGCAACTGGCCGCGCTGCTCGTAGATGGAAACGCGGCCGCGCGCGCGCACGGCTATGCCGTCCTGCGGGCGAAAGGAAAGAAGCTGAGCGCGGTTGCGGAAGAGGACCACAGGCAGCTGCGCGTTGCCATCCTTGAGCGTGAAGTAGAGATGGCCGGATGCGGCGGCACGGCAGTTGGAAATTTCGCCTTCGACGAGCACGTCCGGGTGGTCATGTTCAAGACGGCCACGGATGGTGGAGACCAGCTCGGCGACGGAAAAGATGCGGCGGGGTGGAGGCTCTTGTGCGGTGGATACAGGCGCGGAAAAGAGCAGGTCAAGCTGAGGCGTGGAGCCGCTGCCGGCTGCCGGCTCAGGTTGCCGCCCAGAAGCACGCGGTTGTTTCAGCCAGAGATCGGCGAGCGTGTTCGGGACATCCGGGTTCGAGTCGCGAGGCATCAGGGTGAGTTTACAGAGTTCTTAGGTGCGAGAGCTCAGTCCTCACGAACGTGCAGACCAACCCCACCCTTCGCGATGCGAAGGATGGTCATTCGGGATGCGGAGATCAATGGTAGAGATGGTGTTCCCGGATGTAGGCGGCCACCGAGGCGGGAAGTATGCCGGGATAGAGGTCCTCGGTGGTTTCATGCAGATGCCGGCGCAGGCTGGTTGCGGAGATGTCTTCGTGGATGCCGGAGAGGAGATGGATGCGCGCGCGCTGTTGCGGCGTAAGGGCGAGAGGTGCGAACTCCGGGCGGGATAGAAAATCCGCGGTCAGATCAAGCCCGGGGCGGGAGACGACGATCCACTGGGCGAGCGCGAGGACACGCCCGGGTGAGCGCCAGCGGGGAAGGGAGAGAAAGCTGTCGGCGCCGGCAATGGCGAAGAGCGCGGCTGCCGGCATGGTGCGGGCGAGCTCCTCGAGGAGGTCGACGGTATAGTTGGGCGCGCCGCCGGGACGTGGCGCATCGAGCGAGCTGACGGTAAAGCGCGGATCCGGCAATCCGGGATGATGGTCCTTCGCGCACGGCTGGC
The DNA here is from genome assembly GCA_035572415.1 of Acidobacteriaceae bacterium. Lineage (GTDB taxonomy): Bacteria > Acidobacteriota > Terriglobia > Terriglobales > Acidobacteriaceae > Edaphobacter. Next base: position 59,258 of record DATNAU010000047.1, read on the forward strand.
CGAGAGCGAGAGTGACCATGGCGAGCCGGTCTTCGAAGGATGCGGCGGCGGACTCCGCCTTCAAGGGCTGGCGGCCGGTGGGCGCGAAGAGGACGCGGTCGAGCGAGAAGGCGTCCGCGGCGGCGCTGGCCACGCGGAGGTGGGCACAGTGGATGGGATCGAATGTGCCGCCGAAGAGAGCCGCCCGCATGAGATGAAGGTACTAGGGACCGGCGATCGGATGCCAGAGGCGCACCCCGGCGATACCGGGGCGCGACGGCATGAGGTGCAAGCGACGTTATGCGACGGCGCGGGCGATTTCCTCGACCTGCTGTGCGACGGCGACTGAAGTCTGCTTCCAGTCGCCGAGGGAATGGCTGAGGAGCTTGGCGGCGCAGCGCTCACCGCAGAGGACGATGACGTCATCGCGCATGGCGAGGGCGGAATCCCAGGGAATGAAGCGGATGGAACCTGGCTCGACGAGCGCGAGGATCCAATGGTTGGTGGTCTTTTTTTGCGTGCCGCAGGTGCAGGTAAACAGATGAGTTGCTGCCATGGTAAGGGCCCTCCTTGACAGGCTGGGGAGTATGAAAGCTGTACTGGGATCGAAGGATGCAAGCGGGGGGCCATCGGCGGAAGTGGTTGAGATAGAGCAGGTAGGGTTGGGGGTGTGGGCTGGGAGTGGCAAGTGGTTTCCCATGGTGTGGGAAAAGGTTTTCCCACGGTAGTGCAAGGCGGTGCAGGGCGGTTAGTTGATAGTTGCTTGCTGGTTGATGGGGGCGCTAGTTTTCTGTGGGGCGGTCGATAGAGTCGATGACGAGGACTTCGACGGGAGCTTTGGTGGGGACGAGTTTGAGGCCGAGTTGTTGCTCGACGGCGGTAGTGAGAGCCGGCGCGCTGGAGGGAGAATCCGTCCCGGTGTCAGTGCGGTCGGAGTAGGTGAGGGTGAAGTCGTAGGCGCCGGTGAGGCCGGTACGGTTGAGGATGGTGCGGCTGCCGAGGAAGGGCGAGTGGAGGAGCTGATCGAGGGTGATTGCAGTGGCAGTGATGGTGTCGCCCTGCATGGCGAGGCGGGTTTTTTCTCCGGGCGTGGCAGGGGTGAGTTTGGGGGCGCCTTTGGCGAGCGTGAGTGCAAAACCGGGTAACATGCGTGTCTCGATGTGAGCCTTGAGATGGAAGCGGTCGGCGAGGAGCGCCTGCTCCATGAGCTGCACCTGATCGCGCTGACGATCGGGCGGGAGCTTCTGCATAGCGGCGAAGGTGGCGTCGTCGATTTTTGCGCGAATCTCATACGTTTCGGTGTCGAGCCATGAGGGACCGCCGACGATTGTGCGGTCTTCAAAGCCGATGGGCACGTTGTAAGCGAACGCGATGATCATGCGCATGGGGAGCATGACGTGGACGCGATCGGCAGGCTGCGCGCCACCGCGGCCGGGAGCGATTTTTGCGGGAGCCTTGGGGCGGGAGTCCATATCCGGCGGAGGCGGAGGAGGCGGTGGCATGGGAGGGACACGGCGGACGGTTGCGACTTCAAAGGTGGGCAGCGGGCCGTTGGCGTGGAGCAGCTGGGCGCGGATCGCTTCTGCGCTGAGAGATGCGAATGCGAGCAGACCGAACGCGATAAGAGATCTCCGAGCCATGATTAGTTCTCCGAGGGCTTCTTGATGTGGTCGATGACGAGGACTTCGATAGAGCCTTTGACGGGCTCGAGTTTGAGACCGAGCTGCTCCTGTATTGCTGTGAAAAGGCCAGGATTGGCGGGGGCCGCACCTGTTGGAGTCTGCGCTTCTAGCGAGGGCGAGTTAGACGGAATTTCTGGCGACCAACTCAGCGTGAAATCGTAGCGATCCTTGAGGCCAGTCCTATCGATTACCGTTCGGCCAACCTCGTTTGATAGGAGGTTCAAAAAAGGAGCAAGTGAAGCGTTGCTTGCTTCAATCTTCTTCCCATCTTTATCCGCGCGCATACGGAACATAGGCACGGGCGGCTTCTGGGCTTGCGCGTTGGAACCAGTGTTGCTTTCTTGAAGCCTAGAACCGGACTTGCCGATCGTCAGTGCGTATTCGGGCAGGTCGCGTGTCTCGCGATGAGTGATTAAGCCGAAGCGTGCCGTGAGGAGTTGTTGATAATAGGTCCGCTGTTCATCGTGCGCGACCCCAGCAACCTGTGCAGCTTCGGGGCCTGTAACCTTTCCCTCAATATCGAAACGATCGGTCTTGGCCCAGGCCGGGGCATCTACGATCTGGTCGTCATTTAGGTCGTAGGCCTCCTTGAGCAGCATATACACAGTTACGTTGGTGGCGCTGACGCCATCGGCTGTGTAGAGCAGCCGCGCCCTTCCGCTGCCGCTGCTGTCCGGCTTAACTGAGATTGCGTCCAGCGGGGGCACGGCGGAGGGTGAAGAGTTAGCGGGGGTTGGAGGGTTTTTAGCGGCCGGTGGTTGAGCCGAGGTCTGAGCGTGCATAGCCGGCGGGTGAATTGGCACAAATGCAGTTTGCGCGAGTGCGGGTGTGAAGGTGAGTGCGAGGATGGCGACGATGAGCTTCATGCTGGGATCACCTTTCTCCCCATCCACCCGCGCCCTCACGGTCGCGTATGAATGGGGCACCCGAAATGCGTACGGCTGGTTCAGTTCTCCGAGGGTGGCTGTATTGCATCGATCACGACGACATCAACTGGGTCGCGGGCGGGAACAAGCTTGAGGCCGAACTGTTCCTCGAGCGCGGTGAAGATGGAGGGTTGTCCCTCGGGCGCGGTGATCTCGGTTCCGGGGCCGCGCTGAGCGGCGATGTTAGGCAGCCAGTTGATGATGAGGTTGTATTTTCCGGTGAGGCCGGTCTTGTTGATGATCGGGCGATCCCCGAGATCGAACCAGGGAGGCAGGAGCATATCGTCGAGCCTCATGTTGGCAATGCGCACCCCATTTTTGGTGATGGACTCGCCGCCTGACATTTGTTGTACACGCGAACCTGAAGGGTCGGGAGGCTTCTCGCCATTGGGCGTTGGGAGTTTTGCGCCGCCTTTGGCGAGAGTGATCTCGTAGACAGGCATCTCGCGCGATTCGACGTGCAGCTTGAGGTCGAAGCGCGAAGCCAGCAGCGATTGCAACATGAGACAGGCGAGATCGTGGCGCTGATCGCCGGTCATCGCCTGCATGCGAGCGAAGAGTTCCTGCGGAATTTTACCCTCGATGACGTAGACTTTCCCGCCGTCGTTGATCCATGGGGGGCCGCCGAGCACGCGTGCGGGCCTGACGCCATAGGCGTTCGCAATCAGGGTCTTTGCCGTGCCGGCCTGCGTGACTACATCCTCCGAGCCGGGTGGGGTGAGGACAACCAGGACCTTCGGATTGGGCGGCTTGATGGTTGCAACCTCAAATGAGGGCAGCGGGCCTTCGGAACGGATGACCTGCGCGCCAAATACCAAAGCGTTCACAGGTATATAGATCATCGATCCGATGACGGCAAGGAGTCTTCGCCGATACATTAATTCTCCGAAGGGCGGTCGATGGAATCGATGACGAGGACCTGGAGGGGTCGCGTGGCCGGGGCGGAGGCGTCGGGTCGGCGATTCTCAATGTGGAGCTTGAGATGAAATCGATCAAGCAGCAAATTCTGCTCCATCCCTCTCATCTGACTACGCTGCCGCCAGAAGGACATCTTCTGCATTGCGGCGAAACTGGCCGGATCCATCCTGGCGGTTATGTCGTACGAGTCGGTGTCGAGCCAGGCGGGACCGCCGACGATAGAGTCGGGCGGCATGTTGCTGGCATCCGCAAGCAACGTGCGAATGGGCGAATCGATATGCACGAGGTCTGCCGGAGAACTGGACAGGTCAAAAGCTGCAGGTCCCGAGGTCGCCGCTGGAGTGCCCTGGCGGAGATAGATCGTCGCAGATTTGAAGTGCAACTGCGAGTTATCCGGATTCGGAATCGCTGCCTGGGCGGATCGATCTGTAAGGTGAAGCGGAACCATGGCGGCGAACGCGAGAAGCAAGAGACCGGCCGCCACAAAGGCCAAGCGGACACCAAGGTTTCTCGTGCGGCGCATGAGGAATGACGCGATCCAGACGATGGCGCTGACGATGGCGCAGCGCGCCAGGAAGTCGCTCAGCGATTCCGGTTGCGGCTGACTGGTTGGCGCTGCGGGATTGACATAGATGGTGTGGCCGTTACGTGCGGACTTGCTGTATCGCGAGGGCAGGCTCGATGTTGGAATTACCAGAGTCTGTGAGTAGTCGGGGGCCGGTGAATGGGAGACTGCGTTTGTTGCGGATGCGCGCCCGGAGGTATTACCGAAACCGCCAGCAAGGCCGACGTTGTGAGCGCCAGTGTGGATGTAATTGCCGCCATGTTTCAGCGCCAGGCTGAGTGCGAAGAGCATCGCGGCAAAGAGCAGGGAACCCCGGAGGAGCTCGAAGGGGGTGAGCGGCGCGTCGGTGAGCGGCATGTAGTGGCCGGCGAGGAGGGGATGCGAGGGGACTGGCGCCTGTTCGCGCGACGGAGAGAAGGCGGGTGCGGACCACTGGCGGAGGAGGGAACAGGTGGCGTCGGCGAGGAGGCGGGAGAAGCCGTAGGTTGCGAGGGCGTCCTCGAAGTCGAGGGACATCTCGCGGGCGAAGCGGTCGCGGAAGGAAGCGGGGTGCAGGCGGAGGATGAGTTGGTAGAGGCGGCGTTTGAGGGCAGGCATCAGGACCTCCTCGGGCTGGTCACAGAGAGACGGGGACGGAGATTGGCGCGCAGCGAGCGGCGGGCGTGGCGAAGGACTCCGGTGAGGCGTTCGGTTTCGGCGGCGAGGACGGAGTTGCCGAGGCGGGTGAGGCGATAGGTGCGGCGGCCGCGCGGGTGGTCTTCGTCTTCGGCGGGGAGCTCTTCGACGAGGCCGGCTGCGAGGAGTTTCTTGAGGTTGTCGTAAAGGGTGCCGGGGCCGATCTTGTACTGGCCGCCCGAGTGGCGCGCGACCTCAAGCATGATGCCGTAGCCGTGGAGGTCTCCGCCGGCGAGCGCGAGCAGGACGTGGAGGGTGGCGGGGGAGAGCGGGAGGTGCTGCTGAGGGGCTTCGGAGGCGGCCTTCATATTCGGGGAACGATATATCGGTTTCCGAATATATGTCAAGGGGAAGGCGTAAAAGAAAAATACTGGGATTCTGGAGCTGCGCTCCAGAATGGCGAAAGCCCGCTCTCTAATTCGACGTAGGCTTCTCGATGTGGTACGACGACGACGACCTCGACCGGGCCTTTGGTTTCGACCAGCTTGAGGCCTAGCTGTTCTTCGAGCGCGGTGAAGAGAGATGGGCCGGTGACATCGGGGTTCGCATCCGCGACTCGTGCTGGTAACCAATCGAGGGTCACATCGTAGAGGCCGGTAAGGCCAGTCTGGTTGGCTATCGGGCGGCCGCCGATCTCTTGTTCTAATTGCAGCAGCGTGGTGAGATCCTCCATGCTGATCGTTTTTGCCCGCAGCTCCACCTCCTGGTCCTTTCGCTGCTGCATGCTTCTGTCATGCGGGCCTGATGGATTGGCTGCGGACGCCAATTTGCGGCCGCCTTTCGCAGTGATGAGTGCGAATTGCGACAACTGGCGGGTTTCAAAGTGGACTTTCAGCCTGAAGCGGTCGGCGAGCAGCGATTGCTGCATCAGCTGAATCTTCTGCTTCCGTTCGGCAGTGGACATTCTTTCCATAGCATCGCTGAGGGGGCCGTTGATCTTCGCGTCAATTTCATAGATCTGGCTATCGAGCCAGCCTGGTCCTCCTACGATCTCGTCCCTGGTGAGCGCCGGGACGTTGTATGCGAGAGCGATGAGCATTCGCGCAGTTATGAATGTGCGGAGCTCGTCGCGCGGCAAGGGTGGTGGACCACCGGGCGAAGGAGGAGGCGCGCCTTCAACGGGCTTGATGGTGGCGACCTCGAAGGAGGGGCGCGGGCCGTCGGCGTGCAGGATTTGGCAACGAATCGATGTCGGAGTGAGAAAAAGAACGAGGGGAAGCAGGTACGGCTTCAGATTCATTGCGAAGAGCCTCTGGTGAGAGCCACGGTAGCACAGATGCGGGGATTCTTCGCCTGCTCACCCCAACGAGCCAAGACCGCTCGTTTGGGACCCCGATTCGGCTCAGAATGACAGGTTCGATCTTTCGCGGCTCGATCCCACTCATCGCGTCCTTCGACTTCGCTCAGGTCAGGCTCCATGCGCGCGATGAATGGGGCACGGAACTGTGGCTATTCAGATACAAATACGGAGATTCTGGAGCGGCGCTCCAGAATGACGAGCAAATGCAACCGCAGGTCCTTCGACTCGACACTGCGCGACCTTCGCTCAGGATGAGGACGGAAAGCAAACGCAGATCCCCTCTGGGGATGACAAACAAAAAGCAACCCACCCGATACCTCTCCAGACAGCAGATCAGTGGGTGAGCGATGCAAGGTGCGATTCGGACGGAGGGCGGGTGACGAGGGAGACGAGGATGAGGCAGGCGAGGGAGGCGAGGAGCGCGGGGAGGATGGCGTCCTGGTTGGCGATGGAGGCGGGAAAGTGCGCGTGGACGAAAGGCGTATCCCAGAAGACGGTGACGAAGGTGCCGGTAAAGATGCAGGCGACGGCGGCGGAGGCGGTGGCGCGCTTCCAGTAGAAGGCCGCGAGGATGACGGGCGTGAGCGCGGCGGAGTAGATGGTGTAGGCGTAGAGCGCCTTCTTGAGGACCGACTCCGTGTGCATGCCCTGATAGAGCGCCCAGATGCCGAGCGCGACGACCATGAGGCGCGAGACGATGAGGATCTGGCGGTTGGAGGCCGCGGGGCGGAGATAGCGGACGAAGATGTCGTTGACCATGTTGGTCGCGGGCGAGAAGAGGTAGTTGTTGGCGGTGGAGATGATCTTGGCGAAGATGGAGCCGACGAGCAGCGCGCCGAGGAGCTGGAGGATGTGGGTGGGGTCGGTGCGCTGGGTGGTTTGGGAAGACAAATACAGGGGTCCTTCGCTGCGCTCAGGATGACGACCATCTTCGATGACCGTCACGGGCAGGGGCTGGAGCTGGTGGAGGCCGGCGTAGGCGAGGATTTCGCGGGGCTGGCGGGCGACTTCACCGGTGGGGTAGACGGCGGAGCCGGCGACGGCGAGCGCGACGATGACGGTTTCAAGCAGGACGGTGCCGACGATCCAGCCGCCGACGGCGCGGGTGGCGTCGCGTTCGGATTTTGCTGAGAAGAATTTCTGATACATGGACTGGTTGCCCAGCATGAGGAGCATCGTCGGCAGGAAGAGCGCGAAGGCCGAGGAGACGACTTCGTGCGTGCCGTCGGGCAGCGGGGTGGAGTTGACGTAGCTGGTGAAGGGGTGGATGTCGCCGAAGACTTTGAAGTGCGAGGCGGGCAGTGCGGCGTGGACGGCGGCCCAGCCGGTGAGTCCAGCGTAGGTGCAATTGTGGACGAGCACAGGCAGCGCGACGCAGAGAGTGACGGTGGCCAGCAGGCCGATGGCGACGTCCATGTAGGCGACCGAGGACATGCCGGCGATGGCGGTGAAGAGGATGACGAAGGCGGCGATGAGGATTCGGCCCTGGAGGGGCGAGAGGGCGGAGGGGAAGACGAGGTGGAGGATGTCTCCGCCGCCGATGAACTGGTAGCTGGTGATGGCGGTGTAGGTGAAGAGGATGGCGATGACGCCGAGGATGCGCGCGGCCTGGTTGTAGCGGGCTTCGAGGAGGTCGGGGATGGTGAACTGCGCGAAGCGGCGGGCGCGCGGGGCGATGAAGTAGATAAGCGCGAGGCCGGCCCATCCTCCGGCGGCGACCCAGAGCGCGGCGAATCCGTGGCGGTAGCCGTTTTCCGCGGCGGCGAGCAGCGAGCCGGAGCCGATCCAGGAGCAGAGCAGCGTGAAGACGAGGACGAAGGCGGGGAGAGAGCGGCCGGCGACGAGATAGTCGGCGCGGGTGCGGACTTTGCCGAGGCGGGTGAGCGAGACGGCGAGCAGAACGATAACGATGACGGCGAGCGTTGCGGCGTAGAGGGCCATGAGGGGTGGATACCAATGTATACAAAAAAGTTTCGAGGTTCGAGGTGCGAGGTTCGAGGGCAGGCAGGGGCGATCGAAGGATCAGAAATAATGGTAGCGTTTGTGATACCATTCAACTGTGATTGAACTCCGCCAGTACATTGATGAGCTGGGGCGGAACGGATTTGAGCGCTGGTTCGAGAGGCTCGAAGCCGGCGTGCAGGCGCGGGTGACCGCATATCTCGACCGTCTGGAGCGTGGAAACTTCTCAGCGGCTAAGGGCGTGGCAGGAATCTTCGAGCTGCGCCTGGATTTCGGGCCAGGATACCGGATCTATTTTGGTGAAGACGGAGACACCCTCGTGATTTTGCTCGCAGGCGGAACCAAGAAGAAGCAGCAGGAAGATATTGCGCGTGCTCAAGCCCTGTGGCGGGAATACAAGCGGCGCAAGAAGGAGAAGTAGATGGCATTGACGAAGAGCTTTAATGAGACTGTACGATTGCGGCTTCAGAAGAGCGAGAAATTCCGGCGCGCACTGCTGCGCGAGGCGCTGGACGCGATGCTGGCCGGCGATCTGGATACGGGAAAATCGCTGCTGCGAAAATACATCAACGGGACTGTGGGATTTGTGCAGTTAGGCGGGGAGTTGGGACGTTCGCCGAAGACGCTGATGCGCATGTTTGGGCCTTCGGGGAATCCGCAGGCGAAGAACCTCTTCGAGATCGTGGCTTATTTGCAGCGGTCGGAAGGCACGGTGCTGCGTGTGGTGGATAAGAGGGCTGCATAGAGCATGATCTCTCGGGGGATGACGAAGGGGCGGGCGCTGCTGCTGGGGATTCCGGCGGCGCTGGTGGTGGCGTGTCTGGTGGGCAGCTATCTGACGCAGGGCGCGATGGACAATCTCGCGTTTATGAAGCGGCGGAACGCGGGTGTGCAGGCGGGGCTGGTGGACCAGCGGCCGTGGCTGACGGTGGCGCAGATTGCGCCGCTGGCTGTATCCGCCGAAGAGAGGGCCGATGCACTGGAGGCGGAGCGGCTGGCGGACCATGAGGTGGACCAGGCCTTTGCGATGGCGTTGCGGCAGGCGCAGATGGAGCGGCGGTCGTTGACGGGCGCGGCTCTCGCGGCGCAGCAGAAGCTGAATGGGCTGAATGAGCAGGTGAAGGAAGACCAGGCCGCGGTGGCTGCGCTGACGGCGCAACTGGACGCGGCGAAGAAGCGTAATGCGCCTGAGGCAGACGCGATCTCCGACAACCTGGACCAGGCGAAGGCGCAGCTGCAGCTCGACAACGACGAGCAGGACGACGCGAGCGACGACCTGGCGCGGGCAAGCGGCGACAAGCGCGATGAGATTCAGCAGGAACTGGCGGCGCGCGAAGAGTCGATGAAGAAGTACGACGCACAGCTGGGCGGCGGCGAGATTGCGACGGTGTCGGCGAAGCGGTATGGGACGCTGGCGCGGCGGATCGGCGGGTGGTTTGGGCAGAACAATCGCAAGGACCTGATCGAGCAGGCGAAGGCGGAGATCGATGCGGACCTTACATCGCTCCAGCAGCAGCACGGGACGCTGGATGCTCAGGTGAATGCGATGTCGGCGGCGATCAAGACGGGAGCTCCGGCGGATGCGAGCGGAGCGAGCGCGGCGGCTGCGGCAGAGCCGAATACGGACAGTGCGGCGAAGGTGAAGATCGCGCGCATGGGGCAGATGCATCAACTGGCACGCATCCACTCGATTCTGGAGGACCGCATCGCGACGGAACAGCAGCTTTCGGCGGTATATGCGAAATGGCTGGGGCAACTGGAGCTGCAGCACAGGATTGTGCGGCACCTGATCCTGCAATCGATGGCGGGTGTGGCGGCGATTGTGCTGCTGGGCGTGCTGCTGTGGCTGGGGGTGCTGGCGCTGCTGGACCGCTCGAAGATCGATCCGCGCAGCCGCCACACGATGCGCACGATTGTGAGCCTGGCGATCCAGCTATTGACTCTGGTGCTTGTGCTACTGGCGGTGTTCGGCGCGCCGAGCCAGATGCCGACGATTTTGGGCCTGGGCGCGGCGGGACTGACGGTAGTGTTTCAAGACTTCATCCTGGCGTTCTTCGGATGGTTTGTGCTGATGGGCAAGAACGGCATCCGCGTGGGCGATTGGGTGGAGATCAACGGCGTGGCGGGCGAGGTGCTGGAGATCGGCATCTTCCGCACGGCGCTGCTGGAGACCGGCAACTGGACGGACATGGGGCACCCGACGGGGCGACGCGTCACGTTCATCAACAGCTTTGCGGTTACGGGACAGTTCTTCAACTTCTCCACCGCGGGGCAGTGGATGTGGGACGAGATCACGCTGAATGTGCCGGCGGGCGTGGACCAGCAGAAGACGCTGGCAGCGATTGAGAGTGTGGTGGGGAAAGAGACGGAGCGCGACACCAAATTGGCCGAGGCGGAGTGGCAGAGTTCGAGCAAGGCGCATGGGCTGAGCCAGTTTTCGGCAGCGCCGCGCGTGGACCTGCGGCCGGCGGCGTCGGGGATCGATGTGCTTGTGCGGTATGTGACGCGCGCGGGCGAGCGTTTCGAGATGCGCAACAAGCTGTACGGCGCGGTGATCGGCGTGCTGCATCCGCGGGAGATGGCGGAGAAGTAGGTTCGCTGCGGCTTTGGCGCGAGAGTTCGCAGCCGGGAATTATCCGCGGTGCTTCCAGAGCCGATGCGGCAGCAGATAGGTGAAGCCGGCGAAGCCTTCCCACTGGGTGGAGGTGGAGGTAAGGCCGCGGTTGAGGCCGGCGTCTACGACGAGGTTGGAACGCGGCGCGTAAGAGAGCGCCCAGAGGTTTCCGGCGCAGTTGGCGCGGGTGAGAGGCTGAGTAAAGTGCCAGAGCTCGCCGGCGAAGGTGTAGCGCCCGAAGCCGTGCGAGATGGAGAGGGTCTGGCCGAACTGCGCGCGGCGGATGCGGTCGCCGGGCTGCTCGGCGACGATGCCGTTGATGTCGAAGTGCAGCCCGGCGAGGTCATCGCTGAGGAGGACGAGCGCGGTTTGGCTGGAAGAGCCGATGTCGACGTCAGGCGCGGTGCCCTGATGGATGCGGCCGAAGTAGCTGAGGCTGATGGTGGGGCGGCCTCCGGCGCCCGTAAACGCGACGGCCTGTGCGCCGGCGAGAACATCGCCGGGATGAGGGCCGGAGAGTTCGTCGCCCGACGTGCCGGAGCCGTATCCGAAGGGCTGGGAGACGAGCAGCAGTTGCAGGCGGGGCGCGACGGCGAGCTTCGTGACCTGACTGATGCTGAGGGAACTTGCGACATTAGGCGAGTCTGCGGCGTAGAGGACGCCGTTCTCAAATTGCAGGTAGCCGACCGGCGTGAGTGTGGCGGGAGTGGAGACGGTGGGGCGGCCAGGGTTGGCCTGCGGTGCCTGAGGAGCGTTCGCGGGCGGCTGGGCGCGAAGAGATTGGAGGCAGAGGCCCGTCGCGCAGATCAGAAGGGCCGTGGGCAGCGTGCTTGCAGGCGTACGGAGGGGCATGGGATGGCTTAACTGTATATGCCTCCGATCCTACGTGAGGATGCAGACCGCAACACTCGAAGGGTTAACTTAGTCGGGTTCCAATAGTCGTTGAAACGAGTATTATAAAAAAATGGCGGCGACCAGGAGGGCGGGGAAGGCGGGAGGGCGGCCAGGGCGGTGTCCGGAGGAGGCGGCGTATCTGGAGCTGCTGCGGACGACCGACCAGTTGTCGCGGCGGCTGGCGGGAGTGCTGAAGGACGAGGACCTGTCCTCGAATCAGTACAACGTGCTGCGGATATTGAGAGGGTCACCGGACGGGCTGGCCTGCGGGGAGATCGGCGACCGGATGATCACGCGTGACCCGGACATTACGCGCCTGCTTGACCGGCTGGAGCGGCGCGGGCTGATCGAGCGATGGCGGGATGAGCGGGACCGGCGGGTGGTGATGGGGAAGATTACGCCGGAGGGGCTGAAATTATTGAGCCGTATGGATGATCCGGTGCAAAAGGCGCACCGGCGGGAGGTAGGGCACTTGGGAGCGAAGCGGTTGGCGGAGTTGGTGGAGTTGCTGAAGGCGGCTAGGAAGGCGAGTTGATAGCTGCTGGTTGTCGTTTGCGAGCTGTGCAGCCAACTGGCGTCCTTGATTCTATTGGGCCAAAATATTCGTTGCAACGAATATCAAGTTGGGGCATCAGATGGTGTGAAGCAAGAGAACGAGGCGGAAATTCCGAAATGCGGGGATTCTTCGCCTACGGCTCAGAATGACAGATCAAGTTTGGAGGAATGGCAATGAGCACATGGAATCTCGATCCGGCGCACTCGGTAGTTGAGTTCAAGGTGAAGCATATGATGATTTCGAACGTGAAGGGCACGTTCGGGAAGGCGAGCGGTGTGTTGAACTACGATGAGGCCAACCCCGGCGCGGCGAGCATTGAGGCGACGGTGGACGTGACTTCGATTGCTACGGGCGATGCGCAGCGCGATGCCCACCTGAAGAGTGGGGACTTCTTCGATGTGGAGAAGTTTCCGGCGATGTCATTCAAGAGCTTCAAGGTGCGTCCTGAGGACGGAATCGTTGAGGGCGAACTGACGATCAAGGGCGTGACGAAGACGGTCCGGTTTGAAGTGGAAGGACCGACGGCGCCGGGCAAGGACCCATGGGGCAACACGCGCGTGGCGGTCGAAGCGACGGCGAAAATCAGCCGGAAGGAGTTCGGGCTGACGTGGAATGCGGCGCTCGAAACCGGCGGCGTGCTGGTGGGCGACGAGGTGACGATTACGATCGATGCGCAGTTTGTGAAGGCCAGTTGATCGTTGATGGTTGCTAGTTGTTAGTTGAAGGCGCGGGCGGACGAAGATTCTTGCCGGTGCCGTGCAAAATACAGGGGTCCTTCGCTACGCTCAGGATGACGGCAGCGCTTGTTGCCGCGCCTGCGATAGCGAAGTGGAAGGAGGGAAGTATGTCGTTGCGGGCAGTGAAAGAGATGATCAAGACCAAGCCGACGCTGGAGGGTGCGGGCGTGCGGCTGGAGCGGGCGTTCGGCTTTGGGAAGACCAAGGAGTTCGATCCGTTCCTGCTGCTGGACGATTTCCGCAACGACAATCCGGCGGATTACATCAAAGGGTTTCCGTGGCATCCGCATCGCGGAATCGAGACCATCACGTATGTGCTCGCGGGAACAGTCGAGCATGGCGACAGCCTGGGCAACAAGGGGAGGATGGGCGCGGGCGACGTGCAGTGGATGACGGCGGGCAGCGGCATTCTGCACCAGGAGATGCCGAAGGGCGATGCGCAGGGGCGGATGCACGGCTTCCAACTGTGGGCGAACCTGCCTGCGAGTATGAAGATGACCGATCCGCGGTATCAGGACATTCCGGCGACGGCGATACCGGAGATCACCGATGACGATGGCACGCATGTGCGGATCATCTGCGGGGAGTTCTGGGGGAAGCGCGGGCCGGTGGAGGGCGTCGCGGCGGACCCGAACTATATTGATGTGTCTATTCCTCCCGGGCGCAGAAGGAGGCTGAAGGTAGACATCACGCGGAATGCGTTTGCGTATGTCTTTGCGGGCGCGGGGACGTTTCGGGATGCGTCGACGCCGCAGGCGGTGCTGACGGAGTCGGGTATCGACCCAAATGCCGCGCCGGAATACGACGCGAAGAACCATTCGCTGGTGCTGTTCGATCGCGGCGACGAGATCGTAGTGCAGGCGGGGCCGGAGGGGATTCGCTTCCTGCTGGTTTCGGGCAAGCCGATTGAGGAGCCCGTGGCGTGGTACGGACCGATCGTAATGAACACGCAGGCTGAGTTGCGGCAGGCGATGGGCGAGCTGCAGGACGGGAGCTTCATCAAGCACCGGTAAGCTTCATCCCCACCCATGCGCAGGCTGACACCTGCGCATGAATGGGGCACCCAGAAATGAGTTACTGAGCGCCGGATAAAATTCCGGCGCTTCGTTTTTAGGCGTCGTTTGAGTTGACGTGTGCATCGGAAAGTGAAAATTATCTAACGAGAATAAAAATTCGTTATTGACAACTCTCTGCGTCTGTCACTAATCTCCGGCTCGTTTCACCAATAAAGGGAATTTCCGGAGAGCGACGATGCGGAAGGTATGGATCTACCTGCTGCTGTTGTGTGGGTTTGGATGGTGTGTCAGTGCAAGGGCGCAGGTGCTAAAGGGGTCGATTACGGGGCGAGTGACGGACCCTTCGGGGGCGGTGGTCACGAATGCATCGGTGACGGCGACCGAGGTGGCGACCCAGTCGAAGTACACGGCGACCACGAACGGCGCCGGTGACTATAACTTTCCATTTGTGGCGCCGGGCACCTATAGCGTGAGCGTCACGACGAAGGGGTTCAAGGCGTATCAGCACGACAACGTGATTGTGGGCGCGAATGAGCACGTGAGCGTGGACGCCGCTCTGGAAATGGGTGCGGAGTCGCAGACGGTGACCGTGTCGACGGAGAGCTCGTTGCTCGAGACGCAGACGGCGTCCATTGGCCAAGTGATGACGCAAGAGGACGTGCAAAATATTCCGGTAAACGGAAATACGCCGCTGGTACTGGCGCAGTTGGCGATGGGAGTGATGCCGGCGAACAATCCGCAGTTCTACCATCCGTTCGACAACAGCGGGCCGTCGGGTTTCACGATGGGCGGTGCAGCGCAGAAGAAGAATGAACTGCTGATGGATGGCGCGCCGGATTATCTGTTTGACGGGACCATTGCGTACAGCCCCCCGATGGATGCGACGCAGCAGGTGAAGGTGGAGGCGTTCCAGGCGGACGCGACGTTTGGGCATACGGCGGGCGGAACGGCCAACCAGGTGACGAAATCGGGCACCAACCGCAACCATGGAACGTT
>DATNAU010000048.1:0-25625 GCA_035572415.1 Acidobacteriaceae bacterium
TCTTCAAAACAGACCGACCCTTCGACGGAGCAAAACTCTTCCCGCAACTCATACCCCGGTAAAAGAGAAAGCTCTCCTCTGCACACCTCTCAAAGAGAAAAAAACGCTTGCAACTCAAGAGAGAATCTTCGGGAATGACAACAAACCAAGCAACCTAGCCCTTTGCTGCGCGCAGGATAGGCCATCGATGCGACCAATAGACCAATATATGAAAGTATCTCGCTAATCAGTTGTCGAGAGATGGCTTTTCGGCTTCGTCGATGACGATGGTTGGAAGAGAGATCTTCTGTTGTTCGATACGCAGTCCGAGCTGCTGTTTCATTTACCGCTCGAACTCGGCTTTGTCATTGAAGTCGGGCAACCTCATCTCGAAGTCGTAATAGCCGTCGAGCCCTGTCCTGTCGACAGCCGGCGCATCCTCGTAACCGGAGCGCCCGGCAAAGAACCAGAGCAGATTGGGAATCTGCACGGCCCGCGCAATCATTCGGTTGTTCACAATGCGAAAGCCGCCAACCGGAGGATCGGTGCTCTTCGGAGCGGCATCGCCGACGATCTGATTCTGTTGGTCGGGTGGTGACACGTCCTTCAGTTTCGCGCCGCCTTTGGCCTGCACCAGCGCATAAGCCCGGGTAGTTCGGGTGTTGGTATGCGTCTTCAGGTTGAAACGATCCGCGAGCAATTGCTGGAGCAAGGGCTGCACTACTTTGAGCTGCTCGCGATAGTTCATTCGGTTCCAGCCAGCCATGTCGGCGTCATCGACTTTGGCAACGAGGTCGTAGAGTTCGGTCTGCGACCACTTCGGACCTCCCGTGACATCGCCCTCCTGTAGGCGGGGGAAATACGCGAGCCTAATCAAGATGACTAATGGCTGGCAGCCGACGTTCAGCCGTCCGGATTGAGTAAATGTTGCGACGATGGGCGCGGTGCATCGAGCGACGGGCTTGATTGTTGCAACTTCAAAGGAGGGCGACGCCTGCGCTGCTGTGCATAACGGTGCGATCCCTATGGCAATTCCTGCGAGAGCTGCGCGCATGGTCTGTTCTCCCGCGTTAGTTGCGATAGCAGAGTAGCACTTTGATCATCCCAGGCGGTCGAGCATTTCCATCGGGGGGACGCGGACACAGGAGAAGATGGGGAAGTCCTTGAGGGTGTAGATGGAGATTTCGGTTTCGCGGAGTTGCTGGACGAGGTCGAGGAAGTCCTCGGGGAAGTTGGTCTCGAAGGCGACGACGAACTCCTGGTCGTCGAGGCCGAAGGAGTAGGTGGTGTTGAGCTTGACGCGCGGGTAGGACATGCCGATGCGGATGTGCTCGTCCATGAGGCGCTTGCGCTCGGCCATGGGGAGGAGATACCAGGGGCGCGTCTTCCAGAAGGGGTAGATGAAGATGTACTTCTGGCCGCCGGGGCGGATGGCGCCGCGGCCTTCGCCTTCGCTCTCGTCGGCGCGATCGATCTGGTACTGCGAGCGCTTGGTCATGGCGAGGAAGTTGTGCGGGCTGGTGAGGTAGCCGCCGAGCGGCGTGGCGAGGAGCTCGGCGCGCATCTGGTTGAGCTCGTCAACCGCATAGCCTATCGTCCAGACGCACATGTCGACGTCGCCGCGGGTGCCGACGGTGGAGTAGGTGAGGGAGAGGAACTCGCCGGGCTTGTTCCACTTGTCGAGCACGGCGGCGAAGGCTGCCTTGTGCGCGGATTTTTCCGCGGGCGGGAGGCGGCGCCACTCGGGCATGACTTTGTAGAAGCCGAAGCAGACGATCTGGCGGCGGGCGGGGGTTTCGCCGTGGGAGTGCGGAGCGGGTGCGGCGCTGGTTGCGGGACGGGCGGGTGCGGGAGGCGTGAGGGTTTCGGCCATAGAGAGATTGTCGCATCTTCGTTCCTACTGATGCGTACGTTTCTCTTCCCACTCATCGCGCAAATGCGCGCGATGAATGGGGACCCGGATATTTGTTGTTACACAAATGCGGGGATTCTTCGGCTACGCCTCAGAATGACAGAGCAAAGACAACGGCGGAGGTCCCTCGCGGTGTGCGCTCGCTCAGGATGACGGCGTTGGTGGCCCAATCCCACCCAAGCGGAGCTTGGATGGGGCACCCACAGTAGTGGTTGGTCAGCGCAGGAAGTCGTAGTTGCCGTCGGGTTGGGCGGTGGCGTTGGGCAGGCGGCGCGAGTGGACGAGGTCGCTGGTGGGGAACCAGAGGGGGATGGAGGGAAGATCGACGGAGAGGATGCGCTGGATGGCGATGTAGTCGGCGCGGCGGCGGGTCTGCGCGTCGGGGCCTGATTCGCCTGCGGCCTGCGCGAGCAGCGCGTCGATGCGCGGATTGAGATAGTGGCCGCGATTCGCGCCGCGCGGAGGAAGACTGGCGGAGGAGTACATGTAGCGGAAGATGTCGGGGTCCTCGTTGGAGCCGATCCATTTGAGGATGTACATCTGGAACGCGCCGTGGGTGACGTCGGAGTAGAAGGTGCCGAACTCGGCGGAGCGGATGGAGAGGTCAATCCCTGCGGCGCGAAGCTGCTGCTGCAGCGCGACGGCGAGGAGGCGCGTCTGCTCGTCGGTGGAGATTTTGAGGTTGAGGTGCAGGCGGATGCCGTGCGCGTCTGGGTGGAGGCCGGCGGAGTCGAGCAGAGCCGCAGCGCGTGCGGGATCGTGAGGATACTGCGCGAGGTCGGCGGGCAGGGCGGCGGCCCAGGAGCCGGGCGGAAGCAGCGAGCCTTGCGCGAGTTGCGCGTGACCGCGGTCGAGCGAGGCGATGATGGCGGGGCGGTCGATTGCGAGCGCGACGGCCTGGCGAATGCGGCGGTCGGCGAGGGCGGGGTCGGCGACGTTGAAGTTGATGTACCAGACTGTGGAGCCGGGAACCTGGGAGATTTCGACGGAGGGCGAGTTGCGCAGCGTGTAGACCATGTCCGGTGTGAGGACGTCGGAGGCGGCGTCGGCGGAACCTTTCTGGAGTTCGAGCGCGGAGGTGATAGTGTCCGGCACCACGTTGAATTGCAGACGCGTGTAGGGCGCGAGACCGTTGGGCTCAGACCAGCAGCCGGGGGCGCGTTCGAGGACGACCTCCTTGTCATGCGTCTGCGATACGAAACGGTATGGGCCAGAGCCGATGGGGTGCAGGCCGAGATTGGCGCCGGAGCCGCGTGGCACGACGCCGAAGAGGCCGTCGGACATATTGAAGAGGAGCGCGGGGTCGGGGCGCTTGAGATGGAGGACGACGGTGAGGCGGTCGCGCGCTTCGACGCTGGCGACGGCGGCGAAGGAGCCGGACTTGGGGCTGAGTAGCGTGCCGCCCGGGAGAGGCTTGGTGATGGCGGGATCGATGAGGCTCTGGATGGTCCAGACGACATCGGCGGCCTCGAGCGGGCGACCGTCATGGAAGCGCACGCCGTCGTGCAGGTGGAAGATCCAGGTGAGCGGGTCTGGTTGATCCCAACTGGTGGCTAGCCAGCGCTGGAGATTGGAGTGCGCATCTTTCTTGACGAGAGGATCGAAGATGAGCGAGCCGACGCGTTCGGATTGAATGTCGGTGCCCTGGCGGAGGTCGAGGTTGTTCGGGCTGCTTTCAATGATGACCGTGATGGTGCCGGGCGGAGGGGGTGGGGTGCGGCAGGAGGCGAGGGCAAAAACGAACGCGAGCATTGTCCACCCCACCCGTCCGCGAAGAACGCGTACGGATGGGGCACCCGGGCATCTGTCATCGGTGCGAGAGCTCATGCGCGCGAGACCTTGCCGAGGATCGCGGGGTGCGAGGCGCCGGTGGCGGCGGGGATGTTGCCGGGGAGGCCGAAGTAGCTGAGCCACGCGAGCAGCGCGAAGGCCACGGCTTCCTTGGCCTGTGAGGGGATGCCGACGGAGTCTGTGGGGGCGAGCGAGATGTTGAGTTCGGAAAGGCCTTCGGCGAGCAGCGACATCAGTGTGCGGTTGCGGGTGCCGCCGCCGGCGGCGATGAGGTCGGTTGCAGCGGCGCGGGGTGTGTGCTGCTGCAGGTGCGGTATGCCGAATACGGAGATGGCTTCGAGGATGGACGTGGAGGTGAGATACGTTGCGGCGGCGATGAGGTCCGCGGGCGCGGCTTTGGCGGCGAGATGCTTGAGGCGTTGGACAAAGCCTTGGCCGAACTGCTCGCGGCCGCAGGACTTGGGTGGCGGCGCGGCGAAGTAGGGATCGCGCCAGAGCTCATTGAAGAGGTCGCCCGGGACTTCGCCTCGTGCGGCGACTGCGCCGTTGCGGTCAAAGGGCTTGCCGAATTCGGATTGCATCAGCGCGTCGATGACCATGTTGGCAGGGCCGGTGTCGAAGGCGAGCAGGGAATCGATTGTTGAGCCGGCGGGAATGACGGTGACGTTGGCGATGCCGCCGAGGTTGAGCAGAATGCGGTTGCGCGTGGGATGTCTGAAGAGTGTGTAGTCGAGCATGGGGACGAGCGGCGCGCCCTGACCGCCGGCGGCGAGGTCGGCGGGGCGGAAGTCGCTGACGACGGTGCAGCGCAGACGCTCGGCGAGGACAGCAGCTTCGCCGATCTGCCAGGTGGAGGGGAGGGGAGCGCCGAGATACGGAGTGGGTTTGGTTTGGTGATGGATGGTCTGGCCGTGGAGTCCAACGAGTGCAGGCTTGAGTTTGAGCTTTGTTGCGGCCCTCTCGATGCAGTCGGCGTAGATTGCGCCGAGGCGCCAGTTGAGGCGGGAGAGATGGGCTGCGGTGGAGGGCGCGCCTTCCATGATGCGGAGGAGGTCAGCACGGATGGCGCGCGGGTAAGGGAAGCCGGCATGTCCGAGGAACTTGATTCGCGGCGAGGCGTTTGCATCGCGCGTGGGCGTGATGCGGCAGAGGGCGATGTCGATGCCGTCGGCGGAGGTGCCGGACATGACGCCGGCGACGATGAGAGGGCGAGTTGAGCCGGTCGTCGATTTCGTTTTCAGCGCCATGACAGGAATCCGTGGCAGGACAAAATGCGGGGATTCTTCGCGTACCGCTCAGAATGACAGGATCGAAAAGCAACGGTGGACATCGGCAGTATAGGTTGAACACGCATGCAATACGCGATCATGAGCCGAGCTCCTGCTTGAGTTCTGCGAGCAGGTTGAGGGCGTCGCGGGGAGTGAGGTTGTCGGTATCGAGTGCGGCGATGCGGTCGACGATCTTCTGCGAGAGCGGCGTGAACATGGTCATCTGCAGTGCGGGGGCGGCGGTGGTTGAATTCGCCAACGCGGTGGCGGTCTGCTGGGTCTGCGATTCGGCGCGCTCATGCAGCTTGAGCACCTCACGGGCGCGTGCGATCACGGCAGCGGGAAGCCCGGCGAGGCGTGCAACTTCGATGCCGTAGCTTTTGCTGGCGGCGCCGGTCTCGACCGAGTGAAGGAAGACGATGCCGTTGGCATTCTCTTTGACGGTGACGCGGAGATTGCGCAGGCGGGTGAGCCGTTCGGCGAGCAGGGTGAGCTCGTGGTAGTGCGTGGCGAAAAGCGTGCGCGCGCCGATTGTATTGTGCAGATGTTCGACGGTGGCCCAGGCGAGCGAGAGGCCGTCGTAAGTGGCGGTGCCGCGGCCCATTTCATCCAGCAGCACGAGCGAACGCGGCGTTGCGGTGTTGAGGATGGCAGCGGTCTCCGTCATCTCCACCATGAAGGTGGAGCGACCGCGGGCGACGTTGTCCGAGGCGCCGATGCGCGTGTAGATGCGGTCGACGAGGCCGAGCGACATGCGTTCGGCGGGGACGAAGCAGCCGGACTGGGCCATGATGACGAGAAGCGCGGCTTGGCGCAGGTAGGTGCTCTTGCCGCCCATGTTGGGTCCGGTGATGAGGGCGATGGAGGCCGGCTTCGTTCCTGCCGCGTCGTCGGCTGTTTGACCGGAATCTGCCGCATGGGGGTTCCATGCATCCAGCGAAAGCGAGTTGGGAACGAAGCGGCCTTCGCCCGCGTCTTCCATGCGGCGCTCGACGACGGGATGGCGGCCGGCGAGAATTTCTATCTGGGTAGAGTCATCTACCTGCGGGCGGACCCAGCCACGCAGCGCGGAGAGGTGAGCGAAGTTGCTCAGCAGATCGATCTCGGCAACGCGGCGTGCAGTTTCACGGATGCGCGGCGCGGCATCGAGCAAGCTGCGGCGAAGCTGGGCGAAGATGCGCCGCTCGATCTCCAGCGAACGTTCCTGTGCGGTAAGGATTTTCGTCTCGTAATCTTTGAGCTCCGGCGTGGTGAAGCGCTCGGCGTTGACCAGGGTCTGCTTGCGCTCGTAGTCACTGGGAACGGCACGGGCATTGGCCTTGGTGATCTCGATGTAGTAGCCGAAGACGGAGTTGAACCGGACCTTCAGGCTGGCGATGCCGGTGCGGCGGCGCTCGCGCTCCTCGATGGAAGCCAGGGCCTGGCGGCCCGAGTGGGAGAGGTCGCGCAGCTCATCGAGTTCCGCATCGACGCCGGATCGGATGGCTCCGCCGTCTGCCAGCGAGACAGGCGGCTCCTCTACCAGCGTCTGAGTGATCCGGGCGCGGAGGTCGGCGAGGGCATCAAGGGGCGGTGACGGCGCTGCGGATATCGTTGTGGAAATCTTGCCGTTATCTGTGGAACTGCTGTGGAAATCTTTCTGGGAATCAGGTGGAGAGGTTGAGGAAGCGGCGGTGGAATTCGGGGCTGAAGCAGTCCGCGAGAAACCCCGGCCCGCGGCGATCTGCTGCCAATGCTGCGATTTGAATGCTGCGGTAGCGGTTTGGACACCGGGCAGGCACGCCAGCGTGGCGGCAAGGGCCGTCACCTCGCGTGGGCCGGCGGAGTCGAGCGCGATCCGGCCAAGCAGTCGTTCCATGTCGAGCACGCCGGAGAGAGCACGCCGCAGCGACTCGCGGCGGGGCAGGTCGGCAGCGGCTTCGGCGACGGCGTCGAGGCGGGAGTTGATCTCGATGAGATCGGCGGACGGTCGCAGCAGCGTGGCGCGGAGCAGACGGCGGCCCATGGGCGTGCAGCATGCGTCGAGGGTGTGGAACAGGGTGGTCTGCGTGGATTCGCCGGAGAAGAGCGGCTCAACAAGCTCCAGGTTGCGAACGCTGACCGAGTCCAGAACGAGACACTCGCTGCGCTCGTAAAAACGAATGGTATCAATGTGCTCCAGCCCACCCTGCATGGTCTTCTGGAGGTAATGGAGCATCGCGCCGGCGGCGGTCGCTGCAGGTTCATGGGCGCCGAGTCCGATGCCGTCCAACGATTGGATTTGGAAGTGGCGCTGAAGCAGGGGCAGGGCATAGTCAGCGGTAAAGACCCAGTCTTCCAGCCTCGTATGAGTGCCGGTGGGCGGGGAGGAGGCGTCCGGAGGCTCAATGGCGTTCGAGGGGGATCCGTTTTTGGCGGCGGCACGTGCCGGTGCCAGATTCAAGGCCGCATGGCTTGAGGCGAGTGTGGGGTCGCTCTCCGCGAGAAGCAGTTCTGAGGGGTGCAGGCGTCCTAACTCATCGGCTAACTGCTGCGGGGCTGAAGCGCCGGAAAACTCGGTTGCGCGGAGGTCGCCGGTGGAGAGATCGAGCAGCACGAGGCCGATGATCGAGGCGGGTCCAGCGCCGCGCGTACAGACTGAAGCCAGCCAGTTGCTCTGTTCGGTGCCGAGGGCGGAGTCGGCCACGGTGCCGGGCGTGAGGACGCGCGTGACCTCTCGCCGCACGAGTTTTTTGGTGAGCTTGGGATCTTCCGTCTGCTCACAGAGAGCAACGCGATAGCCCTTGCGCAGCAGGCGCTGGATGTACTGCTCGGCAGCGTGGTAGGGAACGCCGCACATGGGCTGCTTCTTTTCGCGGTCGCGCGAGGTGAGGGTGAGCTGCAGTTCGCGCGAGGCGACGATGGCGTCTTCGTAAAAGAGTTCGTAGAAGTCGCCGATGCGGATGAACATCAGGCAGTCGGGGTGTGCCTGCTTGGCGGCGAAGTACTGGCGCATCGCCGGCGTCTGGGCCGCGCTGTCATTTGCCACGGCAGGCGGTGCAGTCTGCTGCTCGGTCTCTGTTGTTGCCTGGTTTGTCAAATTGTTCCGCCGGAAGGGCCAGAATATCGCAGATGTACGGAGTGAATGGAACAGGAATTCAGGTCCTGTGGATAGCCTGTGCCAAAAGGACCACGCCGACGATGAGGAGGCAGATATGCACCGTCTTCAGGAAGAGCTCGCCACGCAGCTTAAGGTTGATGAAGCGTCCGAGAAACGTCGCGACGACGGCTGCCGGCAGAGAGATGAGAAAGAGGTGTGTGATGGTCGTGGTCCAGAGGCCTGCGAAGTGGAAGCCCACCGCGGCGGCGATGCTCGCCGGCAGGAAGTAGCCTTGCAGCGTCGCGCGGAAGCGCTGGGGCGACCAGCGGCGCATTGCGCCGTAGATGACGAGCGGCGGTCCGTTCATGCCATAGGCCCCGCCCATGATGCCGGCGAGAAATCCGCATAGCAGCAATGCAGCATGGCTGTCCGATTTCAGTTCCGGCAGCGCTGTGCCGAAGAGCGAGTAGGCGGAAAAGAGCAGGATGATTACAGCCAACACACCTTTGACTGCAAAGGGATGCGCGCTGCCCAGCAGCAGGACTCCAAGGGGGATGCCCGCGAATGTCGGCAGGAGCAGCCACAGGCTGCTGCGCAGATGGATGTGTCTCCAGTCCTGCGCGACGATGATGGCCGCGATCACGATGGAAAGCAGAACTGCAAGCGGCGCCGCGACATCGATCGGAATCACAAGCGCGAGCAAAGGAACTGCGACCAGCGCCTCGCCGAATCCGAAGGTGGAACGGATAAGAGAAGCGATGAAGACGATCGGCACGATCCAGACCGCAATAGGCATCGATTCATTTTGACAGTTCTATCGGCTGGTGTGTCCGGTGGATCCCGGCGTTCTCGCGCGCGATCACCGAAGCGCTGACCGGAGCGGGCCAGAAGAAGATGGGCGGCAAAGACATCCGCGAAATTGCAGCCTAGCTCCAGGGTGCGATTGCAACCGAAGGTCAGGTTCGCATCTGTGCAGTGATATGGTTTGTGTGGAAGATGATATCGGCTCAGAGGGCCGAGCCAATGAAGACCCGCAAATGCTTGGTTTGTCTCTTCATGTTGTCGGCTGCACTGATGCGCGCTCAGGAAATTCCGTCGCTGACCTCCGCGCAGTGGAGGCAGGATTTGGGGTATTTAGCGAACGAGATCGCAACCTATCACCGCGACCCGTATCACCTGATTCCGAAGGCGAGATTCGATGCCGAGGTTGCGGACTTGCGGCGCCGAATCCCATCGATGAAGGATTACGAGATTGTTGTCGGGCTGCAGCGGCTGACCGCATCGATCGGGGATGGACACACATTTGTCGACACTGGAATGCTTTATGGGGCAGTACCAACTGCCGTACCCATTGAGGTGTTTTGGTTCGGTGACGAGCTTCGTGTGGTGCGCGCCGCACCGGAGTACAGCAGCGTTTTGGGAACGAGGATTATAGCGGTTGGCTCGACGCCGATCGATGAGGTCAGGCGTAGACTTCAGCCGCTTATCCCCCAAGGCGAGAGCGAATGGTTTGCGATGGACAAGAGCGCACGACTGATCACGCAGATCGAACCGCTTGCGGCTCTGCATATAATTCCCGACGGCGACACGGCCTCTTTCACGTTTGAAACCGATTCCGGCAGGCGGTTCACGCTTGCGCTTCGCGCCGATCCGCCGGGCAAGAGCACCGCGATGGTAATGCCTGGCGATCGAGTTCCGCTCTCATTCCAGCATGCGGATGATGGTCTCTGGTTCATCTATTTACCGGACTCGCAGACCGTGTATGTTGATTTTCGGTCATACAAAAACCTTGAGCAGGAGACCAAGCCGCTCTGGGACTTCATAGCGGAGCATTCGCCAAAACGTCTGATCGTCGATATGCGTTGGAATATCGGCGGGAACTACATGCAGGGACGCGAGTATCTCGTATCGAAGATCATCTTTCTGCCGCAACTGAACCGAGCCGGACGGCTGTTCGTGATTACGGGGCGGAGGACATTTTCCGCCGCGATGACGAATGTGACGGATTTCCGGCGTGAGACGGAGGCGATCCTGGTGGGAGAGCCGACGGGTGCGCGTCCGAACGGCTACCAGGAGAACCATTGGTTTACGCTGCCGAATTCACGCATTCGAGTGTCCTGCGCGATGTTGAGGTACAGGTTCCAGCCCTTCCGAGACAGTGCAGCCGTCTTTCCGGACCATCGTGTCGATCCCGATTGGAAGGCATTCCAGAGGGGCGGCGACGCCGCTATTGATTGGATACTGCGTCAGCCATTGCCTGATGATAAGCCGCGGCGAGCGGCGCCTTGAACGGCAGCGAGCGGCCGCGTGCGATTGCGATTACGGCGGCGGCTGCGCAGGTCGGCGAAACTATGTGCGGCATGGTGATGGAGACACAGACTTTGCCGGCTGAGTACCTGCGCGTGGGCGCCACCCGATATACTTGAAGATGGCTCCCATGACCCTGTTCTGGCTGCGATTGGCGGTACTTCTGTATGGTGTTGCCGCACTGGCGGTGCTGCCGGCGGCGCTGTATGATCGCGCGCGCTGGACCCTGCTGGCGGTCCCTGCCGCAGTCGCTGCAGCAATGTTCCACTTCGTATCGCTGGCGGAGACGCTGAACGCGGCGCACCACAGATTGCCGGTTGAGACGCATGAAGTGCAGTCCTTGTTGGCGCTGATTTTGGCGTTGGTGTTTCTCGCCGTCTATGCGCGGTATCGCAGCGTGTCGCTGGGCGTGTTTGTGCTGCCGATCGTGTTTCTGCTCGCGATGCTGGCAGCGTTTCGTCCTGGGCAGGAGAATTTTCCCATGCCGGCGAAGACGGGCTGGCTGGTGCTGCACATCACGTTGTTGATGGCGGCGTATGCGGCGCTGCTGGTTTCCTTGTCGGCTTCGATTCTGTATCTCGTTCAGGAACGGCGGCTCAAACAGCGCACGAAAACGAAGGCGGGCGGAGGCGGCGGCTGGCTGAAGCCGTTCGATACGCCGCTGGAGACGATCGACCAGATCGCGCTGAAGACGCTGCTGTTCGGACTGCCGTGCATGACAGCGGGTCTGCTGATCGGATCGGTGATGGCGCTGGAGCAGGATGGGCCGGCATACTTCAGCGATCCGAAGATCGTGCTGACCTTCGGACTGTGGGCGGCGTATGTGGCGATGATCTTTATGCGGCGGATGTCAGGGCTGCGCGGCCGGCGTGCGGTCTATATCTCGAGCTTCGTAGTGATGGTGGTGTTGTTCGTTTGGGTGGCCAACCAGTTCTCCGCGGTGCACAGGTTCCAGACGCCATGAGCCAACATCGAGAGCAGAGCCAGCGACTGACGATTGTGAAGCCCGCGGAGGAGGCTCCGCTGGAACGCGGGCTTGCTTCGGGGACGCTGGTGCTCGTGGGCGTGAATCACACCACCGCGCCGATTGAGGTGCGCGAGAGGCTGTCGATCCCGCTGGCGCGGCTGGCGGATGCCGTGCGTACGCTGGCACAACAGCCGGACGTTCGCGAGGCGATGGTGCTGTCGACATGCAACCGCGTGGAGTTCCTGACGCATCGCGAGGCGGAGGATGAAGGAAGCGGGGCGGCGCTGCTGCGGTTTCTGCATGAATACTTTGCTATCCCAGCCGAGACGGTCGGACCGCATCTCTACGAGTATCGCGGACGCGAGGCGGTGCGGCATCTGTTTCGCGTAGCATCGTCGCTGGACTCGATGGTGGTGGGCGAGCCGCAGATTCTGGGGCAGGTGAAGGAAGCGTACGGCGTGGCTCGCGGTGCGGGCACGGTGGCGGCTGCACTGGATCCGCTGCTTCAGCGTGCGTTCTCTGTGGCGAAGCGTGTGCGGACGGAGACGCAGATCGGGAGTTCGTCCGTCTCGATTGCGTCGGTTGCGGTTGATCTGGCGCGGAAGATTTTCGGCTCGCTCGAAGGACGCACGGTGCTGCTGGTTGGCGCGGGCAAGATGAGCGAGCTGGCGGCCCGGCATTTGATACGACAAGGCGCGACGCAGATTCTGGTGGCGAACCGGACCGAGGAGCGGGCCGCGGGAATGGCCGGACAGATCGCGCAGCAGATCTCGATGCAACTGGCGAACGATCCTGCGGCGATCCTGTGCGGGACAGAGGTGATTTCGTGGGAGAAGCTGCATGAGCAGGCCAGCCGCGCGGACATCGTGATCACGTCGACGGGAGCGGAGCAGCACATCTTTACGCGTACGCAGGCGAAGGAGATGCTGGAACGCCGGCGCAACCGGCCCGTGTTCTTCATCGATATTGCAGTGCCGCGCGACGTGGACCCGAAGGTAAACGATGTCGAGGGCTGCTTTGTGTATGACATCGACGACCTGCAGCAGGTAGCAGCGGCGCATCTGGCGGACCGCGGCAGGGAATCGGCGGCCGCGGAGAAGATTGTGGCCGACGAGGTGACGAAATATCAGCAGGCAGTCGAAGTGCGCGGCGCAGTGCCGGCGATTATTGCGTTACAAGAGAATGCCGAGGCGCTGCGGCGAGCCGAGCTGGAACGCGCGGCGAAGCGGCTGGGGCCGCTGACGGCCGAGCAGCGGGAAGCGCTCGATGCGATGACACGATCGCTGACCGCGAAGCTGCTGCACGCGCAGATTGTGGAGCTCAGGAAGAAGGATGAGTAGACGCTTCGCGAAGATTCGAGGTGCGAGGTGCGCGGTATGAGTTGAAGCGGCGGTTTGAGCTGCGGTGGACGATACGCATGGCAGCGCGATAGCATGGCCCGCAATGATAACGAAATCTTTTTCCCGCCGACAGGTGCTGCGGGCCGGTGCGATGGCGGCAGGCGCAGCGATAATGCCATTTGAAACGGAAGCGCAGAATGCGGGCGCGAACAGCAGGCCTGCGACTACAGGCCCGGGTGCGGCTCCGCAGATGGCTGGGCCAAATCCGAATGTAAAGCTGAAGCAGCCGACAGACGATGCGAAGTTGCCGATCCGGCTCGGCCTCGCGACCTATACCTTCCGCAATTTCGATTCCGCGAAGATGGTGGAGTACGCAAAGCAGCTGAAGACGCCGTACCTGAACCTGAAGGACATGCATCTGCCGCTGACGCCGCTGGACGAGGTGAAAGCGAAGGCAGATGCGTATCGCGCACAAGGGTTCACACTGGTAGCGGCGGGGAACATTACTTTCGCGAAGGACGATGACGACGATATCCGGCCGAAGTTTGAGTATGCGAAGGCCGCCGGGATCAAGACGCTGGTATGCATTCCGACGCATGACAATCTGAAGCGGCTGGAAAAATTTGTGCGCGAGTACGACGTGAAGCTTGCGATCCACAACCATGGGCCGGAGCAGAAGGACTTTCCGTCTCCGTTCGATGTACTGAAGGCGATCCAGAACCTCGACCACCGCATCGGTCTGTGCATCGATCTGGGGCACTCGCTGCGCGCGGGTGCGGACGTGATCGCGGCCATCCATGCGGCGGGGCCGCGGTTGTATGACCTGCACATTAAAGATCTGGCGGACGCGAATTCCAGAGAGAGCCAGGTCGCGGTGGGCGAAGGCATCATGCCGGTGCGGCAGGTGTTCGAGGCTCTGATGGCGATCAAGTATCCGGGAACGGTGGACCTAGAGTATGAGATCAACGCAAAAGATCCCATGCCGGGCGTGGTGGAGAGCTTTGCGTATATGCGCGGCGTGCTGGCGGGGATGGGATACAAGTAGAGCCGAGGTTCGAGGGGCGAGGTTCGCGGCTCGAGGTGGGCTGCTAGGTGCGAGGGTGGTTTTTGACCAGCATCGGTGCGATTGGATCGCATTCGATTTCCACGACGCAATCGAGCGCATGAAGGAAAGCCGCGGTTGCGGCCAGTGCGGCTTCGTTTGGATGAGGCGAGTGCACCAGGTGGGCCGGCGAGCCTGCGCTGAGGCCATCGCGGATGGCGAAACAGCGGTCAGGACGATAGGTGCAGGACGCCAAGTCGGTGATGGACTGGGCGTCCGATGGGGTGAGGAGAATCGTGTGCGGCGGCGCCATGCGGTCCAGCATGGAGAAGATCTCCAGCTTGGATTCGAGTTCGTCGGGGACGAAGTCGATGGCGAGGTCGGCGTTGCGGACAGCGTCTTCGACAGTGAGGGCGGTGGAGAGGGAGCCGGGATTTGGTGGCTGCTGCTCCCACGTCTCAGAATCGAGACGTGGGGCACCCGCATTTGTGAGAGATGAAAATTCATCCTGAGCACGGCGGAGGTTGGCAGGCATCACGTCTTCGAGGACGACGTGGAAGCCTGCGCTCACGCAGGCGAGCGCGAATGATCGGCCGGCGGTCCCAGCGCCAATGACGGCGACGGTAAGAATTGAAAATTGCGATGGTTCGTTCCCACTCATGCGCGTCCTGACGGCCACGCATGAATGGGGCACCCAGAGTTCGTGCGCGGATTCACTTTTTGCCTTGCAGCGCCTGGAGAACAGAGTCGTAGCTGGGATCGGCGGCCTTGATGTGCTCGGCGACGCGCTTGCGCTCCTCGTCGGTGAGGGAGGGCAGCACGGTAAGGATGCGGCGGAGGGTGACGGAGATGTCGTCGACGTAGTTCATGGTGCGGATGGCTTCGCCGGAGAGAGGCATTGGGACTCCTGTGAGTGATGTTGTCGCCATTAAGTCTACCGCGCATCCCACCCAAGCGGAGCTTGGATGGGGCACCCGCATCCGTTTATTGCGCAGCCGGCGACTCGCTCTTGGGCGCGATGTAGCCGTCACGGTCGGTCATCTCCATCAGCGCGGCGAGCTGTGCGGCGAAATCGGGATGCAGCGCATCGGGTGCGTAGCGCCAGGTCCAGTTGCCATGCGAGGCAGAGGGCGTATTCATCCGGGCGTCGCCGCCGAGGTGCAGGATGTCCTGCATGGGAATGATGCAGAGGTTCGCGACCGAGCGCGCGGCGGCGCGAATCATGGCCCAGACGATCTCGCGGTCATCGCGGACAGGCTGAAGATAGGTCTGCACGTTCGTGCGTTCTGTCTCCGTGGCACCGTCGCGCCACCAGCCGAGCGTGGTGTTGTTGTCATGCGTGCCGGTGTAGACGACGGTGTTGGGCACAAATTCGTGCGGCAGGTAAAGGTGTGAGCCGCGTTCGGCGAAGCCGAATTGCAGAATCCTCATGCCGGGCATGCCGAAGCGCTCGCGCAGCTCGTCGACCTCGGGCGTGATGAGGCCAAGGTCTTCCGCGATGAAGGGCAGCTCGCCGAAGACCTCCTTGAGTCGCTGAAAGAATTCATGGCCGGGAGCCTTGATCCATTGACCGTTGACGGCAGTTTCTTCGTCGGCGGCGATGGACCAGTAGGCCTCAAAGCCGCGGAAGTGGTCGAGGCGCACCATGTCATACAGGGCCAGCGTGCGGCGCATGCGTGCAACCCACCAGTCGAAACCACGCTCACGGAGTTCGCCCCAGCGGTAGAGCGGATTGCCCCAGCGTTGGCCGCTGGCGGAGAAATAATCCGGCGGGACGCCGGAAACGCGGAGCATATGACCTTCGGAGTCGAGCTCGAAGAGTTCCGGATGCGTCCACACATCGGCCGAGTCGTAGTTGACGAAGATGGCGACATCGCCGAGGATGCGGATGTCGCGTTCGGTGCAGTAGGAACGCAGGGCGCACCACTGCTCGTCGAAGAAGAACTGGATGACCTGTTCAATGGCGAGTTCGCGGCCGTAATCATTGAGCGCAGCGGTGAGAGCGTCGTGCTTGCGCTGCGCATACTCGGCCGGCCAGTGGTTCCAACTGGAATAGCCAAAGCGGCGGCGCAGCACGTTGAATAGGGAGTAGTCAGTGAGCCAGCTGGTGTTGTCCTGGGAAAATTTGAGGAAGCGCGCGCGAGCCTCGTCATTGGCGTTGTCGAGGAATTTTGCCGCGGCCTCTTCGACGAGCGGTCGCTTGGCATCATATGCAACGCCGTAGTCCACCGGGCCGGCATGACCAGGCAGGCCGGCGATGCGGTCACGAGAGAGCCAGCCTTCGTCGACGAGGCGTTCGAGCGATATCAGGATGGGATTGCCGGCGAAGGCGGAGAGCGCGGAGTAGGGTGAGCTGCCATAGCCGGTTGGGCTGAGCGGAAGCACCTGCCAGAGGCGCTGCTTCGCGGCGGCCAGAAAGTCGACGAAGGCGTAGGCGGCGGGGCCGAAGTCGCCGACGCCGCCATAGGAGGGGAGCGACGTGACATGCAGCAGAACACCGGACATCCGGCTGGAATTCATTTCGCCTTCTCCCGAGTCATCCTGTGGCCCGAGAAAATGCGGGGATTCTTCGTCCGTTCGACTCGCTGCGCTCGCTCAGGACTCAGAATGACAGCAGTCATCATCGATGGCTCACTGTGCTTTGGATGCCGGCGCTAGCTGCCAGGAGTGCCCGCGGGCGACTCGGCTTCCTTGCTCATGCGGATGCCGCCGCCGTCCTCGTACTTCTTGGTGAGAGTTCCGACGAATACGTTGAAGACCTCGTTGCGCTGAGTGTCCAGTAATTGTTCGCGGGTCTGGTCAAGGTTCTTCGCCGTCTCCTCCGGCGTGGGCTGTTGCTTGTCAGTGACGACGAGGATGACGTCGGACTCTCCGGTATCAATGGGTGCGGAGATGCTGCCGACGGGCAGTTTGAACGCCGGTGCTCCCGGGCCCGACATGGAGCCGAGGTCGGGCACCTGGCCATCCTGGCCGACGAGGTCGCTGGACTTCACCGGAACCTTGAACTCAGCCGCGGCCTTCTTCAGGTCATTCAGAACTTTGGCGCGGTCGTCGAGTTTGGCGGCCTCCTGCTCCATAAGCTCCGGCGCGCGCTGCGAACGATAGTCGTCAAGGATGTGGGATTTGTACTCGGCGAAGTCAGGCGAGTGCGCGTCCTTGACGTCGATTACCTGATAGACGGCATAGCCGTCTCCGGTGCTTACGGTCGCGGGCGCCGCTCCCTTCTGCGTGGCGAAAGCCGCCGAGAGCATCGGTGCGCCGTCCGTGAGGCCGCCGATTGCGCCATCCCTGGCGATGTAATCGGTGGTGACTGGTTTGAGGCCATGCGATGCGGCCGCCTTGTCGAGGCCGTTCTGTTTCGCATCGGCAGCGAGTTGGGTGGCGAATTGCTGCTCCGCGGAGCCGGCCTTCTGCTGCTCCAGGACTTTTGAGATGGAGTCCTTTACATCGGCCAGCGGCTTGGTGCCGGCGGCCTGCTTCTGCTCGGTCTGGATGATGTGGTAACCGAACTGAGAGCGCACAAGCCCGGAGGTCTGGCCGGGGGAGAGCGCCATGGCGGCCTTGGCGTACGCCGGGTCGAGACCGGAGGTGGGATACATGCCGAGTTCGCCGCCTTTGTCCTTGCTGCCGGGATCGTCGGAGTATTTCTTTGCGAGGTCGGCGAAGTTGCCGCCGGCCTTGAGTTGATTGAGGACGTCCTGCGCCTTGGCTTTGGCCGCGGCATCCGTTTTGGCATCGGCGCCCGCGGGAACAGAAATAAGAATGTGGCGGGTGTTTACCTGCTCATCGGTCTTGTAGTCCGCCTGGTGCGAGTTGTAGTAGGCCTGAATCTCGGCGTCCGAGACTTTCGGTTTTCCGCCGGGCAGCTTCGACGCGTCGAACGCGACGTATTCGATCTTGCGAGTCTCCGGAATGGCGTTCGCGTAGCGGGCGGAGTTCTGCTTGAAGAAGGCCTGCAGGTCGGCGTCCGACGGATTGATGGTCTTCTTGACGTCCTCCAGCGAGACGACGGCGTAGTCGAATTTCACTTTGGTGCCGGAGACGCGATAGGCATCG
The DNA here is from genome assembly GCA_035572415.1 of Acidobacteriaceae bacterium. Lineage (GTDB taxonomy): Bacteria > Acidobacteriota > Terriglobia > Terriglobales > Acidobacteriaceae > Edaphobacter. The sequence continues at coordinate 17,721 of DATNAU010000048.1, forward strand.
CGCACAGCCTGGTCGGAGACGGTGACACCGCCAGTAACGAGGGACTGCAGGCGGGATAGCTCGATTTCAAGCTTGATCTCGTCCTCGAATTCGGCCACGGAGGCGTCAGGCCCCATGACCATCTGCACGAAGTTGGCATAGCCGTCGTCGCCGATGTATTTGCCGTTCGGGAAGAGGTACTGGCCGAACTGGCCCTGGTGGAGCTGATTGCGGAGGTCAGCGTCAGAGACGCCGAGGTTCAAGCGGTCGGCCTCCTGCTTCAGAATGGTGCGCTGCACCAGCGCCGTCCCGGCGCGGCTCATGGCGTAGGGCATCATCATGCGCATCAGGTCCGGAGTGATGCCGCGCTGCTGCTGCATCTGGCGCTGCGCGAGACGCTGCACGTCCTGCGTCTTGATCTGGTCGCTCTGGCCAAAGATGCTCATGACGCGGCCCCAGTAGCCGGGCGCGTGCACGGTGGCGTACACGCCGGCCGCATTGCTGCCGCCGGCAAAGTCCATCAGACCCGGTACGAGCGTGATGACCATGAAAATACTGACCGCGCCAATGATGACGCCGAAGATGATTTTGGTGATTTGATTGTCGCTTTGCAGAAAACGAATCATGCTCGACTGCCAACCTTCGATGGATACGCGCAGCGGCCCCGGCGGAAGAAAATCCCGCGCTCATGAGGCTGAACTGCGCCTCGCGAACCGTGCATTGCCCTTTGATTTTGCTCGTTCGGATGGGTTTTCCCGGGAGAAGAGCAGGGCAAGAGACAAGTATAAATCAAGGTTCGAGTTGCGGAGGCGCACGATGTCCGAGGCGAATCGCAGAAAGAAAGGGCCGCGAGCATCGCGACCCTTTGGGCTGAAACGAAAGCAGACTAGTAGGGGTATGGGTACGGAGCCGGGTAATATCCCGGGGGATAAGGAGCAGGATAGTAGACCCGACGACGCAGCGGCGGTGCTCCGGGGCCGCTGGGACCTGCGCCCTGGGCGAGCCGGTCCATCTCCTCCTGCGACAGCGTGGCGACCGTGGCCGGTTGTGACAAATGGAAGGTCAGCAGGCCCTCGGATGGGACATAGACCTGGCCGTTGTGGGAGGCAGCCGAGACGCCAAGGCCGGCTGCTCCGCCGACGCCCGCGCCGATCGCCGCACCCTGGCCGCCGCCGGCAGCTGCGCCCACCAGCGCGCCGAGCACTCCGCCGACGATGGTGCTGTTGACTGACTGAACTGCCTTGTCCGCGCCGTTATGCTGCCAGACATCGGAGGTGATGGGGTAGTCCTGACCGCCCAGCAAGACGGAGTTCAACTGCAGAGAGAGTTCGCCACGACCGGAGACCGCGCCGGACTTCTTCGCGTCGACCACGGTGCCGTGAACCATCGCGCCGCGCGGAATTGCGATGGCCCCGGAGGCGGCCACATCATTGACCACGATGCCGTCGAAGCGGTCGCCGGGCTTGGCGCGTGCGCTATCAAGCGTCTGGTTGATGCGAACGCGGACCAGAGCGCCCGCAGGGATGGTGACCTGCTCGCCTGCCTGCTGTCCCGCGTACGCCGGTGCGGAGTAATAGCCGCCGCGCGGTGGTGGATACTGCGAATAGCCCTGTTGCTGCGGATAATTCGGCTGCTGAGGATATCCCTGCGGAGGTTGCTGCCCGTATCCCGGTTGCTGTCCGTAGCCTGGCTGCTGAGGATGTTGGGCCTCTCCCTGCTGCGGATAAGGCTGCGGCTGTGGGTAGCCTTGCTGCGGATAGCCGGGTTGCTGCGGGTTATAAGGGCGGCGATATTCCGGCGCGCCGGGGCCATAGCTGGGGCCATTGGCCATGTCCGGCGGCTGATTGGCATATTGCGAGTCGGGCTGGCCCTGCTGGTCCGGCGCTGCGGACTGCTGCGCGTCGTCAGGCGGAGCAACGGTGCCGTCAGACCGAAGGTTCGGGTTGGTGCCCTGAGCATCCGCGACGGCTGAACCGCCGTCGCCGGTGGACGCCTGCTGCTCAGCACCGGGGTCGGTTCCGAGTGTCAGCTGATCCACGACCTTCTGCACGCCTATGGTGCGGGCAGCGAGGTTCTCGGCCTCAGTTCGCTGGGCTTCCGAGGGAACGGATCCGGACAGCGTGACCACGCCGTAGACCGTCGTGGTCGTTATGGGCTGGTTGGCGAGGTCGGGTGCGCCTGCGAGGGTCTTCAGTACATTGGCCTCAACCTGGGCGTCGGAAACGGTAGCCTTGGGCTGCTGCGCCGCGCTTTGCCCGAGGAGGGGTATACCGAGAGCTATTGTCAGGGCAAAAGCGGAGCACGAAGCGGGAGAGATTCTTCGAGAAGTGGGGAGACGCATCGACTTCCTCCGAGAAGGTCCAGGCAGGCACTTAACCGCACCATTGCCTGTGTCTCTTCAAACTCAAAAATCCGGCGAAAGTTCCGGTCCCTGAGCTCGAGTTCCGGTGCTCAGGCGCCCGGAAAACTCCCCGATTCTAACGATTGGATGCTGCGCAAGGATATACCGCTTATGGTTGACCTTAACGGTGACGGCGGCCCGGGCAGGCCGCCGTTTGAGAACTTGGTTGCGGGGGGTGGATTTGAACCACCGACCTTTGGGTTATGAGCCCAACGAGCTACCGGGCTGCTCCACCCCGCACTCAGAGTATACGGCTGCGATCCTCAGTGAGTCAACGGACGCGACCCCGATCGACGGCGTGTGACGAAGCGATAGGCAGTCGCGAGCAGGTTATGGATCAGCTCTGGCGTCATCCGGTCCATTCGCACGAGAACGCCGTCATAACCGGCGTAATGGTCGGGAACGTAATAGATGTCGGGAGCGTCTTCCACCATGAAGGCACGCTCTCTGCGGTCGATGCGAACCAGGAGCGATCCCGGCTCCGCGGCTTTGTTGGTGGGCACACAGGCCAGCAGTTCAGATTTTCCGCCCGGCCGCTTTACCTTGAGCGCAGGACTTCCATAGGCGGTGCTCTTCTGAACGCCGGGAAGGGTGGCTCCGGCCTTCCATACGGCATCGAAAGTAACTCTTTTGGTTGGCATGACCGCTCCATGCTGACTGGATTTATGAAACACGCTCCGGGTCCAATGCAATTCCAAAATACGCCAAAGAGGGCCGGATGGGATGGCACTATGTTGCGCCGCTGTAACTGAAGAATCGCTTCAGGCGCAGGAATGGCCTTTCGTAGAACCGGTAGCTCAGCCAGGCTAGAGCGATGCTGAGAAGCGCAGCGACCACCGCGCCGCAGAGTACTCCGAGCGCCTTGACGTGCAACTGCGTATCGACGAAGCTGCGCACCGGCGCCATGACGAATCCTACGGAGTAGTGGAAAACATAGATGCCGTAACTGTATTCACCCATGAAGCGCAGAATGCGTGACTGAAACAGCCGCGTTGCCGCGGAGCCCGGTCGCAGCGCGAGGGCGACGGTGCCGGCGCTGCCGATGCCGACGAAGCTGAATCCGACGGTCGCGATGAGGAAGGCGGCGCGGGTTGGCTTCATCCAATCGAGACCGCCGTTCAGAGCGCCCAACACACCCAGCACAATGAGCGCCGCGCAAAAGAGATATGGGGCGAGCCGCAGGACGCGGTTTCGCCAGGGAGACCGCATCAGGGCGGCGAGGCAGCATCCATAGAGGAGGTTGTCTGCGCAGCAAGGGGTGAAGCTGTAGGGAAGATAGGGGTCCGCGAAGCCGGAATGGTGCTTCATCAGCACACAGAAGAGGCGAACGCCGAACACAACACCGCAACCGATGAGCGAGGCGCGCGCGACGGAGCGGGCGTTGCGCAGGCGGTAAACGAGCAGAGGCCAAAGCCAGTAGAACTGCTCTTCGACCTGGAGCGACCAGAACTGGTCGATGTTGAAAAAGCGCAGATGGAGCGGCGTGTGTTGCCACCGGCCGGGGACGAGATTGGCCGTATATGTGAAGAAGAGATATTGCCAGCCTGACCACTTCAAATGCAGCAAAGGCGTGAGGCAGAAAAGCAGCAGAAGGAATCCATAGTAGAGCGGAAAGATGCGCAAGGCACGGCGAGCGTAGAAGGTCTTGAAGTAATGGGGCGCGTCGAGAGTGTCGAGCAGGATACCGGTGATGAGGAAACCCGAAAGAGCGAAGAAGAGATCGACGCCGACATAGCTGGAATCGCGGATCGCTGAGATGAAATCGAATACCTTGTTTCCGGTTTTGTCATTGGACCAGAAGAGGTGATCGAAGAGCACCAGCAGAATGGCAATGCCGCGGACTCCGTCGAGTGCCGGGATGTGGACGAATCCGCCGGGATTGTCGCGATCTGATTTCTGCGGGACGGGCATCGACAAGAGTCTGTAGGACACATGGTACAAGGGCTACGGGCGCAACCATTTGCGCTGAGAGAAAGACGCCGACATGGCGCATGTCTCAGCGGGTGGGGGCCGGCGAGCAGCAGCGGGGCGAAGCGACGATCCGGGACGGATTCTGCGGCCATCAAGTCTGTACACCCGTCGAGTGCAAATGGATGGTGGCCGCGGGACGCTGGGAAGGGACAGCGGGCGTGGCCGGCGTGACCTGAGGCAGCGTGGGCAGGAAGAACTGCTCCAGGCTCGGAATGCGGACGAAGAGCAGCAGGCTCATGACGATCACGGTCGCGAGAAATGAACTCATCAGGAGCGGTTCACGGTATAGCTTTTCGGGGTTCTGCACAGCGGAGTTATGGTGAAACGCGAGTTTGAGATAGATCGCCATCGTGAGAGCGACGAAGGGAAAACCGAGGATCAGCTCGATGCGGTAACGGATGATGAAGGCCCCGAGAAATAGCATCGCCGCCGAAGCATAGAAGACGACGCTTACCAACAGCGCCTCCGGCGTGTAATGGCGGAAGCTGGCGCGATAGCTGCGTGCAACGGTGCGGTCACCGATCTCGTTGAGTTCCGAAAATCGCTTAAGACCCATGAAGTAGCAGCCGATCATCCAGTAGGCGATCAGAAGCGAAACAGGCGGGACCAGTGTGGTGACCGCGTACCAGCCGACCAGCATGCGCAGCGGGTTGTTGATGGATTCAGTCGTCACATCGAGGTAGGGCACATCCTTGGTGCGGATCGGCGGGAAGTTGTAGAGGCATCCCATGATCCATAGCGCCAGTTCGACGGCCGCAAAGGTGCGCGAGATGGTAAGACCGATGGCGATACCGGCCGCCATCATTGCCAGCCATTGAACATACGCCAGAGGAATATTGACCAGGCCGCGAGCGGCAGGGCGGTCTTTCTTTATCGGGTGGAGGCGGTCGTAGGGAGCATCTAAAACCTCGTTGATCACATAGTTGGAACAGGCCACCAGGGTGATAGAAACAAAAGCCACGAGCAGCCTGAGCACCAGCTTGGGGCTCGGGCTTGCCGCGCCGGTGGAGAGCGGGACAATGACGCCGGGCAAGACGAAGAGGTTCTTGATGGAATGATCGAAGCGCGCGATCGCGAGATGTGCGCGGAGGCGCTGGCGAAACGAGACTTCGTGCACCGCGGTCTTAAGCATGCATTCCTGTAAGCAGAAATTGATCGCTTGAGACCCCATTTTATAGTGACGGCACTTAAGCGGTGAGAATCCTGAGCGCCGAGGATGATCCCCTTATGCCTATACCGGGAGCACCATCGGTTCGTCTGCTTGTTTCTCCGCCGGTTCCGCCATGTAGCGGTAGGCCCCAAGGCGCGAAAGCAGGACGAGAGCGAGCACGACTGCCGCGCAGAGGGTCACCAGCGGCACCGTATAGGAGTGAAAGCGATCGTAGCCCGCGCCCATCCAGAGGACGCCTGCCGACCCGGCGATCATGAATGCGCCGAAGGCCACACCATACGCGACACCGAAGGCCCGAAGGCCAAAGTAGCGGCTGACCATGTAACCCATGCTTTCCACCTCAGCTCCCATGCCGAGTCCGGAGAGAAATGCGGCGAGCAGCGCCAGAGGTCCAGCGGTGCCAGTAGCGAGCATGGCGATGCCGACGGCCGTTGCGCCATAGAAGAAGATGGCGACGTGCGGTGCGAAGACACGGTCCAGGAGATATCCGGATGTGAGCCGCCCAACGATGACGGCAGCGCCTACCAGCGAGGTGGCCAGGGCAGCCCGCTCCGCCGTGACGCCGCGATCCGTGAGGATGGCCGACATATGAAGGGCCGAGCCATGCACGGCGGCGCCGGTAAGGATGAAGATGCAGACCAGATTCCAGAAGGTGGGGCTGCGCCATATCTCACGCCAGTGGTCGCCTGTTTGCTCCTGCGAACGATGCGGCGAACTGCGCGCCATTGCGTCACCGTCGGGATGCAGGCCACACTCGCTGGGGTCATCTTTGAGCCAGGCGGCGATGACTGGGAAGGGAAGCAGCAGAACCGCTACTCCGAAGATCGCGAAGGTGATGCGCCATCCGTGCGCGGCGAGAAGACGCTGGACCAGCATGGGCACGACGATGGAGCCTATTCCAATTCCCATCATCGTGAGCGCCATGGCAAGACCGCGCCGGCGATCGAACCAATGTGAGATGACCGCGCCATACGGCACCGGCGCGGGACCGCTGGCCATCGCGATTCCCAGCACGGCAAAAAACAGATAGAGCTGCCATAAGCTGCCTCCCACCCACCATGCAGAACACAGGACGAGTCCGAACGCCAGGGTGGATATGAGGATGACGCGTTTGGCTCCGAACCGGTCGATCAGCGAGCCCGTGCCGGGGAGCCACAGCGCTCCGATGAAATTGAAGAGGGAAAAGGAGAATGAGACGGCCGCCCGGCTGGCATGGAAATCCGCGGCAAGCGATTTGAAAAATACGCTGAAGGAAAAAACCGTAAGAGGGGCGCCGAGGAAGAGTCCAATCGCGCCAACCAGGACAACGAGCCAGCCGTAAAAGATGCGGTGTGGTTTGCTCATTGCAACTCCAGCCGCGCAAGTGGAGAGTTGGCGCGGACGCTTCGACTGCCGGGTCACGTTTTCCGTTGACGCAGATCAATATACATAGACGTGTCGACGTATTCAGATCCTCGTGTGCATCGCGAGGGCTTTGACAGGGCAACCTGCCAGCCGGTAGGATGCTCCGCGGTTCACTGGTATGACCAATTTGCCGTTCTCCGGAGACTTTGCGGGCTGGTGGATCGTATCGGGAAAGCAGAATTACTCCGCAACTCTGCACACGGGACATGACTGAATGAAGCTGCTTCGAGATTTATTGGTGGGTGCGGTGTGTGCGGCCGCGACATGCGGAGCCGTGACGGCTCAGGATGCGTCTGCGCCGGCGGCGAGTTCACGGCAGAATGTGCCGGCGCGTGCTGGCCGCGGAGCGTTTGCACCGGCCGTGCGATCGCCGGAGATCAGCGCGGACAGACATGTGACGTTCCGCCTGAGCGCGCCACAGGCGAGTTCGGTGACTGTGAGCGGAAGCGAGTTCCTGAAAGGCGAGGTTCCGCTGACGAAGGACGCAAACGGCCTGTGGAGCGTGACCATCGGGCCGGTGGCGCCGGAGATCTACGACTACAACTTCACCATCGACGGCGTAAAGACCATCGACCCCGGCAACTATGACGTGAAGTTTGGATCCACGGCCAGCACCATTCAGAGCCTGTTGAACGTACCCGGCGATGCGCCGCGCTTCTTCGATGTGCAGAGCGTGCCGCATGGCGAGATCCGCACGGACTGGTATGAGTCGAAGTCGCTGGGCACGATCCGGCGTGTGACCATCTACACGCCTCCCGGATACGACGCGAGCGGGAAGAGCAAATATCCGGTGCTGTACCTCTTTCACGGCGCGAACGCGGACGAGACGGCGTGGACGCGGCTGGGGCACGTCAGCGAGATCATGGACAACATGCTGGCGGCAGGGAAGGTCAAGCCGATGGTGGTGGTGATGCCCTTTGGATATCCATCGCCGCCCAGCGTTCCAGGATCGGCAGCGGGCCTCGGATTCAACACCGTA
>DATNAU010000049.1:0-4670 GCA_035572415.1 Acidobacteriaceae bacterium
TACGTCGCGCTCGTGGGTGGTGAAGATGCCGCCCTTGGTCGGCGCCAGCCACAAGTCGATCTGTGCTGCACTGGGGATTTCCGCCCACGCCTCGGCCACGGAATAGAGGCAGTCATCCGCCTGCGATTCGTCCCATAGCGCGATCTTGTCCTTGATGAACTGGACGCTCATTTCGTACTGTTCGGCCGCTTCGTCATGCCTAGCCTTGCGCGGGTCCTCGATACGGATGGCCGCATTGCCGCCATTGGCATCGCCGTCCAGGTCATAGCCGCCCTCGCCGTGATTGGCGACTTCCACGGCTTGCGCCAGACGATCATCGGTGTAGGGCCATGTCTTGCTGGCGCGCTTGATGACGGCCTTCTTGGCCATCTGCTCGAACCATTCAACCCACGGGCCGGAGTTCTTTTTGGCGTACGCCATCGACTTGGCGCGGATCTTCGCAAGCTCGGCCATCGGCATGACTTCGGTCAGGATGTCGCCATCCTTCGTCTTTGCGATGCAATAGCAACCTACGATGTCACCGCGATCAGCCTTGAACGGATCGGCGGTGTGTTCCGGCATGCAGGCGGGACCGTGGTACGTGAACTGGTCATCGGCATATACGATGTCAGCCCGCGCCCATACCACCGCGCCAGAGTCCGTGGCGATCTTGATAAGGCCCTTGTAGCTGATGTCCAGCACGATCTGGCCGTCACGTGGCACAAGGTAGGCGTAGCCGTTCGCCGGGTTCAGCGTGAGGCCGGTAGACGCCACGTTGATCATCGCCAGATGCACGGACTGCGGGTTCTTGTTCGCGGTGTCCATCGAAAACGAGTTTTTCATCAACGCCTGCATGGCGAAGATGGACTCCTTGTCGTAGTTCACGGTGGACGCAGCGACCTTCTGAAATCGGTCCTTCGCCTGCTTGATCGCGCCCTGATACGGCTGCATTTCGTTGCTCATCTCAAATTCCTTGCCGGTGGGGTGCGACCGGCAGCGCGTGGTGAATAGGTTCCCCGGTCATCGCGCAGACCGGGACGCGCTGAATGCATCGGGTAGGAGACGCTTGGTAGCTGGCCCGATCATCCAGTGCCGGTGTTAAGCCACCGCCGGCTGGGCTTGTGTTCACCACGGGTATTCCTCCGCTTCGGCCCGACACTCGGCGGCGTACTCCTCGGCGTCCTCGCGCGCGGCCCGCATGTCGGCCTGCATGATTTTGTCCGCCTTGTCGGTAAGCCGGTCGCCCAACCAGGCGCGGTAGTGATCGAAGAACGCGGTGAACTCATTGGCATAGCGATCGCGCAGATCGTCGTCGCGCTCGCTTCCGTCGCATCGTGGCAAGCCGTGCGCGTGATACAACTGATATACCGTGCAGATCGTCACGTCCGAAGTGAGCATGAAGTCGTTAAGCCGCTCGTCGTCCTGCACCAGCTCGCTGAAAGCCTCTTCGATCTGCGCTTCGGTCGGCTCCTGGCCGAAGTCGTCCGGCGGCAGCATGTTGTCCCATCGCTCTTGCGCCTGGTCGAACGTCATCGTCCTCATTTCGCACCTCCTACGCGGGCGAGGGCGACGCGGGCGAAGTCAATCGAGCCAGTCGGGTAGTGCGGAAGGAATCTCGCGTCCACGGCAGCCGCCAGCAGGGCATCGTGCCGCTCGATCAGCTTGGCGTGCGCCCCGATCAGCTCGGCCACGGCTCGGCGCGCCTTGCAAAGATCGTCGCCGGGGTTGAACAGGCCCTCATCGTTCAGGGTCGTGCATGCGCGGTCCAGTACCGCCAGCACATCGACCTGCCCGCTCACGGCTGCATCCTCAAGAACATGACCAGCTCCTGCACGGGCGCCGTATACCAGCACAGGCCGATGACAAACACCCCGGCCAAGATCGCGCCGGCAATCGCCAACTTCATCGGCGACAGATCGTCATGCCTGCGGCCGTATGTCGGTTCCGGCGCCACGTTGATCTTCGTCGGTGCGCGATACTCCAGCTTGCCGCTGCGAAACTCGCTGCGCTTCGTGCGGGGTTCGCGCATGTCCTGGATTTCCTGATAGCGGGCGGCGTTCATTCCTGTTCCTCCTTCTCCGCGCGCTTCGTGTAGTCGCGCTGGGCGTGATGAAAAGTGATGGCAAGCGACAGCAGGGCTTGCAGCTCGGCATCGGTCAGGCTGTATGGGTCGGCGAGGTATTCGCGAGGCGTGTTCATGCCGCCACCTGCTGCGATTCGGCCGGCTTGTCCAGCCCGCGCGCTTTCCGCGATGCCATGTGCCGCGCCTTCTTCGCCAGCCGCGTCTCGTGCTGGGCCTGCCGGCGCTTGGCGTTCTTCTGCCAGCGCATCTCGTTCTTGTAGCGCTGGTCGGTCGGCTTGCGCTTGCTGCGGCCATGCTTGCGGTTTGCTTTGCCTGCCATCTCGTCTCTCCCTCGTGCCACTGGGTGGCTGATGGGAGAAGCTTAGGCACTCCTACGCTTCATGTCAATAGGCATTCCTATGCAAATATGGAACGATGCGGTACAGTAAATTATCGCAGGCATGAAAAAGCCCGCTTTGGCGGGCTTGGCTGATTACGCCTTGGGTCTACTTCGTCTGGTGTGCTGGCGTCTTAGTGAGCCTAGATCGAGCTTAAGGACCGCAGCATCCCGATCACTTACGAGCACCAACCTTCGTCTTGTGGGTCGCAGCAGCTTTAGTGCCGCCGCCGCCTTCTTCAACAACTCTTCCTTGCTTTCCGACATTGCCCAATTCCCCCTGTAGCTTGGCCGTCACCATCGCATCGAACGCCGCGTACTCATCTTTGCTCATGACTCGCGGCATAGCTATCCGTTCCGCATAAGCGTAGGCAATAAGAGGTGCCGCGAGAAAGGCGTCCAACTCCAGGCCAAGGGTACGGAGGGCTTCTTTCACGCTGACGATGGCGGACTTGAGCATCTCAGTGTCCATGCTCACGGCCTGAGATTGGCTTGCCGCAACATGCTCGCGCCCGGTCATGATGTATTCCGCCGTGGTGCCGAGGTACGCGGCGGCGGATACCAGGTTGTCGCCACTAATCATCTTCGTTGGCTTGCCAGCGCCGAACCATCCGCTGACCGACCCGCCCTTGATACCGCATGCGCGCGCCAAGCCCGCAGCCGACTTGGCGGGGTCGGCGTCTAGAAGCGTCTTTATGCGTTGCGCCCAAGGAGGAAGCATTAGGCCAGCCTACACAAATCACGCATAGGAATGCCTATTGACACATGCCGTAGGAATGCCTATGCTCCGCGCATGGACGACTCTCACATCATCGACCAGCTCGGCGGCACATCCGCCGTGGCTGCCATCTGCAAGGTCAAACCGCCCAGCGTAAGCGAGTGGCGGCGCAACGGTATCCCCGAAGCGCGCAGGCAGTTTCTTGAGCTGCTGCGTCCTGACGTGTTCAGCACGCCACCTCCTGCAGCGCAGGAGGCGGTCTAAGTCATGGTCGCGAATTTTGGCCGTGATCTGCATGACAAAAATTTTTGTCCAGGCGAACTTGTGGACAAAAGTGGACAGCCGGGGACAGGCGTGGCGCAGCTATTGCCGCCACGCATCGAAGGCATCCGCAGTCCGCGTCCAGCCGATGAACGCACGCTTCGCATGTGTTTCAGCGAACAGGACGCCATCGCGGCATCCGTCGCGCTTTCGGGCCTGACGTATCGCGAAATTGCCGCCCGCATCGGCGCCAGCAAATCGCTGGTGAACGCGATGGTCAAGGGTGAACGTCCGCTGTCGGCACGGCGCACGCAGGCGTTTTGCAACGCCACCGGGACCACTTTGATTGTCCAGTACCGCGACATGGAGCGCGCCTTGCGGGAATCCGCCGGGCGCCAGCGCGAGCGTGACCGCATCGCCGCCATCGTCGCGCCAACACAACGCGCATGGGGAGCCGCCGCATGATCGGTACATCAAGGCCAAAGCGCCGATCCTCTGACCGTTCGTTCGGTCATGTTGAATCCACGCGATCCATGTTCAGTCCGGCACTGCGCCGGCTCGCGAACAGGCTGCCTCCAAACGAACGCGTCAAGCCCAAAACCCTAAAAAAGACCGGTGGCGGTTGGAACGTCAAGGTTTCCGATGCTGACGCTCTTGCTTTGCTTCGGCGTGTTGCCTGTGGCGAAAGTCTGTCCAGCGTGGCCGCATCGGCCTGTCTCAATGAAACCACGCTGCGGCAATGGTACGAGGGAATCAATCGCCCCACGCTGGCACGTCAACTCGAAAAGGAGCGTCGCGCATGAACATCTCCGACCACTCCCTGGCCCCACTGGAACCCGACAACGACCCCGAGCTGGTCAAGTGGGCGCGGTACGGCGTGGCTCAGGTTCGCGCGAGCGGCCCGTCATCGTTCGCCGACGTCATCGGCTGCCTGCGCAACGTCGCTGAGCGCTTCGACCGTGGCGAGGCTACCCGGCAGGAATTGCAGGACGCGCTGATGCAGCTGGAAGGCGCCAAGCGTGTGGTGGGCGAGGCGCTGGTACAGGCGGGGCAGGGGGAGTAATGGCTGCACTCCCATACATCCAGTTGTACATCGCCGACTACCTGGCCGACACCGCGCACCTGACCACGATTCAGCATGGCGCCTATCTTCTGCTGATCTTCAACTACTGGCAGCGGGGGCATGCACTGAACAACGCGAACGGACGTTTAGCGTCCGTTGTACGGATGTCGAACGAGGAATGGGCGCAGCA